>NZ_OY782776.1:300000-577283 GCF_963678245.1 uncultured Sunxiuqinia sp.
TAAACTCCCGAATGACCAATAGTATTGAGCTGATCAAAAATTAGTTGTAACAACTGAAAATGTATTGTAAAGCATCTTGACTGAGATGCTTTTTTTTATATATCTTAGTGATATCAAAATGATATCAATTTAAATTAAGTGTTATGGAAAAGGTATACAATGCACAATCAGGTTATTTATATGTTTTCATTGAATTTGTTCTGGTTATTCTTGCTGTTTTTTCGCTGGTTTCAAAAATGATTTTTCTTTTACTTCCGGTCATTCTTTTGTTTATAGCAATAGCTATTGGATTTATGGTTGTTAATCCTAATGAAAGTGCTGTTCTTGTACTATTTGGCGATTATCGGGGAACAGTAAAGAAAAATGGTTTTTTCTGGGTAAATCCGTTTTTTAAGAGTGTGAAAATGTCTTTACGAGCCCGGAATCTCGATAGTGAACCGATTAAAGTGAACGATAAAATTGGAAACCCTGTGATGATTGGTGTTGTTTTGGTTTGGCGGGTTCAGAATACGTTTAAGGCAGCCTTTGATGTCAACGAATACGAACATTTTGTGAACATACAAACAGAGGCTGCCATACGGAAATTAGCGGGCCTTTATCCATATGATAATTTTGAAGATGAGGAGGCTGAGATAACCTTACGCAGTGGGGGCGAAGAAGTGAACGATGAATTGGAGCGTGAGGTCTCTGAGCGATTGGCGATTGCCGGAATTGAGGTAATTGAAGCACGAATAAATTATTTGGCCTATGCGCAAGAAATTGCACAAGCTATGTTGAAACGTCAGCAAGCTACTGCAATTGTTGCTGCGCGGTTTAAAATTGTTGAAGGCGCTGTCGGTATGGTTGAGATGGCATTGGAAGAGTTAAGCCAAAAGGGAATTGTAGAGTTGGATGAAGAGAAGAAAGCAACAATGGTTGGTAACCTGATGGTTGTGCTTTGCGGAGATAAGGAGGCCACTCCAGTTGTAAATACCGGATCAATTTATTAATCAGAGTTAGTTCTGGATGTGAGATTATAAACGATAGAATAGTGGCTTTTTGTCGATACTTGTTTGTAACAGATAAAAGAGGAAGGATTTTGAATGGGAAAGAAGAAATCATTTGTTTTACGATTAGCCCCGGATGATTATGCTTCTTTGGAGCGTTGGGCTGCCGACGAATTTCGAAGTATAAATGGTCAGTTGGAATGGATTATTCATAAAGCCTTAAAAGATTCCGGGCGTAAATCGGATAAAAAAGATAAAAGCAAATAAAATAAACGAAATGAAGAGTTCATATTCCTGTGTTAAGTGCGGAAGTAAGAAAGCATCGGTTGACGTGATACGTACTACAGGGGCTGGTTTTATACGATTTTTTAATATCCAGAACCGAAAGTTTAAAGCGGTATCATGCGAAAGATGTGGTTATACTGAATTTTACAAAACAAATAGCAAGTCTGGAGCAGGAGATGTGCTTGATTTTTTGGCTAATTAGTTGGGGTGACTTTAATTGTAGAGAAATCCAGGAACGTATGTTTCTTGGATTTTTTTGTTTTTAGGAGGTTTGAAAGTCATATTTTACAACATATTTTTGATAGGGTTGTTTTTTTAATTATGCTATTATCAGTATATTAAAAAACTTAATGGAAATAGGATAATAAGTAACGTGTCCTGATTAACTTTCTAACTATAAAACTATGACAGTATTGATATATATTTATACAAGAATTTACTGTTTGAATCTAAGTGGGGAGGAAGGAAGAGATGTTTAAAGAGCCAGAAGTAAAAGATTGTATAAACTGTGGAATGACCTGTTGTGTCCGCTGTTTGCCAAAGGCTGAGGCGAGCATTTTTGAGTGTCTCAATAAGGAGGATATGGATTACTTGATGACGTGTAAGCGAAATGTAGTTTTCAATCCGGGAGAAACAATTATCAAGCAGAATACTTCTACTACTCATTTTGTTTGCATTAAAGACGGACTTGCGAAAGTACTTGCAGAGGGACACAATGGGAAGAATGTAATACTCAAATTAATATCAACACATAATTTAGTTACAGCCGGTGGAGTAATTAGTGACGACATCAGGCATTTTACAGTCTCAGCACTGACTCAAGTCGAGTGCTGTTTTATTGATTCAAATAGGTTGCATGTTCTGTTGTCACGCAATAGCAGATTTGCCTACGAGTTGCTGAAATATAACAATAAACAAAATCTTCAAATGTTAGATTCCTTGATTCGCCTGAATCAAAAATACATGCCCGGGCGGGTCGCAGATACCTTGTTGTATCTGAAAAACGAAATCTATAATTCGAATCCATTTAACTATAAATTGAGTAAGCAAGAATTTGCTGAAATGTCAGGAATGACAAAGGAAAGTTTCATTCGAAATATGAAGGAACTTGAGGTGTCCGGTATCATCAAACAGAGCAGAAATGAAATTGAAATTCTGAGTGAGCCGGAGCTGATCAAAATTAGTAAAAATGGCTGATTGATATATGTCAATTATTCTCTCGAAATATGTCATACGCAAAGCCTTCGCTATTAGTACTTTCAATTATACTTTTATCATCAAACTAAGCAATTGGAAGTAACTCCACATTAATTTGAATGTACTAAACTATAAGCGTATGAAAATCAGAGAAATAACCAAATTACTTGTTGTCGCAGCGTTGGTGTTGTTTGTCGTTCCCGCATGTGTAAAGGAAGGCCCTCCGGGATTAGATGGTGCTGATGGTGCCGATGGAGTTAATGGTGTCGATGGAATCGATGGTGCTGACGGAGAAGTAGCCTGCATTGTTTGTCATAATGATGACAATATGAACGAAATTAAGGCTCAGTTTGCTACCTCTATTCACGGAACCAGTATGATCCAGTATACTGGGCAGCCTACATATATTTATGCCGGTGCTGGAGAGAATAGAAAGGCTTGTGCCATTTGCCATACGCACGATGGATTTGTAGAGTGGCAATTTACGGAAAGAGATACGCTCACCTCGGCACTGGCGGCACCTACCCATATTACCTGCGAAACCTGCCACTCGGGTCACGTAAGTTTCGATTTTGAAGCTGACGGTCAGGATTATGCATTGCGTGCTAAAGGACCGGTTCAGTTATTGATGTTTGATGACCCAAATCGGCAGATAGACTTTGGAACGGAGTCTAATTTATGTGTGAATTGTCATCAGCCCCGTACAAGCGAGCCCACTCCTGATGATGATGGCAACTATTTTATTAGTAGTTCACACTGGGGCCCTCATCATGGACCTCAATCGACTATATTAGAGGGAATTGGTGGTTATGAAGTTGCCGGGTCAACCGAATACCCTGGAACAAAATCTCATCCTCACCGGAATAATGCAGGATGTACGACCTGTCATATGTATGAATTTGAGAGTGGAGAAGGTGGACATACTTTTGAACCAAGTTTAGCGAGTTGTACCAAATGTCATCAAGAACAGGACAATTTTGATGTGGGGGGCGTTCAAACTGAGGTAGAGGAGTTAATTCATGAACTTCAAGTATTATTGCAAAGTGCAGGAGTAGTTGATGCAGAAGGTCATTTAGTAAAAGGAACATATCCAATTGGAGTTGCAGGAGCAGCATATAATTATGCAATGATGGAGGATGACCGGAGTATGGGAGTCCATAATCCGGATTACATCAAAGCACTTCTAAAGAATTCAATTGAGTCATTAGAGTAGTGTGAAAACTTATAGAAAAAAGGCTTCAGAAGAAGTTTTTCCTTCTAATTCACTTACCAAAAGCACAACGAAATGAAAAAAAGTAAAATATTTCTTATTGTCGCGGTTCTTGGCTTTGCACTTAGTGGTTGTGTTTATGATTTTGTTGCACCTGAAGCGCCAATTGTAATTGATCCGGATGATCCTGGTGCAGTAGTTGTTAGCTTTGAAAATGAAATTGTTCCTATTTTTCAAGCTAAATGTGTAGGTTGTCACAAGGCTGGAGGAATAAAATCCACGCCAGATTTGACCGCAGATAAAGCCTACAATAGCATTTCAGGCTATGTAAACACAACAACTCCTGCAGTAAGCGAGATTTATAAGAAGCCGAGTCCAGACGGGAATCATCCAGCTAAGTATTCAACAAACGAAGCTGCTTTAGTTCTTGGATGGATTGCACAAGGAGCGGAAAACAATTAGTAATTAATAAAAGAACCTTTGAACATGAAAAAAACATTATTAATTGTCATATTAAGTCTGTTTGTTTGTGTTAATATCTGGGCTCAGGATGAAGCTGTTGAAAAAGATCAACCGATTGGAGCAGCTTTTGAAAACGGGACCTTAATTGACGCACAAACCTCCTATATTCCTTCTGTAAAATCTCTCGAATTTGTGATTCAACACAAGTTTGGACCAATAGATAATGGCGACGCTGCGTTTGATTTATTTGGATTATACGCTGCCGGTGCTAATGTGAGGCTTGGTTTAAATTATGTGCCAGCCAAGAATCTTCAGCTTGGTATTGGTGTAACAAAACTCAATTTATACACCGACTTGAATGCGAAGTGGACTATTTTGGAGCAAACAGAAAAGAATACAGTACCTGTTTTTGTAACAGTATTGGGTAATGTTGCAATTGACGGCCGACCTAAGGATGACTTCGGGGGATTAAATAATTACGAGAATCCACTAGACACCTTTGAATTTAGAGGTAGCGATCGTTATTCGTATTTCGCACAATTACTGGTAGGTCGTAAGTTTTCTGATGCACTTTCATTGCAAGCCGGAGTTAGCTTCTCTCATGCTAACTTAGTTGCGCGGTACCACGATCATGACCGAGTTGGATTGCATTTTAACGGTCGGTTAAAATTTTCACCACAGTCGTCATTTATATTTAGTTATGATGCACCATTGAAAATTGATGATATTTCGGAACAACATTCGGGTTGGAATGCGAATAATGCACCAGGTTGGGATGGACCATATCACCCAAAAGCTAGTTTAAAGTTTGGTATTGAGGTGTCAACCTATACGCACGCATTTCAAATGTATGTTGGCAATGCAAATGGCATTCTTCCGCAATACGACATGATGAATAATATGAATAATCCATTTGAGGGGCTTGCTATTGGATTCACAATAACCCGTTTATGGATGTTCTAAAAAGATAAATAGAACATAAAAATAAAATGGTGATATCAATTTCTGTGATATTGCCATTTTATTCGTAATAATATTTTGAGAATTAGGTTTGGTCAAGTTTTGAGCAACGATGAAATATGAGATATGGTTTGTAATAAATCAACAGTGTTAAACATACATAATGAGGAATAAATTAATACTAATAGTTTTTGTTTGTTGTTTTGGATGGCTTGGAGCAAGGGCACAATCATACGAAAATGCACAAAAACACCAGTGCCTGAAATGTCACTCAAATCAAACCTATACATTTCATAATGATTTGATGGAACGGCAAGAAAGTCGGTTGATGAACCCCTATTTTGTGTTGGATACGATTGCATTGAAAGCAGGCGTTCATCATTTGTTTGATTGTATTGATTGTCATTCTTACGAATATACGACCTATCCTCATAGTGCCAACATTAAACTGGAACCTTTAGCGACATGTTTGGATTGTCACGGAGGTGATGAGTCGTTTGCTAAATATCAATTTGAGCGGATTGATGAGGAGTATCAAAAAAGTGTGCATTATCAGACTTATGGCGATGCGTTTACTTGTTCGAAGTGCCATAGCCAACATACTTACACCGCAACAGCACGAACAAGTAGTAATGTTCAGGAGATTGTTGAGTATAGCAACAACATGTGTTTGTCTTGTCATAATTCGATGCAAGAGTATAAATTGGTTTCCGGCAAAGATAATCCAGAGTTGGTCGAAGTCCATAATTGGTTGCCTAATCAAAAATTACACTTTGAAAATGTTCGCTGTATTGAGTGTCACACACAGGTGGAAGACAGCCTAATGGTTTCGCACAATATACTCCCGAAAGAACAAGCGTTGCGGAAGTGTGTGGAGTGCCACAGTTCAAATTCCAGATTAATTGCCTCTTTGTATAAGTACGAAAATTTACAAAGTAGAAAAGGAAATGGTATTTTAGGAACAATGATTTCAAATGATTCCTATGTTATTGGTACGCACCAAGTACGACTCCTTAGAACGCTTAGTTATATTATCTTTATTGGTTTAATTGTAGTTATTATCATCCATACAATTTTTAGAATTCTAAATAGAAAGCCCGATGACAAATAATAATAAGGTCTACTTTTATCCGATGTGGTTACGTATTTGGCACGGAATCAATGCGCTTGGAATTATTGTCCTGATCATTACCGGACTGTCAATGCAGTCAGGAATCGATTCTGGTTTTATTATGTCATTCGACAAAGCCGTAGATGCACACAATATTTCGGGTGTTATTGTGACCCTGAATTACTTTTTGTTTCTCATTGGGAATTTAGTCACTTCAAATGGTAAGTTTTACATTGTTAAGCCTAGAGCATTTATAAAGAGACCCATTAAACAGGCTAAGTATTACTCTTGGGGAATGTTTCATGGCGAAAGTGCTCCATATCCATTGTCGGAAAAACGAAAATTTAACCCATTACAGAAATATTTCTATATTCTCGTCATGTATTTAGCAGTTCCTGGAGCTATTATTACCGGATTTGCATTACTATTTCCCGAACTTATTATTGAGAAGGTATACAACCTGAGTGGTATTTTTGTAACCGCTGTTTTTCACTCAATTATTGGATTCGTTATTTCTATCTTTTTGATCATTCATTTATATGTCGCTACGATTGGTAAGTCTCCTTTGGAGAACTTTAAAAGTATTCTCAGCGGGTGGCATCACATTCACCACGGGAAAAAATAGGGCAGTCTGATTTTGATGTTTTAAGAGTTAAGTTGTTCTTTATTAAGGCTTTATTGTGGGTGTATTAATTGGGTCAGCCTGATCTTTTGCGTTGAGGTGAAAGTGAGTTTTTATCTATATACATGATGGCAAATCGGTTTCAAATTGCTTGTCGAAACACACATATATTAGAATCATACTTTTGAGACTTGCATTCCTTGTTGGGTCTTTTTTAGGGGTGTTTATGTTTTCTGATACGTTAATTCAGTTGCTCTAAATGATCTTTCTATTCGGACGTTGCCATTTTCTTTACGAGAATTGCATCGATGATATTTATCATTTATTCATTGATATATCGCTTACAAAGAATAACAGATAATAGCGTAAAAAAAGATAGCTTTATAAGTAGTTTTCTTGGATCGGATTGTTGATGCGATTATAGCGAGTTTGTATTTTTTTCAAACTGGAATTGACCAATAAACGATAGCTACTAAACATGAAATAGTATGAAACTACCTTCTTCAATTAGAAATTGGATTTCGATTACCGGAACAGTATTGGCGGTATTCAACTTGGCGTCTATTTTATCGTTGATGATTTTGAATACCATTTTTGGATTCGGAGGTTCCTATATTGGTATCTTTATTTACCTTGTGCTTCCTGCTTTTATGATTATTGGATTGCTACTTATTCCAATAGGAATGAGAATTAACCGCAAAAAAGCAAGAAAAGCAAAATCGGAAGGACGGGAGTTGAACTGGCCTGTTCTCGATTTTAATAATGTGGCAGTCCGTAACGCATCAACCATTTTTATTGTTGGTACTGTTTTTTTACTAATTATTTCATCAATAGGGAGCTATGAAGCTTTTCATTATACCGAGTCAGTTGAATTCTGCGGGAAGCTCTGTCATGAGGTAATGGAGCCGGAATATATCACTTATCATGGTTCGTCGCATGAAAGAGTTGCGTGTGTTGAGTGTCATGTTGGAGCTGGTGCCGGCTGGTATGTAAAAAGTAAACTTTCCGGTATGTATCAGGTATATTCGGTATTGGCAAAAAAGTACCCGAAGCCAATTCCTACACCAATTGAAAATTTACGTCCTGCTCGCGAAACTTGTGAAGAGTGCCACTGGCCCGAGAAGTTTTATGATCGTAAATTAAGAGTTGAACATTCATTTTTGGCTGATGATAACAATACAGAGCAAATCGTTCACTTACAAATTAAAACCAGTTCCAAAGCAACTGCGGATGGAATGGAAAAGGGAATTCATCAACATATTAGTCCTGATGTGAAAATTGAGTACAAAGCAGTTGACCATGATCGACAAATTATACCTTGGGTAAAATATACCAATACAAAAACCGGAGAAAGTCAAACTTATACCGACAGTGATTACCCATTGAGCCAAGTGGAGCTCGATACGCTGGAAATAAGAGTGATGGATTGTCTGGATTGTCACAACAGACCTTCGCACAACTACAGAGTGCCACAGAATTTTATTGATCAATCAATGGCTGAAGGTCGAATTTCAAAAACACTTCCGAGTATAAAATTAATAGCCATGATGGCGCTTTATCAGGAATATCCTACAAAGGATTCAGCCTTTACAGCTATCAATAGTCAGGTTCGTGAGTATTATGAGTTGGTTGAGCCGGAAGTACTGGAGAACAGAACTGCGGAGGTTGAGCAAGCTATTGCGGAGATTCAAGATCAATATGCACATAACTTCTTTCCTTTGATGAACGTAAGTTGGAAGTATTACCCAAACAACGTCGGACATATGGAAACCGATGGGTGTTTTCGATGTCATAACGATCGTCACGCAGCTGAGTCGGGAAAGGTAATTTCAAAAGATTGCAATATGTGTCATAATATCTTAGCACAAGGAACACCAGACCAAATGAAATATTCTGAGTCTTTTGAACCGCTCGAATTCAAACATCCGGTTGATATTGGAGACGATTGGAAAACGGAATCATGTTCGATGTGCCACTCCGCATTATATTAATTTAGGGTAAGTTGATATATATCATCGTTGATCGTTGTTCATCAATCCAGAAGTTATTAATTTAGAACGATGGATCGTTGTTAATATTTACTCAAAATATTGGTTTAAATATTGAAGACGTATAGTATAAACCCATAATATTTAAGATTATGAATTACAGGAGATTAATGTTTTTACTGGGGCTTGCGCTAATGATTAGTTCTGCAGCGTTTGCGCAGAATTATAAGTACATTGGGGCGGCTAAGTGTAAAATGTGTCATAACAAACCCAATAAAGGAGAACAATACAACAAGTGGGCTGAAGGGCCTCATGCAAATGCGATGAACTTGTTGAAAGGTACAGAGGCTGAAAATCCAAAATGTTTAAAATGCCATTCAACGGCAGCTGCTCATCCTGACATGGCAGCTTCGATTAAAGTTGAGGAGGGTGTTTCTTGTGAATCGTGCCATGGCCCAGGCAGTATATACAAGTCTGCAGGCATAATGAAAAACAGAAAATTGGCAATGTCAAAAGGCTTAATTATTCCGGATGAACAATTATGCAGAACATGCCATAATGAAGAAAGCCCAGACTTTAAAGGATTTAATTATGAAGAGTATGTTGCAAAAATTGCACACGACGATCCGACAACAAATTAAGATCTAGATTTTTTTTTATTAGATTAATATAGAAGAATTCCTTTGCTTATTTTGAACAAGTAAAGGAGTTTTTTTATTACTCCATTTTATTTATCGTTTAAATCTCAGGAACGTAAAAGTCGTTTAACGTATGAAACGAACGTGAATTTTAATACGTGAGAATTCAAACAAGCATGTTAAAATTCATTATGAGTTACATCGAACGCGAATGAAATAAACAATTTTAATGAGATGAAAAGAATAAAGTCCACTCTGTTTTCAATGATGACAACCTCATGTTTGCTGGTTGTTTTTGCAATAGCAATTGCCTATGCAACTTTTATTGAGAATGATTATGGAACAGTAACCGCAAAAGTGTTGATTTATAATGCCTGGTGGTTCAATATTTTACTTGGATTTACAGGTGTTAATTTGGTTGGAG
This sequence comes from uncultured Sunxiuqinia sp., assembly GCF_963678245.1. Lineage (NCBI taxonomy): Bacteria > Pseudomonadati > Bacteroidota > Bacteroidia > Marinilabiliales > Prolixibacteraceae > Sunxiuqinia > uncultured Sunxiuqinia sp. The sequence continues at coordinate 309,884 of NZ_OY782776.1, forward strand.
GGCTGTTTTATTATAAAGCGTTTCAGCTTAAACGTTGGAGTATGGTGCTTTTTCATTTGGCTTTTATTATTATACTTGCGGGAGCCGGAATCACCCGTTTTTACAGTTTCGAAGGGCAAATGCATATTCGTGAAGGGAGCGCTTCGGATCAACTGATATCAACCGAAAATTATATCAGCGTAAATGCATCTACAAATGGGCTGAATATTCAGGAGAATTGGAGTGTGCCTTTTTCTCCATATACCCGAAATCATTTTGATGAAACTGTTTCAATTAGCGATCATGATATTAAAATTGAAATGCTCAATTATGTGCCTTCTGCAATCGAAAGTGTTTTGGCTGATGAAGGTGGAAATGCTATTTTTTCTTTCATCTTGGTGAACAGTAATAACGAACGACTCGATTTGATATTGGAATTGAATGAAGAAATAACTTCGGATGAATTATTGATCAGTTTTGAAGGTCGACAAAAGAATGCAGCTCTTTTTATCAATCGGTCAACTGGTGGCTTGGTTGCTACAGCCCGGGATACTGCTCAGATCGTATCAATGACTGGAATTATAGAGAAAGTGATTGATCCCGATCAGGAATTTGCCATAAAGAGTCAGGGGATTTACCGATTGGGTGGACATATTTTTGCCCTGAAATCTTACCTGCCTTATGGTCGTAAACTTTTATCAACTGATACCGATCAAACTACTGCAAAAAATAGGAGAGATGCTGTTCTTCTTCAGCTTACAGATCGTGACCAGCAAAAACAGTTGGTTGTTTACGACAACTATGGACAACAAAATGTATCAACAAGGGCCGATTTTGGAAATGTTGATTTGGAAGTAAGCTACGGTTCGCAACTTATCGATCTTCCTTTTCAAATATATTTGAATGATTTTCAATTGGAGCGTTATCCCGGGAGTATGAGCCCTTCTTCTTATGCGAGCGATGTGACTTTAATTGACAATACGAAAGGAGTTGAAAAACCCTATCGAATTTTCATGAATAATATTATGGACTACGGGGGCTACCGCTTCTTCCAATCATCTTATGATACGGATGAAAAAGGGACAATTTTGTCGGTTAGTCATGATGCATTGGGAACTGGAGTTACCTATCTTGGTTATTTTTTAATGTCATTGGGTATGCTTTTTTCTTTCTTTAATAAGAAAAGCCGTTTTCAGTCGCTGCTGCGATCTAGCTCACGTTTAAAAGACTTGAAAAAGAAGTCGGTGGCAAGTGTGATTTTGGCATCTTTGCTTCTAGGCCCCGGATTATTGCAAGCTCAACAAGTTACTCCTGCACGAATAAATAAAGATCATGTTGCACAATTCGAAACCTTGTTGGTGCAAGATACGAAGGGCAGGGTAGAGCCTGTAAATACACTGGCATCGGAGGTGCTAAGAAAGCTTAATCGCAAAAGCTCTTTCGAGGGAATGTCAGCATCCGAAGTCTTTTTGGGGATGAGTGCGCGTCCCGCTTCCTGGAGAAACGTTCCGATCATTCGTATTGCGAATAGTGAATTGCAAAAACAACTGGAATTTTCAGAAAAGTATGTTTCGTTCAATCAGATGTTGAGCCAGAATACCGGAATATATAAATTGCAACAATTGGTTGATGTAACCTATAAAAAGCAGCCCACGAAACGAAATAAGTTCGACAAGGAAGTTATCAATGTTGATGAACGAATGAATATTTGCTATCAGATTTTTCAAGGCAATTTTATGAATGTTTTTCCTGTACAGAACCACAATAATAACAAGTGGGTAAATGAGAAGGATTTTTATAAGCTGGGCTCACATCAAAACGATAGTAGTCAGCTATTAAGTGCTTATTTTCAAGAAGTCAATCAAGCCATTAGCACAGGTAATTATCAAAGTGCGAATCAACGACTCGAAGAGATCAAGCAATTTCAACAAACACACGGACATGAAATTATTCCTGATCAAACCAAGATTGAGTTAGAAATACTGTATAATAAATTCAATTTATTTACATGGATTTCGCGCATAGCAGGAGTTGTTGGTCTTTTCTTATTGATTATTCATTTGATTGGAATCTTTAAGGAAAAGCTAAATCTCACAAAACTTTTAACAGCTGGGACTGCCGCTGTGGCAATTGTTTTTCTTGCTTATACGGGAGGATTAGCTTTACGCTGGTATATTTCTGGACATGCGCCCTGGAGTAATGGTTACGAAACGATGTTATACGTTGGTTGGTCTGCCTTGCTAACGGGTTTTGTATTTATTAAAAAATCGCAGATTACGCTGGCTGTAACTACTATTTTATCGTCGTTGATACTGATGGTAGCTGGATTGAGCTGGATGAATCCGGAAATTACGAACCTTGTGCCCGTACTTAAATCATACTGGCTGATAGTGCATGTTGCAGTTATTACTGCAAGCTATGGCTTTTTGGGCGTTGCTGCTTTAGTCGGTTTTTTAAACCTAATCATTATGATGTTTCGTAATTCGAAGAACCTGAAAAGTGCTTCATTTACGATTGTTGAATTGGCCATTATTATTGAACTGTCGATAATTGTTGGCTTGATTTTACTTACCATAGGAGCATTTATTGGAGGTGTTTGGGCAAACGAATCGTGGGGACGTTATTGGGGGTGGGATCCGAAGGAAACCTGGGCTTTGGTAACCATTCTGGTATATTCGTTTATCATTCATTTACGAAAGGTTCCCGGATTGTATAATCATTTTGTGTTAAGTTCGCTCGCATTGGCTGGGTTCAGCTCGGTACTGATGACCTTCTTTGGGGTGAATTATTACCTTTCGGGAATGCACTCCTATGCACAAGGCGATCCACCACCGGTGCCAGATTTTGTGTATGTTGCTATTGCAATTGTAATTGCTGCCATTATTTTAGCGGCAATATCGGAACGTAAATATGGCGGTGCTGAGAAGATCATAAAGCTTGAAACGAAAGAGTAACTCATAATTGCAAGCCGGAAGCTGTTTTCAGTTGCCGGCTTTTTTGATGATATTGCGCGCCATTCCTCGAAAAATGAATAAGTGGAAGGGCCAGGATAATCCCCAGTAAAATCTCCCCCAGACACCTTTGGGACGGAAGGTGGCTGTTTGGATCAGGCTATTTTGTTCAGGTTTTTCAACGACCTTAAATTCGAGCCAAGCTTCTCCGGGAAGCTTCATCTCAGCATACAGAAGTAAACGTTTTTTGTCGCCGTCTGCCAGTAGAACGCGCCAAAAGTCAAGTGCATCTCCGTTCATTATTTCAGTCGGACTGGTTCGGCCGCGTCGAAGTCCAATCCCTCCGGAAAGCTTATCGAGGTATCCACGAATTCTCCAGAGCCAGGTGCCATAGTACCAACCGTTTTGCCCTCCAATAGACCAAATTACTTTTGTAACTTCTTCTATTGGTTTTTGAAATGAAACTACTTGCTTGTTTCGATAGCACCCATATTCCGGAACATCGATCTGGTCAGCGTAATCGGTATCGAATTCGCTAGAACTTAGTGCATCTTTCCAGCTCGAATAAACCTGGTTTTGCCTGATTCTTTTGAATGCTGCTTCAACGGCTTCTTTGTAACTTAGCGGCTCAATATTCAATAATTTCGGCAACGAGTTCTCTTTGGCAATAACTTCAACCTTTAAACTATTTACAAGGTTTATAGCCAATTTATACGAGGTGGATGTGATAAAAAATAACCAATACGAAGACAAGCGGGGAGTCATTATGGGCAAGACGATTACTTTTCGTTTTAATTGTCGGATTTCTGCATATCGCAATAGCATGTCTTTATAGGTTAAAATATCTTTGCCTCCTATGTCAAAACTTTTGTTAAAACAAGCTTGGTTGTCCATAACCCCAATTGAAAATTTCAAAACATCGCGAATTCCAATGGGGTGAGATTTGGTTAAAACCCATCGAGGGCTGATCATTACCGGGAGTTTCTCAACAATATCTCTGATAATTTCAAACGAAGCACTGCCCGACCCGATAATGATTCCGGCGTTTAGTGTTGTTAATTGATAGCTCCCTTTAGAAAGTTCATTCTCAACTTTAAGTCGAGACCGCAAATGCTTCGACAGGTATTTGTCATTTGAAATACCACCAAGATAGATCACTTGTCGCGCATTAGTTTGTGTAAGCAGTTTTCTGAAATTGGCGGCCGCCTGGAGTTCCATATCCTCAAAATCGCCATTGTTTGAAGCCATCGAGTGAATGAGGTAATATGCAATTTCAATCTCTGAAGGAAAGCGTTGATGAGAGTCGGTTTTGAGAAAGTCAATTTCAATAAGTTTGACCTGAGGGTGATGCTGCCATTTTTCCTCCACCCGTTCGAGGTTGCGAACACAGCAATAAGCATCATGCTCATTCTCAACCAACAAAGGAAGTATGCGCTTTCCAACGTATCCGGTAATTCCGGTTAGTAGTAGTTTCATTTCGTTTTCAGCTTACGTATATTCAGACAAGTAAATTAGCATTATAAACGTATACGTCAAAGTCCTGTGTCTTATTTTGAGAAATTTAAAATTTTAGTGCGCTATAAAAGTTTGCTATACGATTCTGTTTATAATAAATAAGTAGCTTCAGTCAATAATTAATCCGCTATTTTTGTAAATGGTATGAATGGTATTTGCTAACTTGTGCAATAAATATTTTTCTAATTATGACAAGATTCTTTCGTTTAGTAAGATTTCTCCCTCAGATTTGCAGTAGTTTGCTTCTTTTGCTAGTCGTATTAGTTTCCTGTAATCGTCCGAAGGAAATTAGTTCAGTAAATCCAACGCATTGGGAACAGCGGCAAGCGAAAATTAATTCTTCGGATAGTTTGGATTATGGGAGTTCTTACCTTTCTGTTTATTCTGAAATATACAGTCTGACTGAAAAACGAACCTACAATTTGACTGCGACGATTAGTATTCGAAATATCAGTTCTGAGGATTCAATTTACATTTTGCGATCAGATTATTACAATACTGCCGGTGATTTAATTCGTACTTATTTCAATAATCCAATCTTTTTGAAACCCTTGGAGACAATTGAAATTGTAGTCGATGAACGAGATGAACATGGAGGTACTGGGGCCAATTTTATTTTCGATTGGGCAGTTAACTCAGGTACGCACGAGCCACTTTTTGAGGCGGTTATGATTTCTACTTCCGGGCAGCAGGGAATCTCATTTACAACTTCAGGAGTAAAACGATAGTTTCGGTATCCGGTTCATTTAGTCAAGCAGAAGTAGTCGAAAGATTTGTTCCGCTTTATCTGCTAGTAATTCGGGCGCTCTTCGTAAACTTTCATCTAGCGAAATGGGACCGTGAGGAATGGCAAAAATTGAAGTGAAACCTTCATCATATAGTTCGCGGTAGCCATCGCCTAAAAAACCGGCAATACCGATACATTTTTTCTGATGTTTTTTAGCCAACTGAGCAACGCCCCAAGGGGTCTTTCCCTGCTTGGTCTGAGCATCCATTTTCCCTTCTCCGGTAATTACCAGATCCACTTTTTGTATGGCCTCTTCTAGTTTTGTTTGTTCTTTTACAATGTCAAATCCGGTTTGAAGTTTGGCTCCGCAAAAGGCGACCAATCCTGCTCCCAGTCCTCCGGCAGCGCCACCTCCCGGAGTTTTTAAAATCTCTTTTTGTAGGTCTGTTTCAATAATTTTAGCTAAATGCGTCAGGTTTTTGTCCAGTTCGTTAATCATTTCAACTGTAGCTCCTTTTTGAGGTCCGTAAATAGCCGATGCACCGTTGGGGCCTGTTAGTGGGTTATTGACATCGCAAGCCGTCAAAATTTCAGTATCACTTATTAGCGGGAAGACACCGGCCGATTCTATTGTTACCAGCTGGTTAAGTTGACCTCCACCTTCTGCAATTTCTTGTCCTTTGTCATCCAGAAAGCGGTAGCCCAAAGCTTTGGCCATGCCGGTTCCGCCATCGTTGGTTGCACTTCCGCCAACACCAATAATTAGTTTTCGGCATCCTTTTTCCATGGCGTTTTTCATCAGCTGACCGGTGCCGAAGGTCGAACTGATTAACGGATTGCGTTCGTCGCGTGTTAAGTGCTCAATTCCTGAAGCTGCTGCCATTTCGATTACTGCTGTTTGTTGGTCGTTTAAAATACCATAAAACCCCTGAACCTCTCGGCCTAAAGGATCTAAAACCGGTATCCTGATCTTTTGACCGCCTAAGGCTGAAAGCATGGTTTGCACAAAACCTTCGCCGCCATCGGCCATCGGTATGTTTGTTATGTGTGCTGATGGATCAACTCTTAAAATACCGGCTGCAAAATGTTTGGCTACATCAATGGCTTCCAGGCAGTCTTTAAACGAATCGGGGCAAATGAGTACTTTCATACTTAGGGGTTCTATGAGTGTTAATAAGCAGTTGAATTAAGTTACGAACCTGGTGATTAGCCACATGCTTTGATAGGGTTTGAGTTCCAGTTCTTCTGTTTGATGAAGCGTGCGAGTAATTAAATCGCGGCTAAATTCCATCAACCCGGGAGGAAGCGAAAGCTTTTGCGTTTGGTCGGTCAGGTTGAATAGACAAACCACTGATTTTTCCATTTGGTCAGCTTTTCGCAAAATGGCAAACACCGAATCGCCTAGTTCTAGCACCAATTGCTGCGTATTAGGCGAGAAGGCTTGTAGGTTTCTTCGAATTCCGGTGCGATGGATCAATTCTTTTAAAATTGCTTTGTATCTTGAGTTGCCTTGCAGCATACCTTCCAATTCCTCGTTCGTGAACTTACGCCGGTTGATGGAACGGTTGACGCCTGTGCGAGCCAGCCCTTCGTTGTCATTTTCAATTCCCAGAAGATTCAGGAAATAAAAGGCAGGCACCCCCTGCAATGAAAGCATGATGGTTTGCGATTGTAGAAATCGTTCATTCTGGAATTCATCTTCACCATTCTTTGTTCCTTTCAAGGCATCATAAAAAGTGACATTGATTTCGTACGGAACATGCTTGTCTCCAAGTTGACGGGTGGTTACTTTGGCTCCAAAATCTTTCAACTTTTCAACCATCTTCAGTTTTTCATCATCAGGCATAACACCTTCCAAAGGACGAACACCAATTCCGTCGTGCGACGATGTGAAGTTCAAATAAGTCATGCCCTTTTGCGGGTCGTTGAGTTCTTTTGCCCATCGAGTAAGGTAACCGCCATTTCCGGTATGCAGTGCATGTAAAATGAGTGGAGGAAGAGCAAACTGGTAGATCAAGTGTGCTTCATCTCCTAGTCCGAAATAGGTGATGTTTTCGCGGTGCGGAACATTGGTTTCTGTTAGCAATAATGCGCCCGGATAGCAATAGTCCATGATTTCGCGAAACAAGGATACAATTTCGTGGGTTTCCTGTTCGTGCATGCTTTCCAGTCCACTTGCTTTCCATAAAAAAGCGATAGCATCAAGCCGGATAACCCGAATCCCTTTAGACAAATAGAAAAGAAATACGTTGAGCATTTCTTTCAGCACCTCCGGGTTGGCATAGTCTAAATCAACTTGGTCAGCACTAAAGGTTGTCCATACTTTCTTTGGGCCATCTACCGTATCATAAGTTGATAGAAGTGGCGAGCTTCGCGGGCGAATAACTTTTGAGGTGTCGAAATCGGCTGGCGGAACAAAGAAATAATCTTTGCCCGGTTCTTCCTGGTTCAGGAATTGCTTGAACCAAATGCCTTTGCTGCTCGCATGATTGGCGACCAAATCGGCCATCAGCAAAAAATCTTTCTCCAGTGCTTCAATGTTACTCCAGTCTCCCAATTCAGGGTTTATCTTGTAAAAGTCCATCACCGAAAATCCATCGTCACTGCTATACGGAAAAAATGGAAGAATGTGTATGGTAGAAATGCACCCGCGAAAATGCTCGTTGGCAAACTTCCGCAAGGTTTCAAGCGGAGCTTCTCCCTTTTGCTTCACCACATCGCCATAAGTAATCAGTACCACCTTACGCTCATCCCAAAGTGGACGTTGTTTTGGGGTTGGATTTTTTCTCTCTTCAACGAATTGCAAAAAATCTTCAATCCACTTTTCTGATAATGTCTTCCGATAGATCCGGTTTAACCTGTTAATCAGCTTCGTTCTCAATCGTATATGCATATATCTTACATCTTATTATCTTGCTCTACTGCATCATTAAAAATATCCAACACATCCGGAATGGCATCCAATACTCGTTTCCACGATGGTATAAACGGAATCAGGTTGGGGTTGTCAAGGTATTCAACTCCGGCGCGATAAATGTTTGCCGCAAAAATATCAACTGTTTGTTCTTCTTTATGGCGATCCATTGCAAGCCCGTTAATCGAAGCATCGGCTGCGTATTGTTCAACCATGTCGAGTGCCATTCGTAGATAAGTAGCTTTTACGGTTCGGAAAATACCTTTGCTAAAAACAGAACCCTGGGTTGCTAATTTGGCATAAATACTCCTGGCAATATCAAAACTCATTTTTGAAAGTCCTGAACTCGGATCGTCGTGCGATTCAGGTTGGTGTTTATGATCGTATCCATCGGCAATCTCGACCTGGCAAATCCGGTTGATGGCGTTGTTTCGCTGAACTTCAGAAAGAATTCCTACTTCAAGTCCCCAGTCTGAAGGGATGCGAACTGTTTTCATAATATCAGCCCGCATCGAAAATTCGCCAGCCAAAATGTAGCGGAAATGATCCAGAAAGTCGAGATAGTCATTCGCAGGGAACACCTTTTTCAGCGATCGAATCAATGGAGTAACCATCAGGCGGGTAACGCGGCCATTCAATTTGGTACCATCCGAACGGAAATAATATCCTTTACAAAATTTATAGTTGAATTTTGGATCAGCAACCGGGTAAAACAACCGAGCGAGCATGTCGCGTGAGTATGTAATCACATCGGCATCGTGCAGCGCAATGGCTTCTGAACGACCTGAGGCAATCATGTACCCAAAACAAAACCAAACATTTCGACCTTTACCGGGATCGCCGGTGTATATTTTATTTTCTTCAAATAGCTTTTGAATAGCTTTCATTCGCGGGCCATCGTTCCAAATTACCCGGCAACGCCTTTGTTCTGTGCTTAACTCCTTGAAATACTCCTTTGCGTGCAAGTATTGCTCCTTGGTAGCTCGGTCAAGTCCAATGGTTATTTCATTAATATAGGGAACATCTTTCAGGATATTAACAATGTTTTTCAGAGCTGGCTGTTCCAACTCAGAGTATAATGAAGGAATAATTAAACCCATCTTCCTTCTTTTTGAAAACTTCATCAATTTCGCTTCCAGGTACTCTAATGTTGAATAATTCAAATTGTGAAGTGTTGTAATTCCTCCATTTTGATGAAAATCTCCCATAGTGTTGTGTTTTTAGTTTTGTTTTTTTGTTCCTAAAAGTTATAAAATATCTTTTAGTTGTTCGAGTGAAGTGATAATATAATCGGGTTGTATTTTTGATGCTTGTTCGTGATCTTTTCGCAGGCGGTAGGCACGCATGTCACCCGCAAAAAAGCAGGTTTTAAATCCTACTTGTGATGATGCATATATATCTTTCAGCATGTCGTTGCCAACATACAAAACATCTTGGGGTTTTAGGCCACGCTTTTTAAGTGGTTCAACCAACTCTTCATATATTAAAGGGTCGGGTTTTCCTTTTAATATTTTGTAACTGAAAACTGACAAGTCTTTTTCAAAGCCATCAATGAATTCGTCGGTTTTTACTCTACCATATAAAAAATAATTCATGATAATTGGCGTATAGAATTGAGCATTAGAAACGATGCCGAGCGGATAACCTTTTGTTTTTAAATCGTTGAGTGTTTCTTTCAACCCCGGCATTGGCCATACTTGGTTGCTCTTCAGCTCAAATAAAAAAGTAAACAGCCTGATATTTGAAAAATCAGATGACTTAATTAAACCATCGGCTTCCGCTTTTTTTAGGGTGCTGTCCCAAATTTCAACCAAATTCAATTCGGGAAAAGGCGTGCCACTGTCTTTGGCGATTTGTTTCTCAAGCACGATTACTTTTTCAAATATGCCATGAATTGACATTAACTTGTTCTCGGGAACTAGAATTTTGTACCCTGAATTACTTAATGCTTCGCTAAACATTGAGACATCGTATGAGTCCTGCATGATGTCGCCAGACGCCGATATGATTAACGTGCCATAAATATCAAAAATGACAGCTTTTATGTTTTCAGCCTTTTTATATTTTGCTTGCGCATCAGTTGGGCGGATGGCAATCGGTTCAATCTTTTTTAAAAAGGGCCGGAGTTTGTCTGTAAACATGAATTGCAATTTTGAAATTTCGTTAAAAAAAACAGATATCGGTTAGCAAGATAGATTCTAATGTCCGTAATTACAACGTTTCGTCAGTGTATCAGTTCATAATTTTACAAATGGATAAAGTTATATCCTGATTTTAACGTCGATTTTTCGAGAAATCAGGAGTAACTGTGAGAAATTAGCATTTTGCAGGTATGGGTTCAAAGTTAATTCTCAGTTTTACAAAAAGCTTGGTAACGTTCATGCTGATCCAATTGATCGGTTTGTAAACTGCGAAAAAGAAAGGGATTCATTATTCGAACGTTGCCTAATCCTGACTAGGGACGAGATGCTGTTTAAATTAACTTTAAATCAGAGGAACTCGCTTTGAGAACATATTTAAACCATGCAAATTCGACTATTTTTGCAGCGGTTTATTTCTAAAATAATAATAATACTATCCTAAAAATTAATAACATGACCATTAGCGCATTACAAAAAGCAAGGGCAGAATACCAGCCTAAACTTCCAAAGTCTTTAAAAGGTTCTGTAAAAATTGTTGAAGGTGCAGCAACTGAATCTGTCGCTGACCAGGACGAAATAAAAAAACTATTCCCCAATACGTATGGAATGCCGATCTTAATTTTTGAAGAAGGAGCGGCTGCGGCATCTTCTGCTGTTAACGTTGGTGTGATTCTTTCAGGAGGACAGGCTCCGGGTGGACACAACGTTATTTCCGGTATTTTCGATGGAATTAAAAAGTTGAACCCAGACAGTAAATTGTATGGCTTCCTTGGTGGCCCGGGAGGATTGGTTGATCATGATTATAAAGAAATTACTGCTGACTTTCTTGAAGGGTACAGAAATACCGGAGGTTTTGATATCATCGGTTCAGGCCGTACGAAGTTAGAAGAAGAAGCTCAGTTCGACAAAGGACTTGAAATTTTAAAACAACTTGACATTAAAGCGTTGGTAATTATTGGCGGTGATGACAGTAATACAAACGCCTGTGTATTAGCTGAATATTATGCTGCTAAAAATGCCGGTGTGCAAGTTATTGGTTGTCCTAAGACGATTGATGGTGACTTGAAAAACGAAATGATTGAAACCTCTTTTGGATTTGACACTGCAGTGAAAGTATATTCAGAGTTGATTGGTAATATTCAGCGCGATGCCAATTCAGCAAAAAAATACTGGCACTTTATCAAATTAATGGGACGTTCGGCGTCGCACATTGGTTTGGAGGCTGCTTTGCAAACACAACCAAATATTACATTGATTTCGGAAGAAGTTGCTGAGAAAAAACAAACCCTGGAAGAAATTGTGGAATACATGGCCGGCATTATCGCCAAGCGCGCTGAAAGCGGGAATAATTTTGGTGTTGCTTTGATTCCTGAGGGCTTGGTTGAATTTGTTCCTGAGATGAAAGCGTTAATCGCAGAGTTGAATGACTTATTGGCTGAAGGTTCAGATTCAGAAAAGAAGTTTAAATCATTTACGGATAAGGCTGAAGGTCGTGCGTTTGTTGCAAGTATTCTTTCTGCGGATTCAGCTAAAGCATATCAGTCATTACCTACTTTAATTGCCGACCAGCTGACTTTGGATCGTGACCCACACGGAAACGTTCAGGTTTCGTTGATTGAGACTGAGAAGTTATTGGGTGAAATGGTTAAATCAAAATTAGATACCATGAAGTCCAGCGGAGAATTTAAAGGGAAGTTTGGTACACAATACCACTTCTTTGGATATGAAGGACGTTGTGCCGCTCCATCAAATTTCGATGCTGATTATTGCTACTCATTGGGGTACACTGCTTCAGTATTGATTGGTTCAGGAAAAACCGGTTATATGTCGAGCGTGAGAAATACAACTGCTCCTGCAGATGAGTGGATCGCAGGCGGAGTTCCGGTAACTCAAATGATGAACATGGAGAAACGCCACGGTCATATGAAGCCTGTAATTCAAAAAGCATTGGTAGAATTGGATGGGGCTCCTTACAAGTATCTTGTTGAAAATCGTGAGAAGTGGGCAATTGAAACCAGCTATTTATATCCGGGACCAATTCAATATTGGGGACCAACTGAAGTTTGTGATTTGACAACTGTTACTTTGCAACTTGAGCAAAAAGGAAAATAGTTCTTCATTGAATTAGATAAATCAAACCTCTGTGATTAATCACAGAGGTTTTTTGTTAAATTCGTATTTGTTTGGGAGTGAATTTATCCTTGAAAAAAAAAATCATCATGAAAAAGATACTTAATGTTCATCGTAATAACGATCCGGAAAAATATCAATGTATTGGCTGTTCTCCACATAATCCAATTGGAATTAAATTAGAATTTTGGGATTATGGCGAAAACATTATTGCGAACTGGAGTCCGCGTCCTGAATTTATGGGTTGGGAGAATGTATTACACGGTGGAATTCAGGCTACTTTGCTTGATGAAATTTCAGCTTGGGTTGTTTATACAAAGTGTAAAACCGCCGGAGTTACCGCTGAGATGCATGTAAAGTACAAAAAGCCGGTTTATACCAATCAAGGTGAATTAACAATAAAAGGAAAGTTAGTTGAGATGAATAAGAGGTTGGCAATTATACATGCTGAAATACTGGATCAGAATAGCCAGCTTTGCGCTGAAGCCGATGTTAAGTATTTCATTTTTCCGGAAAAAATTGCCCGCGAAAAATTTCACTATCCCGGAATCGAAGCTTTCTACGAATAATTGTTTCGAGTAATTATGCTTCAGCTGGAAGATTGAGAGTGTTTTTTAAAGGTCCCCAGGGCGCTGGAATTTCTGTTGATCCATAGCTGCTGATACTATCTTCTTTGTCTTGTTTAATTATAGGAAGCTTCTCTTCACTCTGCTTAATCTTGGGAGTTGGTGTTATTTCAGCAGGAGCAGTAATCGAAACGCTATCAGGAATAAGCGGCTGATTAATTTTCACCTCATGGGTTAGTTTTAAACCTAGTAAATAAAAGACTGATGATGCAAGAATAATTAATTTCATGTGTTTTTACTTTTTCAATTTAAGTTCGTGCAATTTCGATACTTAATATTGTCAAAATTACCCTTTTTTATTTCATGTATCCGAAATTTATCGATGAATGACCGATATTTTTCTTTAAATAATGTTAATAGTGCTTTAAATCGTTTATTTCAGTTTAAGAAATTGGTTGATCAAGTCTTGGATTGATTATATGTTTAGGTGTTGATAGTCAGGTGTTTTTAGGCAAGAAGCTGGTTTTCTTCAGGCGAGTTGAGGTCGTGCTCAGGATAGACAATTCCGCAATCCGCTCTCACACGATCCAGAATTTCAATTAAATCAAGCGATTTTTGGAGCGGCATTAAATTACTCTCGATTTTACCTTCATCTAAACATTGCATAACGTGCTGTGCCTCGAATTGGTAGCCAGTGCCGTTATTTTGTTCGATCGGTATGTTTAGTTCTTCATTCCTTCCTTCTTCCCAAATGGTCAACGTTGTAGGCGTAAACCAGCGTTTGTTTAAGCGGAGATAACCTTTTTCAAACCAAAACTCAGTTTGGGTAGAGGAGTAAGCTGCAAAGGATGCACTTAATGATGCCATGGCACCATTTGAATAGCCGAAGCTCACCAAAATACTCTCGTCGCAATTCGTGAAACCACGTTGGATAAGAGTTCTTATTTGAGTGGGCTTGCCTAAAGTCAGAAGTGAAGCAAACACCGGATAAATGCCAATGTCGAGCAAAGCACCACCTCCTAGTTCTGAATTATACAAACGTTGTGCGGCATCTTTTTCGGAATTAAAAGCGAAGTCGGAACGTACGATCTTTAGCTGGCCTAATCGTTTCGATTCAATAATTTTCAGGGCCTTAATAAAACTGGGTTGAAACCGGGTCCAAAAGGCTTCCATTAAAAAGGTATTGTTGGCTTTTGAACAAGCAATCATTTCTTTTACTTCTCTTGTGTTTATTGCAAACGCTTTTTCGCATAGGGTCGCTTTTTTATGATGAAGACAAAGTAATGCGTGTTGATAATGATGAGAGTGCGGCGTGGCAATATAAACGATATCAACTTTCGGGTCATTTACCAACTCCTCGTAACTCCCGTAAGCTTTTTCAAAATTGAATTTAGAGGCAAAATGCTGTGCTCGGTCCAAGGTTCTCGAAGCGGCAGCATAGAGATTAGCTTGAGGCAGGAGTGCTAAGTCGGCAGCAAATTTTGATGCTATTCTTCCACAGCCTAAAATTGCCCAGTTGTATATTTCTGTCATGCTTGCGATCTAGATGGTTTTGATCGGGAAAGATATAAAATATTGACAGAATAATTTTCTATCGAATGCCTCGTGTTCAGACAAAAGAATAATTCATAGTGCAAGTTTTTTCATTAACTTGTGTCAAGTAGGTAGTTTAAAATTGCCGATGGACGAAGAACAGTTAATTCAAGCAATACAGACGGGCGATGAGAGAGCTTTTAAACAACTGGTAGAAAAATACCAGTTGTTGGTCGTAAATACTTGCAAAAGCTTTGTGCATAATATGCACGATGCCGAAGATATTAGTCAGGACGTGTTTATTGAGGTATTTAATTCTGCATATAAATTTAGAGGAGAGTCGAAGCTATCGACCTGGATTTACCGGATTACTGTTAATAAATCGTTGAACTTTATCCGCGATCATAAAAAGCAATCACTCTTTCAATCTATTGGAAATACCTTGTTTGGAACGAGTCAATCGTTGGATGTGAGAGCAAACAGCTATGCTGACCGACCAGATTTTCAGGCTGAAAACAACGAGCGAAAAGCGAATTTATATCAAGCGATTGATGCTCTTCCTGAACGGCAGCGGATTGCCTTTAACTTAAGTAAGTTTGAAGACTTGTCTTATCGGGAAGTAGCCGATGTAATGCAATTGTCGGTATCTTCGGTGGAGTCGCTGATTCATCGAGCAAAACTGAATTTGCAAAAATCGCTGTATGCGTGTTATAAAAATGAAATATGAGAGCAAGCTTTATTGTTTGTTTGGTGTCAAACTAAAAAATGGACAGGTATGGACCAGAAACATGTCAAGGAAAAACTAATTTTTTTTCGGGAACAGTCGTTGCCGGAAAATGAAATGAATGATATTCAGGAGCATCTTATTCACTGTAAGGTGTGTAGCTTGTATCTTGATCAATTGAATGATGATTTTGCTACTATTCAGTCTGAAAAGCTTGTTTCAGCCGATCCATTCTACTATACAAGATTAAAAGCGAAAATGGAGCAGCATGAGCAGTTGGGAGTCTCATCCAGATCATGGGCGCAAGTTGTTGTATTTTCTTTGCTATTGATTTTTGCAATAAGCAGTGGGATCATGCTTGGCAAGAATTTCTCAACTTTAGGTTATCAGAATGAAAAGGTAACTTCGGAATTATTACTTTTTGATGGAGCGAAGCAAGAGCCGATTGAACAATTTTTATTGACTGAAAAATGATGATTGCAAAAACAAAACTATTAGCATGGCTTGTGGTGATTTTGTTGGCTACTAATGTCTCTACAATCTTGTCTTTTGCCTACCATCGATATGATGAGTTGAAGCAGGAGCCAAAAGAGGAAATGACACAGATGCCCGGAGAACAACGCACACGCTTTTTTAAGGAGCAGCTCGGATTGACTGTTGATCAGGTTGATCCTTTCAGAGAGGCCAACCAAAATTTCAATCAACAAGCTCGAAAAATTACGCGAAATCTGGAATTGCTCAGAGCAAGTTTGGTTGAAGAAATGATACGTGAGAATTCTAATCAAATTCATTTAGAGGAGTTGTCTGAGCAAATTGGCGAACAGCACACTCAGTTAAAAACTGTAACCTACACGTTTTATCTTAGTTTAAAGAAGCTTTGTAATGACGAGCAAAAAAAGCAGTTAGCTCATGTTTTTAAATCGCTGGTGTCGGCAGATCAGAATATTCAACTTCCCAGAGGAAGGAGGGGGAGACATAAATGGGAATAGAAACTATCTGGGGGTTCAATCAAAAGCTTTGCAATTTATTGCGAAGCTTTTTTTTGGGAAATAAATTGAATGTAGCGCAAGTATTTTTATGAAAATGTGTCTTACTAACAAATATTAAAATAAACATTTGATTAAAATTAAATCACAACAGGCCTGTGAGAACAATCAATAATTTTAAAAAATAAAGAGATGAGAATTAAGGTAATGATTTTAAGTGTACTTTTTGTAACAGCACTTTCGGGAGTTGGAATTAGCCAACCAAAGTCGTCAGGATCACTTCCCTGTATTAATGGAATTTCAAACCTAACTGATGATCAGAAAAACCAAATAACTGATTTGGAAGAAGATCATCAGAAAGAGATGAACACATATAGAGTTGAGCGCAGAAGTACAACTGACCAGAATTTAAAAGATCAGGTTTACGATAAGATGAAGCAAGCAAAGAGCAATCATCAGAGTCAGGTTTTACAAATTCTGAATGAGGACCAAAAGAAAGAATACCTAGCTATTCAGAAATCGGGCAGAGGGCAATTTAGAAATAACTCAGGAACACGATGTGGCGTCCCCAATGGCAAAGGCTTAGGTCAGGGACGTGGGAGAAAAGGATCGGGGAAATGCAAAGTCAATTTTCGTGGCAATATAGGACAGGGACGAAATAGAGTGAATAATAACAGATAAAACAGGGGAGACTGTAGTGAAAAAATTAGCTCATATTTTTTTATTAGTTGGTATTGTATTGTCAGTCTGCGAACAGAGCTGAGTTGTCGGAGCTTTCGTTACTTTCAGTCGGAGTTGATGGAAACACTGATTTGTTGATTAATAAATTGAAGTCGGCTTTAATTATTAATGCAGTCGGCTTGTCTGATAATGACGTCGAAGGCTTGAAATGGATGAGGGAAGAAGAAAAGCTCGCTGGTGATCTCCATACATTATTCAATTCAAACTACTCTTTGCGGATTTTTGCTAACATCTCGCGTAGTGAAAGTACGCATGCCAACGCTGTGCTTTATCTCCTAGAGCAATTTGGTATTGAAGATCCAGCGAACGATGAGCCCGGAGTGTTCGCAAATGAAAATTTACAAGCAGTATTTGACGAACTGAAATTAGCTGGAGAATTTTCTTTGGTAGAAGCACTTAAAGTTGGAGCATACGTTGAGGAACTGGATATATTGGATCTGGAACAGCGTTTGGAAGACACTGCTAACGAAGATATTGAGCTGGTCTATGAAAATCTTTTGCGTGGTTCGTGCAATCATTTGCGTGCTTTTACTCGTGTGTTGGCACGGTCTGGATATGAATACCAGCCAACACTGTTAAGCGAAGAATACTTTGAGGAAACGATTGAGGGCGAAATGGAACGAGGAGGAGCGGCAGGTAGTTGTGCTTTAGGTTATGACTATGCTAATCGGAATGGCAATTCTTTACGAGATGGGTATTATTCAGCCGATTGTGATAGTGTTCCGGCTACCGGTGGAACAGGTCAACAGAATCGCTATAGGAATGGAAAAGGAGGAAATTAGTATATTTCGATGATAAGTCAAAGGGGCAACAATATTCAATTGTTGCCCCTTTTTGTTTTACTTTTATTCTATGAGTCTTTTCAGCTCTTGGCTGAAGTAATAAAGTTCCTTTTTGTAGAATTGAAAATAGCTGGTGAGCACATCAATCTTTTCAAGGATAAAATCATTCAATTCTTCATCATTGGAGATCGCGGACAGTCTATCCAGAAATTCCCATCGATGATTTTCAAACCAGCTTTCGTTTCGTAATTTCCGTCTACCACCATAATTGCTGTAATAGTAGACATAAACATCTGTGGCGTGCTCTTTTGTTGGTTCCACCAATAGTCGCTTTAAACCACCACTTAGAGATCTCATTAAGAGCCAGTAACGATTAAATTCCTCGCTGTATTCGCAGAGGTATTTCAGGTTTTTAACTTTAATATAGAATTCATGGATTTCGTGCTTTATTAAGTTGGTTTCAAGCTCATCAACTATTGCTGGCGTATGGGTAATAAATTCTTTAACAAACCCATTTTTACTCTGTGGATATGATATATCATTACTTACCCGGTATTCATTGTTAAAATATTTATAAAACCTCTGAGCTGGAGTCATATTATCTGGTATTGAGTAGCTAATTTCAGACATTTTAAGCTAATTGTCAATGGGTTATCGGGACGAGTTATTAAACCCTCATTTTTGATTATCAAGATAGGTTTTACACTGACCGAAATCGATAACTGGTTAACGAGAAAAGGAGTGTTTTATTTTCCAATAACAATAGTGAACGTTTAACTTGCTTAAATATATGCGATTGAAAAAGTCAGCATATCGTGGGAGGTTCTTGGGGTTTAGCTTAGTGGTTGACTGGCTGATTATTAGTTGCTTGGAATGGGAAAAGGCAGAGAACTAATAATCTCTGCCTTTTAATATTTAATAGTAGCTTGCGTACTTTCTTTATTGTAGAGGGAAAATTTTCTTTTCCCGTATGTATTCGATCACTTTTTCAGGGTTATTCCCATTTTGAGTAGGATCAAGGTTTAGTGATGCATTCTCCGGGGCTTCAAAGGGAATATCGACTCCTGGAACATACTGGATTGTTTCATCTTCATACAAATCAGGCTTATTCTTTTTACAAAATTCAAGCGACGCATCCATATGAAATAGGTGGAATTGATTTTCACCTATTATTTCAGCTACTTGTGTTCGTATCGATTCGTCGGGAGAAATAAACGAGCATATCGTGATAATGCCTTGGTCGTTTAATAACCGACAAACTTCTGCTACCCGGCGCAGATGCTCAGCCCGGTCGGTTGGCGAATAATCCAGCTCTTTAGACAGGCCGGAGCGAACCGAACATCCATCAAGCAATACAACCGTTGCACCCATGTCAAATAGTTGCTTTTCAAGGCTGAATGCAAATTCATTTTTGCCCGATCCATGCAGGCCGGTTACCCAAAGAGTAGCTCCTTTTTGGTTGTATCGTTTTTGATATTCTTTTTGTGCAATTAATCCTTCTCCTTGTCGGATTTGATCGCGGTGTTTGTCACTAATTTTCGAGGGCAAATCATCCGGGCTTAATTTGTCGATGATCATTCCAACCGCAACCGTATTATTGGTTACCGGGTGAATTAAAACAAATGCTCCGGTATTTTTATTCTGTTTATAGGGGTCGAAAAATAGTGGTTTGTTGGTTGTTAAAACAGCCCGTCCGATCTCATTCAGCTTCAAGTGGTCAATTTCTGATTTTTGAAGGCTGTTGACATCAACTTTGTATTTGACTTGATCGATACGCGCTTTTGTATTGTTGTTGGCATGTTTAATGAAAAACTGGGTGGTCGGATCCATTGGCGTTTCATCCATCCAAACCAGCATCGTTTCAAAGTGGCGCTCAATTCGAGGTAAATTATCAGGATGCACCAACATATCTCCACGAGAAATGTCAATTTCATCTTCGAGTGTAACCGTAACAGCTTGTGGTGGAAATGCTTCCTCCAACTCTCCATCATAAGTAATAATGCTTTTTACCTTTGACTTTTTACGTGAAGGAAGCACCATGACTTCTTCACCTTTGCGAATTACACCCGATGAAATTCTCGTCGAAAATCCACGGAAATCCCGATCGGGGCGCAGCACATATTGTACAGGGTAACGCAGATCGTCAAAATTACGATCGGAACTGATGTGTACCGATTCTAAAAAGTCGAGCATTGACTTTCCTTTGTACCATTTCATTTTGTCGGTTTTGTCGACAACATTATCTCCTTTTAAAGCAGAAATAGGAATGTAGTTAATATCCGGAATGTCCAACTGTGTCACAAAATCTTTATAGTCTGAGCAAATATTGTCAAATATCTTCTGATCAAAATCAACCAGGTCCATTTTGTTGACAGCCAATACGACGTGCTTAATTCCCAGTAATGAAACTAAAAACGTATGGCGACGTGTTTGAGTAATTACTCCCTTTGTTGCATCGATTAAGATGATTGCCAGGTTTGCTGTTGATGCTCCGGTTACCATGTTACGCGTATACTGCTCGTGGCCTGGGGTGTCGGCAATAATAAATTTTCGTCTGTTGGTTGAAAAGTAGCGATATGCGACGTCGATGGTAATTCCTTGCTCGCGCTCGGCTTTTAGCCCATCAAGCAGCAAGGCGTAGTCAATATCCTCACCGGCATGTCCCACTCGTTTGCTGTCTCGCTGTAAAGCTGCCAATTGGTCTTCGTAAAGTCGTTTGCTGTCAAAAAGAAGTCGTCCGATTAAAGTCGATTTTCCATCATCTACTGATCCGGCTGTTAGCAAGCGAAGTAAATCCTTTTTTTCGTCCTGATCAAGAAATGCCTTTATATCCATGTGTTGTGTAATCTTCAATTAATAATTCAAAGTCGAATGTTGATTGCGGTGGTTTAGAAATAGCCTTCGCGTTTTTTCTGTTCCATACTTCCTTCTTGGTCAAAATCAATAACCCGGGTTGTTCGTTCCGAAACAGTAACAGTCATCATCTCTTCCACAATTTTTTCAATATTATCTGCTTCCGATTCAACGGCACCGGTAAGTGGATAACAACCCAGCGTACGGAAACGTACTTCTTTCATTTCAGCTTTGTCTGCCAGTTCTTTGGGCATGCGCTCATCATCAGCCATAATCAGGTTGCCGTCAACTTCTACAATTGGACGTTTTTTTGAATAATAAAGCGGAACGATTGGAATGTTTTCCAGTCGGATGTATTGCCACACGTCCAATTCGGTCCAGTTTGAGATTGGGAAAACCCGGATTGACTCACCTTTGTGTACTTTGGCATTGTAGATGTTCCAAAGCTCCGGGCGCTGATTTTTAGGATCCCACTGGTGAAATTTATCACGAAAAGAGAAAATACGCTCTTTGGCTCTTGATTTTTCTTCATCACGACGAGCTCCTCCAAAAGCTGCATCGAATTTGTATTTGGACAAACCTTCGAGCAAAGCCTGTGTTTTCATCACATCGGTGTGCACCTTACTACCGTGGGTAAATGGTCCGACACCACTTTCAAATCCTTCTTTGTTGTGATGCACGATTAAGTCCCAACCATTTTCTTTGGCATAATTATCGCGGAACTCAATCATCTCTTTGAATTTCCATTTCGAATCAATGTGCATCAATGGAAATGGAACTTTACCGGGGTAAAAGGCTTTTTCAGCCAAGCGAACCATAACGGATGAGTCTTTCCCGATCGAATATAGCATAACGGGATTTTCAAATTCGGCTGCAACCTCCCGGATAATGTGAATAGCTTCGGCTTCTAATTCACGTAAATGGGTCAGATTATATTTATTCATGATATCAATTTTTCAAGCGTATTTGCACGAGCAAGACTGTAAAAATAATTAGGGTGCAAAAATAAGGTATTCTGACCGAAGTTTAATGAGTATTAACTCTTATTGTCCTTATTTAGAATGGCCAAATCATTGGAATGAGGATGACCGATATAATGAACGCGATCAGATTCAAGGGTAATCCTACTTTGGTGTAGTCGCCAAATTTATAGTTTCCAAGTCCTTGTACTAATAGGTTTGTTTGGTAACCTATTGGAGATGAGAAGCTTGCTGATGCTGCAATGCAGATCGCAATAAAGAATGGCTTTGGATCTACTCCCATTTGAGTTGCTGCTGAAAAGGCAATCGGAAAAACCAGAGCTGCGGCAGCGTTATTTGTTATAATCTCGGTGAAAACTGTTGTAATCAAATAGATTGTGATCAGCACACCAACTGGGCCAAATGATTTTGAAAAATTGATAGCGGTTGTTGCAATGCTGTCGGCTGCCCCCGAATTTTGTAAGGCTTTACTTAATCCAAAAGCACAGGCAATGGTTATTAACACGTCCCACGAAATCGCTTTGGTATATTTTCGGTTGGGAAGAATGTTAATCCAGGCCATCAAAACTGCAACAATGGCTGCAAAGTAAAACATGTCCAATTTATTCCCTCCAACTTCGGGTAAATAGCGACCAACCGTCGCACCAATAATCATTAGTAAAACGAGTAACAATGCGAGTAGTCGTTGTCCCTTGTATCGTGGTGGTGGGATTTCCCCAATAAAAGAGGTCAGGTAAAATCCGGTAGATTCGCCCCAGTTTTTTATGAAGTTCTCGTTAGTTAGAAGTACCAGACTGTCACCTGCTTTCATCCGAAAATCCCCAACGTTTGTTGATATGGTTTCTCCATTTCTATAAACTGCTAATACTTCGGCCTGGTAATGGTTTAAAAAGTCGAATTGGTCAACTGTTTGATTAATCCCGGGAAAGCGAGGAGCAATAACGGCTTCAATTTGTTTGATGTCGGTGCTTTTATAGAATTTACCAAATCCTTTAAGAGCTTTAAATTCCAGTTTGCGCTGTGGAATAAGGTTTTCAAGTATTTCAGATTTTACAGCAATAACAAGCTTATCATCCTGATGAAGGATATATTTTCCTTTGCGGGCGTCAATAATTTCATGATTTCTTTCAATCGAATGGATAATGATATTTTTTAATTGATGCGTACGTCCTTTATTTATCTCTTCGCCAGCGAGTGAGCTGTTGGGCGGGAGAGTAGCATCTAAAAAATACTCTTTATAATCCAGGCTATCTTTTTTGTTATTGTCCTTCTTGCCTGGGAGCAGTCGATGTCCAATGAATGCCAAATAAATAAAACCGGTCAGGGCGATCCAGATGCCCACTTTACCCAGTTCAAACATAAACAATCCACCAAACCCATTTTCAAGCATTAGGCCATGCACAACCAGATTTGTAGATGTTCCGATTAAGGTACAAATGCCCCCCAGAATAGTCGCATAAGACAGAGGTATCAGAAACTTTTGAGGAGAAAGGTTCATCTTTTCTGCCCAGTTTTTTATCATCGGAGCAAAAATAATGACTACGGGTGTGTTGTTTAAAAAAGCTGAAATGAACGAAACAGGAATCAAAATTTTAGTTAAGGTGATGGGCATTTTACCTCTTCTTTTTGGTAGAAATGCACGGGCAACAATGTTCAATGCCCCGGTTTGTCGAACTCCCTCACTAACCAAAAACAGGACAGCTACGGTGAGCATCCCTTTGTTTGAAAAGCCCGCAAGGCTCTCCTGAGTGGTGATAACTCCTGCCGACATTAACACGACAAGTGCAGAAAAGAGCAGCAGTCCTGGTCGCATCCAATCGTTAATCAGTGCAATTATCATGACCACAATAACTGCAATAACAAAATAGCCTTCAAAAGTCATCAATGTTGATTTTTCAAACAAAAGTAAGTTTATTTACCTAACCACCTATGGAGTGAAATACTTAATTTTAAAGGAACACTATGTGAAAAAAAAATACTGTTATAATTTACTCATACCCTTAAAGTTGCCTGTTTTATTGACTGTGAGTGCTTTTTTTATTGATATTTTCTTTTGTCGTTTAGGTTGAAAAACATATTTTTGCAGCGCCTTTAAACAAAAAGGCAACATACAGGATGACTCAGTAGCTCAGCTGGTAGAGCACATCCCTTTTAAGGATGGGGTCCTGGGTTCGAACCCCAGCTGAGTCACTTTTAGAAAAAGACAATTTATTGTCAAATGATGAAAATCCATGTAAATCAAGTGTTTACACGGATTTTTTATTTCCCTGAAAGTCATCTAAATGACAAGAAATACCTGTTTTAGGGACTTTTTTGTACCAATTTTGTTACAGAAAATTTTTGCGAAAAAAGTTTCTGTAACAAATATAAGTCTCTTATTTGTAGTATTTTGTCACAGTACAGCTCGATAGGTTAATGTAGTTTTAAACGTTAATTTTTAGCAAAATGAGTGACAATTTTAAGATTTTTTTCTATCCCAGGAAAAACTATATAAATAAGAATGGAGAGGTAAGTATCAGGGTATTTCTTACTTTGAACGGGGAACGAGCCCCATTTACATCAGAAATCACCACCCCAATGGAACTTTGGGATGACGAAGAAAACCGTGCATTTGGTGATTCCAAACAAGCGCTTGCTATAAATGAGAGGTTGGACGATTTGAAGGCTGAACTAAAATTTCATTATAAGGAACTTAGGCGACATGATGTTTTGGTTACTGCCGAACAAATAAGAGACGCTTATTTAGGGACAACGGTAAAGAACAATAAGTTGTTGGAGACTTTTAAAGAGTACAATAATAGCTTGAATAAACGCGAGGGAAAAGACTTATCATCCGCTACTATTGCAAAATATAAGCGAACATACAAGCGTCTGACGGAGTATATTAAGGAAAAACATAAGAGGAATGACATATCATTCCGTCAGATCAATTATAGCTTTATAAAAGGATTTGATGATTATTTGACTACCAACTGGAATTGCGATACAAACACCAAAGTGAAGTACCTCCAGCACGTAAAAACAATTGTACCCATTGCACGCAATAATAATTGGATTTCATCCGATCCATTCTCAAATTTTAAGATTAAAAGAAAAAGATGAATGGTCAGACTGTGGATGGTCGAATTCTACAAAAATAAATCTAAGAAAAGGAAGTAATAGTATTAAAATTGCTTTCGAAGAATGGAATACTAACGTGGATGGTGAAATTAATAGGGCGATGTTGGACAATGTTAGGTTGATAAAGTTTGAATAATATAGCACTATCTCATAACCAGTATAAATAGGAATAGCGGGGGGTAATCCTCGGTATTGGTTTTGGTCTTGTCGAATATGATCCACTTTTTTGGTTTGTTATCCTGTAGACGTATACAAACAAAACATCAATCAGTTTAATCAAAGCTATGAGTAGGACTATTTTTTTTTATTCTTTGCTTTCTTTTTAATCCAATTTTCGGATATTCTCCACTAACCTATTCAAATCTTTTACCCACTGAGCCAACTAAAATTTATCAACCATCGGATTCTGGATTTGTAATTTCTGTTTTTTGACATAGTTCTAATTTTTAAAATTTAATAATTAAATTGTATTCTATTTACAACGTCTTTATTGAGGCTTTGCTGTAATGTTTGCAAACAGTTTTTAGTTGTTCTGTAACAGCATTTATTTGTGTTTTCCTACGGTTCATCTGTCTCTGTTTACAAGCTTACCTCCCGGTAACCTGCAAATAATTTACTTTGGCAATGCGATACTGTGTTAAAGCATCGGTATAGGCATTGTGCGACTGCTGAAGTTGGGCTTGGGCATCAAGGACATCGGAGACATTGACCATACCGGCATCATAATTATTCTGATTGACCCGTAGGTTTTCTTCGGCCTGGCTTACCGATTTTTTAGCCAATTGAACCTGTTTATAGGCTTCGCTGAGCAAGTTTTGGCCTTGCTGCATTTGTAGGAGCAGTTTTTCATTGGTATCGTTGACCTTATTTTTATTTTGTTCCTCTTTAATGCGACGCTCTTTCATTTTATGCTTTGCTTCCCACCAACCGGAGATGGGAATGCTGATAGTGCCGAATGCGACTCCGTAATCACCACCGTCACCCATTTCATCCATAATATCAAGATATAATGCCCCTACACCAATTGCTGCCTGGGGCAGATATTCTCCGCGTTGTAGTTTGGTTTTATAGTGTTCGGCTTCAGAACTTTTTTCGAGCATCTTATATTCATCGCGGTTGTGTAATGCTTCCAGATGGTTGGTAGCATAGAGTTCGGGAGTGCCTTCTACAATAACTGTGTCGGTAAAGCCGATGCTGTCGTTGTATTGGAGCCCGATATATTGACAGAATGCTGACTTGGCCAGTTCTGTACCATTGGTGAGCTTGCTGAGGTTTATTTGCAGTTCGTTTTGCTTAAGCTCAACCTTTAATAAATCGTTGAGATTAACCATCCCTGCTTCAAAGGCATTGGAGACATCTTTGTGCAGGGTATCTAATAGCCGGATGTAGTCTTGGAGCGTTTTTTTCTTTTGGGTCAAGGAAATAATTTGCCAGTATTGCTTTTCGGTGGATAGTAAGACTTCTTTTTGCATTGCAGCGAGTTGAAGCTGATTGACTTCGACACCGATGTTGGCGAGTTTATTGCCTGTAGCAATACGTCCACCGGCATAGAGTGATTGCGTAGCCGTGGCTGTAGCAATCACTCCTGATTCCAGCATAGACATTGCCATTCCCGGAAAGTAGGCAAACTCGGTAGCCGTTTGCAAATTTGCAGGGTTACCATCATATACAGGAAGGTTACCTCCCGGTAATTCTACATCAATTAAGGGATCGGTGAATTTGTAGGTATAGGCGGAGGCCGATACCTGGGGAAAGTATTTGGTAAAAGCAGCTTTTTTAACTTCTTTGGCGGCATCAACATCCAACTTCTTGTTTTTCATTTGAACGTTGTGCTCCATTGCCAAATCTTTGCACTGTTGCAAAGAGTAGGTTTGGGCACCTGCCATACAAGGGATGGCAAGTGCGATAATGGATATGATAAAATATTTCATTTGTTTCTGATTTTTAAAGGTTACTATTAGGCACTTTTTTGTTGCGCTTGTTCTTAAAACGTTCTCTGACATCTACGATTTTAACCCCATCGAATATTTTCCAATACATCACAGGAAGCACCAGCACTAGTAGTATCATTGAAAAGATGGTTCCCCAGAAGATAACGATACCCATAGGCGACCAGAGGGACGAATTTCCGGTAATCATCGGGATGATCCCAATAGCCGTGGTTGCCGAGGTTAAGAAAATGGGTACCATCCGGCGAACACCGGCATCGTAAGCAGCCTGACGAGCAGGCATCTTTTGATTTACACGTAAGTTTTCTGCATGTTCAAACAATAAGATGGTGTTGCGGATGGTAATACCGAAAAGACTAATTACGCCCAAAATGCAGGTCAAACTTAAACGAACATCACTAAACCAAAGGCCGAATGAAGTGCCGGGAATGATTAAAGCCAGCGATATAAGAGCCGCGAGTGCTACGCCAATCTTTTTAAATTTGAGTAATAAAAAGAAGAAAATAATGAATATGGCTATGATGAGCACTTCAACAATTGAAGGAACGACCTCATTGTCGCCTTCATACATTCCGCCATATTTGTATTGAATATCGTTGGGTAAAGTGGGTGCTATTTCATTATCCATCACTTTTCTGACTTTTTTGAAAACTTTATTTTCGCTATAGCCACGTTGTACATCAGCCATTACGGTAATGGTTGGGACACCGTTTCGTCGAATAATTTGCCCGTCGTTCCAAACGGGATTTATATCAGCTATTTGTCGCAATGGTACAGATACCCCAGGAATAAGTGTTGAAATGTATTTATCCTGAATATTTGCGGGGTTGTCGTGATTTGCAGGCTTGTCTGTTTTCATCACGATGGATAGCGGGTAGTCTTTATCCCATACGGTTCCAACAGGAATACCGGTGTAGTAGCCTGTGAGTTCGAGCTCCGCCAGACTTCTCATAACACCGAGACGAGTGGCTTCGGTTGTATGGAGGTTGACTTCCATTGTAGGAAGCGGATTTTCGAAATTAGTATGGAGCCAAACCAGCCCGTCGATATGATGAAGACTGGAAATAATACTGTCGGCATAACACTTTAGCTGCCCAATATTGTCTCCAGACAAACGAATCTCAATTGGAATTTGAGCCAGCTGATAATCGAGTTGCTTGAAGCGTATAAAAGCATTAGGGAAATAGTTTTGATAGCGTGGTGCATACTCATTAAGGATAGCTATGGTTGCCTCGTTGGAACTTGTGTTGACAATAAACTGCGCGTAGTTTTCACCGCCTAGATTGGGGGCATAAGTTGCCTGAAATCGAGGAGATGCCATGCCTTCAAATGAAGTAATGGATTTGACACGCTTGTCTTTGGATAAGATGGTGTATAGGCTATCAGTCACCTGTGTGGTGTGGTTTATAGGTGTACCCTGTGGCAGGTATATCTCGACGGCAAACTGGTCTCTGTCGGCATAAGGGAACATTCTTTTGTCAAGGTTAAAAAAGACAACTGTTGCTATGACTATCAAGATTAAGGTTGTTGCCAATGTGATTACCGGGAAACGGAAAGTCCACTCAAGTGCTTTGTTGTAGCCATTCTGAACAAATGTATTGATGTTGAACTTTTTCTTTTGAGTATTGGGAATTTTTTTGATGAAAAGGAACTCTAAAATAGGAATGTAAACCATTGCCAAAATGAATGAGACCATCAAGGATATTCCGAAAGTGAGTGGGAAATCACGCACGAAGTCGTACCAGATTCCTGTAAAGATACTTAATACAGGGAGGAATATCGCACATATTGAGATTGTTGCCAGAAATATTGCCCCACTATAGGTTTTTGCACTTAAGGCAGCAGCATGCCAGCGCGAGTATCCTTTGTTGAGGTATTCGAGATAGCCGTCGATGACGACCACGGAGTTGTCAACGACCATCCCCAGAATAACAATGAGAGCAGCCAGCGTTACCGTGTTAAGCGGAATGTGTAGCAGATACATGAACGCCAATGTCGTAAAAACGGTAATTGGGATGGTTGTAGAGGCAATAACAGCTGATTTGAACGGGAAAAGAATCATCATAACAAGGATGATAATGATGATGGCAACGACTAAATCGCGCAAAAATGAATTGACGGATGTGCTTACCACTTTAGGCTGGTCGGCAATACGTTGTACTGTTACGTCTTTAGGGATATGGTTCTCAAATTTTTTTAGAATCTTATCGACATCTTTTCCGTATTGGACAATATTATACCCTTCGCGCATTTCCATCGAAAGAATAATTGCTTTTTTGCCATTATTTAGGGCGTAGCTTTTTGCTTTGGGATATTCTGTTTTGATGGTGGCTACATCTTTTAAGCGGACTATATTCCCTTTGGGGTCGGAATAGATGATTTGCTGAGCCACCTCATTTTCGGTGTCGTATATTGGTGCAATATGCAAGGGCATATTAACATCGCCCGTTTCAATCATACCTGAGGAGGTCGTAAGACTTTGTGCAAACAGAGATGTTGCTAATAGTTTGTAGTTGATACCGTAAACCGCCAATTTATCCCTATCGAGATAGACACTTATTTGCTCTTTCTGGGTGCCATAACGACGCAGGTTCGATGCCGATTTAAGTTGCCTCAACTGGTCTTCTAATTGGTCTGCATAGCTGTCGAGTTCGCGATAAGATTGGGTGTTTGACTCTAAAGCAATTAAAAGTGCAGAAGTGTCACCAAAGTCGTCTTGAGCAATTAGTGCGAGAACTCCTGAAGGAAGCTGCATTTTGAACTGCGCCAAACCGTGTTTTATTTTTGACCAGACTTCGTCTTTATTGTTAACATTGTCTTGCAGTTCGACCATCACATAGACCATTCCATCGCGAGACATCGAGTAGGTTTTCTCCCGATTAATCTCTTTATAGGTGAACAAGAATTTTTCCAAAGGCTTGGCTAGTTGTTCTTCAACCTGTGCTGAAGTTGCCCCCGGGAACACTCCTACAACAACACCTTGCCGAATGGTGAACTCAGGGAATTCTTGCTTGGGCATATTCCATAAGGCATAAGCCCCTACGGCAACCAATACCGCCACAAAAAAGAACATCAAAGAACTGTGGCGCATGACGGATTCGATGATTCCTGTTTTCTTTTTCATAGTACTTCTACTTTTAATCCGCCAGACATTTTTTGATAGCCCTCAGAGATGATTTGGTCGCCATAAGCCAATCCGCTTAATACCTCAACACCGTCGCCTTTTTGTATCCCAATTTTAATAAGTTGTTTCTGACTGTGGTTGTCAACTATTTTCCAAACAAAGCTATTTCCATTGCCATCTGTTAGGATACATTGGTTTGGAATGACAATGGATTGACTCTCTGAATCGTCATTAATTGAGACATTACAAACCATACCCGGAAGTAGCGTATTGTCCTCATTGTTGATTAAAATGCGGATGGGATAAGTGTGTGAAATAAGATCGGCAACTACTCCCTTTTTGCATACTTTACCTGAAAAATACTGATCGTTAGTTGCTGATACACGAGCTGTAGCTGTTTGGTCGATATGGATGGCATTTATCTCTTTTTCGGGGACGGCTATTTTGATTTTTATATCCTCAATTTGCAACAAGGTTAATACGGTTTGGTTGGGCAGTACATTTTCGCCAACATTCACCATTCGATTTCCTACAATACCAGTGAAGGGGGCATAGAGGCAGCTGTTTTCTAAATTTCTGCGAGCAATGGCCTCAGCAGATCTTGCCTTTTCCAGGTTGGTTTTCATTTCGATGTATTTGATCTCGGGCAAGCTGTTTTTGTCGTAAAGCGACTGCAAGCGTTTCATAGCATCTTCGGCCTGCTTAAGCATTGCAAATGAAGCATCGTGTGCACTTTTTAGGTTATAAGCGTTTAGCTCAGACAGGAGTTCGCCTTTTTTTACTCGCTGTCCTTCTACCACATTTATTTTTTCTATTGTTCCGTTTACGGGGAAGCTGATAGAGGCAGAAGCTCCTTCTTCTACTACTCCGATATATTCTTTGTCGGTGGTGTTTTTATTGTGATTTACCTTGTAGGTTTTTACCATCACACTGTTAGCTTGGCTGGAGGGTTGCTTGCTTTCGTGAGTGGAACAAGCTCCAAGGAGGAGAGCAAATCCGAAAAGCTGAATAAAAGATAGTTTTTTCATTTTCTGAATTTTGTTTGTTATTACTTTCTTGTTTTTTATATTATTACTTGTTGAAATTTGTATTGTCTATCCAAATATTTTAGGCACCATAAAGTCAATGGCTTTGTTGAGTTTATCTTCTTCTAAAAAGCCGTCTTTCTCGATGCTGTAAAAGACCAGTCCGAGAAAGGCTGCCAAAAACATTTCTGAAACCCAGCCTATTTCTTCGCGTTTTATTGTGCGAAGCTCTTTGAGGTCGTATCCATCTTCTAAAATTCGACTGATGTAGCTTTGCTCAAAGCTGATTATACTTAGCAGATGATTGCGATATAATTCGTTCAATTGCTCTTGCTTGATGATACGGTAGAGATTCTTTTTGTTGATGACCTCTTTGTGGAACTCCCTGATGTAGGTTTTTAAACGGTCTAACATATTTTTCTGCTTATCGACCTTGCTTTTGACATGCCTTCTCAGGTTGAGTAGTTCCATCTCGACTACGGCATCAAACACGTCTATTTTACTGTTGTAGTAGTGATAGAGCGTGCTTTTAGCTTTGCCACACTCTGCAGCAATTTCATCCATTGTGGTTTTCTTTAAACCGCCTTTTTGAAATAGCTTCTGCGCATTTAATAGAATCTTGCTTTGTATAGTGTCTTCTTTGTTTATCATCGACCAAAATCAGTTTTTAGTAGTATTTAAAATCGACTAACTGCTATTTTGGTGGCAAAGCTATCTTGATAATGAAAGGTCATCAAGACCTAAAAGAGAGATAAAATGTTCTTTTGGTTGAATTATTTGTTTTTTTTAGCTTCCCAAATCGAATAATCGTTACTTTTATTCGACAATAAATGGTAGTATGGAAGAAACACTTTTCAGTTTATCTATAGAGGAGCTTGTGGCGAATGAGATGAGTGCCGGTATTGGTAATGATATTGTAGTAAGCTCGCAGCTAACAAAATTTATAGATATACTCAACTTTCCTTTGCGTATAAATGCTTTTGTTTTCTTTGTGTGTACTAAAGGAAGTATCAATGTTACAATAAACCTGAAGGAGTGGAATGTAGTTAAAAATACTTATGTGGCAAGTTTGCCCGAAAATGTGATTGGACTAAATCGTTTAAGTGACGATTTTGAAGGGGTTGTTATTCTGTTTTCTCTGGAATACCTTAGGAAAATCAGTGTTGACTTAAAGAATGTGTTACCTTATTATACTTATGTAAGAAATAACCCCTGCTTTACTGTATCCGATGAAAAAGTATCCACAATAACACGTTTTTATGATTTGCTATATGATTCATTAATAGATGAAAAAAGCAAACGAAGAGATGATATTATCAAGGGGCTTGTTATATCTATTATATCCAAAATAGCTGATGATGTAGATGGGATTAGCTCGACAGGCACATCTTTTCAGATAAAAAGTAAAGAGTACTATTTTCTATGTTTTATTGATTTGTTACTCAAGCATTTTAGAAAAGAGCATCATGTTGGTTTTTATGCCGATAAACTGGCTCTTAGCCCCAAATACTTATCTTCTATTATCAGAAAGACTAGTGGTTCTTCAGCTCCTCAATGGATTAATGATTATATTGTGGTTGAAGCCAAAACACTGCTAAAGTCTTCAGATATGAATATTAACCAGATTGCCGATTACCTGTATTTTCCGAACCCTTCGTTTTTTAGTAAGTATTTTAAGCAGCATACAGGATTAACACCCAAAGAGTACAGGAGTAAGTAATGTCTTTAAGAAAATGCAAAGTTTTCTTAATTCCCCGATAGGGGTGAAGCAGGCAGACAAAAACCAATTTTTGTTGCACTTAACTTTGGTCAATGAGCCATTTTTATCAAGCTGTTTTTCAACTCAAGATATGTATATGATAGAGTAAAATCCGCTCCCTTTTATGAATTTCAGAAATTGTATGATTACTTGGAAGGAAAAGCTCCGTTTTCAACACAACACAAAACCAAAGGTTCTGAGTTTAATAATGTGTTGATGATTCTCAATAACGGGGATGGCGAAATTATAATTTTGAGAACCTCTTTGCAAGAGGAGGTTCTGAAAGCGTTTTAGAACGCTCTCAAAATTTTTTTTATGTGTGTTGCACCAGAACAAAAGAGAATTTGGCTGTATTCTATTACAATCCATCATAAGTGGTCATCGAAAAGGCGATAGAATGGTTTGGTGAAGATAATGTCAAGAGAATCTGATAAGAACGAGATAAAATTAGAAATAGTTTAATATATATATATATTGCTTGTGTTTGTGTTTTAATGTGCTAATTATCAGCTTTTTGTGTGTGGCTATCTTCAAAAACAAGTGTTTTGTAAAATATTGATAATCAGCTGGATATTTGACAACGTTCGAGTCCCAGCTGAGTCACCAAGTAAAGAACACTCAAAAGATTTTAAGTCATTGATTTAGGTGCTTTTTTGTTTTGCAGTAGATGTCAAAAAATGAAAAATAAATGATACTAGATCGAGACCTATCCTCGAAAAAACTTTAATGTTTCATTTCAACACCAAATATTAGTGAGTTTTCCAATATACCTGTTTTTCAGTGCGTGGGAGGTATTTTTCTTTTAAGAATTATTGGTAGAAAGGTAAACCTGACTATCCGCTTTCAATTGATGACTTAAGTGCAAATCTGGAAGATATGGCGACACGCTGCGAGAGAGAAGGTCATGGTATTGGAGGTAGGAGGCGAAGATATCAACGTCAAAAATACGTATGATATGCTGAAGGAAGTAGTCAGGAGGCTGAAAGCTTTGCCGGACGAGAAAGGCTTGGGGGGAGTATTTATTGGAAACCTCATGATGCCAGATACGGAAGTAGATATTCATTCAGCGCATAGAGCGAAGATGAGAGACCAATGAGGGCATTCAATGCGTTTATGAAAAATTAGCTATTTTTACACGGGCCTCTCAACTATGAATATGAAATATTTAAAATCAAGATGAAGAAACTAACCACGATTTTATTGCTGATCCTTCTTTATGTAGCTGGCATCTTGCCAGTTCAAGCGCAACACCAATCGGTATTACTCGAAAAAAACTGGAAGTTCAGCAAGGGTGATTTTAAGAATGCTGAACAGCTTAATTTTGACGATGCTGACTGGGAAACTGTAACGGTTCCTCATGACTGGGCCATATATGGACCATTTGATAAAGACGTGGACAAACAAGTTATTGCAATTAGTCAGAACAATGAAAAGGAGGCCAACGAAAAAACAGGGCGTACCGGAGCATTGCCCCATATTGGGGATGGTTGGTATCGAACAACTTTTCAGCTTCCTGAGCTTTCGCCGGAAAGTCGCGTTTTGGCAGTATTTGAGGGGGCGATGAGTGACCCGGAGGTATTTGTTAATGGTGAAAAAGTCGGCGAATGGGGCTACGGTTATTCTTATTTTAATCTCGATATCACCGATCAGGTGACTATAGGCGGAAATAACCTGTTGGCTGTACATCTTTCACCAAAACCGTTATCATCTCGCTGGTATCCTGGAGCAGGACTGTTTCGGAAAGTACGTGTTCTGGTGCTACCGGAGAACCATTTTCAATTATGGGGAACTTTTGTGACAACCCCTTTCGTTTCCGACAGTTTGGCTAAAATAAATATTAAAACCAAGGTTGCAGGACAGCACCTTCGTTTGGAAACGATTATAAAGGATGCTGACGGAAATGTGCTGGTCGCAGAAACCGAAACAGCCTTGTTTGGAGATGACTTTGAACAAAATATTGCCTTGAAGAATCCCCGGCTCTGGAGTCCGGAATCGCCCACTTTGTATTATGCGGAGTCGAAATTATATGATGAAAATGGTAGCCTTCAGGATGAACAGACCACTCGCTTTGGCGTTCGAACAATCAGTTACAAGGCTGGAGAAGGATTCAAACTGAACGGTGAGGTGCGTAAGTTTAAGGGCGTTTGTCTACATCACGACCTGGGGCCTTTGGGGGCGGCAGTCAATAAGGCGGCTCTTCGACGGCAGATACAACTGATGAAAGATATGGGCGCCAATGCGATTCGCAGTTCACATAACATGCCGTCAATGGAGCAACTCGAACTTTGCGATGAAATGGGGGTGTTGTTCATGGCAGAAAGTTTTGACGAGTGGAAAAAACCTAAAGTGAAAAATGGCTATAATCGTTTTTTCGACGAATACCATGAAAAAGATATTGTGAACTTGGTTAGTGCAACCCGCAATCACCCTTGTATTGTGATGTGGAGCAGTGGGAACGAGGTCCCCGATCAGCATGGTAGCGAGGGAGTAAAGCGCGCAAGAAAGCTACAGGATATTTTTCAACGTGAAGATCCGACACGTGCAGTTACTGTTGGTATGGATCAAGTGAAAGCGGTCATGGCATCGGGATTTGGAGCCATCATGGATGTGCCTGGATTGAACTATCGAACGCATCTTTACGAGGAAGCTTTTGAGCGTTTCCCCCAAGGGATTCTTTTGGGGTCTGAAACAGCATCGACAGTCAGCTCTAGAGGAATTTACAAGTTTCCCGTTGAAAAAGCAGTTGGAAAAAAGTATGAGGATGGCCAGTGTTCCTCTTATGATCTAGAATATTGCAATTGGAGTAACCTCCCGGAAGATGATGCCGTGTTGCAGGACGATAAAGACTGGGTGATCGGTGAATTTGTATGGACCGGGTTCGATTACCTTGGGGAACCAACTCCATACGATCAATATTGGCCATCGCGCAGTTCCTATTTTGGTATTTGTGATTTGGCCGGTTTGCCTAAAGATCGGTATTACTGGTATAAAAGTCGTTGGGATACCGATGAGTCGACCTTACATGTCTTGCCTCACTGGAACTGGGAAGGCAAGGAAGGCGATACAATCCCGGTATTTGTATACAGCAGCTATAATAGTGCCGAGCTTTTCGTTAATGGTAAAAGCATGGGAGTCCGTACTAAAAATGACAGCTCGAAATTGGAGCGTTACCGTTTGATGTGGGATGATGTGGTATATGAACCCGGTGAATTGAAAGTAGTTGCTTTTGATGAGAACGGACAATCTATTGAAGAAAAGATAGTTCGCACTTCGGGAACTCCCCATCGCATTGTGTTAGATCCGGATCGGTCGACACTCCAAGCGGATGGAAAAGATCTCAGCTTTGTAACCGTTTCGGTGGTTGATAAAAATGGGATACCTTGTCCCACTGCAACAAGTCAGTTAAAATTTAAGGTCAGTGGTGCTGGAAAATTCCGGGCTGCCTGCAATGGCGATGCAACATCTCTGGAGCTATTCCACCTACCAACCATGAAATTGTTCAGCGGTAAGTTGGTGGTCTTGGTGCAAAGTTCGGAAATGCCCGGAGACATTGAATTAGCCGTTTCTGGGAAGGGATTAAAAGGAGGAAAAATCACGGTCTTTTCCACTGACTAGTTGAAAAGACGTGGATTCTGGGGAAAGAATTGGGCAGCTGTTCATGGTAGAATGGGCGCAGACTTAGTACTTGACTTAATTTTAGTGTGTCCCAATGCTTCGTCTGCTGACTTTCAAAAAGGCGGTAAGACTGGATGCAATGTGTTTGGTGAAAATTCTTGTAACGTATTAGGTATCGTAGCCTAGGCGATAGGCTACTTTCTTTTATCTTTAGCGATTGATTAGTTAACAACTTAATGGCTTCCTGCATTTTTAGATTAATAAAATAGTCTAATGGGGGGGAAGAGCTAGTTTTGTATCTAAAAAATTCCGTTAATGGGCTTGAATCAGAGATAAACTTTCCTAAAGCGACTCTTATCTCCAAATTGGAAAATGCGAGGATAGTTAATTGTGAAGGTCTAGATAATGAAGAAACCAATGCTATTGATAATGCTCGCTGGGAAAAGCGGAAATATCTTCCCCTGTAGTTTGAAAACTGTGATACCAAAAAGCAACCGTTGACCCGTAGCAGGTTGCTAAACAAAAGTCAGGTTAAAGGTACAAGAAACCCGGGACGAAATCGAATAAAAGAAAAAGGAAAAAATTTTGATTCACCCAATGCTTTTATCTAACTGACGTTGGTCAATTTGCAGGATATATAATGAATAACTAACTGTATTTCCTCTAATCTGAAAATTTTGAAGGAATAACACCAAATTCTCGCTTAAAGCTTTTTCGAAATTGAGGAAGACTTTGAAAACCTACTTCGGAACAGATTTCACTAATCGTTTTTGCATCTTCTTTTATGAGTTCAGCTGCCCTTTTTAGTCGATATTTGCGGATAAATTCGCCAGGGTTATCCTGATCAAGTTTTTTCATTTTTCGGTAAAATGTAACGCGGCTCATTCCGATCATATTACTTAGCACATCAGCATTGAACTCAGGATCTGAATAATTACTGGCGAGGATGACAAGTAATTTTCTAAATAATTCTTTATCGCTTTTACTCCAACTTTCGTTTTTTGTCATCATGAATTGTTCTGCATCCTTTTTAATATCGCTGTATTTGTGAAGTAGGTTATAAACGCGTGAAAGCAGGAGGTTTGGGTTAAAGGGCTTTTCAATATAATCGTCGATATGTGTTTTAAATCCTTCTATTTTAGATGAAACATCTGTTTTTGCACTTAGCATAATTATTGGAATGAAACGGGTTTCCCGTATTTCTCTAACGGCTTTAGAAAGTTCTATTCCGTCCATAGTCGGCATCATCAGGTCTGTAATTATAAGCTGAGGAATGCTTTCCTTTATTTCTTTTAGAGCCTCTTTCCCATTTGTAGCAGATCGAATTTTGTAGTATTTCCCGAGCAACGAAGAAAGGTATTCCAATAGTTCTGGATTATCTTCAACCAATAGAATTTCGTCTCCTGACGGATTTCCGGGATCGATTGTTGGAATTGCTGGTTTTTTGGTTACTTCGATATTTCTAGTTTCTACTTCTGTAGTAAAATCAGATGGTTTAAAATGTTGTTTTCCTGTTCTGAAAAACACATTAAAAGTTGTGCCAACACCTTCTTTACTTGTGCAGTTAATGCTTCCTTTTTGGATATCAACCAGTGCTTTTACAAGAGTGAGTCCCATACCATGTCCATCTGTATAAGCATCTATCTTTTCACTTCTGAAGAAGCGGTTAAATATGTTTTTCCGTTCTTTCTCAGAGATTCCAATACCTGTATCAGTTATTTTGAGGGCGACGCCATCTTTCATTTTCTCAAAATCGATAAAAACAGAGCCTCCTTCAGTGGTATATTTTATTGCATTTGCCAGAATGTTGTAAATAATTTTATCTGTTTTGTCTTTATCAAGCCAGAGAGGTATGTGCTCGTTAGGTTTTAAGATGCTGATGTTTATATTTTTTCGTTGCGCATAGTCATTAAACGTCTCTGTAATTTCTTTTGAGAAAGCTACTATATCGAAATGCGAAATTTGTAATTTAAGTTCTCCATGATCGTATTTATGCA
Organism: uncultured Sunxiuqinia sp.; assembly: GCF_963678245.1. NCBI lineage: Bacteria > Pseudomonadati > Bacteroidota > Bacteroidia > Marinilabiliales > Prolixibacteraceae > Sunxiuqinia > uncultured Sunxiuqinia sp. Next base: position 347,995 of record NZ_OY782776.1, read on the forward strand.
AATCGATGAATTGATTAACAAGTCTGTAAAGTCGATCTGAACTTCGTCCTATATTTCTTAATATAAACTTGTTAACGCCATGTTCTTTCAATGTTTCTATATTTCCCATAATGATAGTTAGAGGTGTCCTGAATTCATGAGAGAGATTGGTGTAATATTTCAATTTAGCTTGATCTGCTTCGTGTAGACGTTGAGTTAGTGAGACCATTTTTTCCTTTTGAGCTATAATCTTATTCTTTTGGTCTTCAATTGAAAAGGTCTGTTCTTTTATCTTCCTTTCAAGTTGTATATTCCATCGTTTAATAGTATAAAAGCGAATTCGCAGAATAGTATAAAGTACGATAATAGCCAAGGATATTATGAATGCTTTGAACCAGGTTGTTTTATGAAAAGGCGGAATGATTGAGAGATTCAACTGTTTTGAAGAACTCCAATCTCTTCCGTTTTCACTGGCCTGAACTTCAAAAATGTAATCATCGGGCGGAAGATGTGAGAACACTGCCTGGTTTGTTTGCTGAGGAACCAATACCCAATCATCCGAACGTCCGCTAAGCCGGTATCTAAATATAGTTTGATCAGGATAATTAAACGGAAAGGCATCAAAGACTAAGGAGAATGAACTTGAGCTGTAATCCAGCTCAAGTTCATTAAGCATTTCAATAGATTTCGCGAGTATGGTTCGTTCTTTAATTTTTTCGCCAACTTTTATTTTATGATTATTTAAAAATAGACTAGTGATGATCGGATTTGGGGGTGACGCATTATCTGTAATCTCTTCGGGAATAAAGCTTATGAAACCATCGTAACCGCCAAAAAATATTCTGTCGGTTGAATCCAGAAAAAAAGCATCATCCATAAACAAGTTGTCTGTCAGGTATTTTTCAATGGACAAGTCTCGTAAATTTAGTCGGCTAATTCCCCGGTTGGTACTCATCCAAAGTTCGTTACTCACACAAATGGTGCTGTAAATTAAATTGTTTGATAAGCCGTCGGATTCAAAAAAACTGGCTACAACTTTTTCCTTGTTTAGATCAAAAGCCATTAGCCCTGTATTGCTACCAATCCACATGGTGTCCCCCACTATTTCTAAGGAATAAAGTTTGCTATCCGTGAAATTGTCTTTTTCATAGGTGTAGTACATTAGTTTTCCTTCAGGAGTGAGTTTACACATACCCACATCTCCGGAAACAAACCAGAAATTGGAATTCTTATCTTTTGTAATACTTCGAATAGACCATGGAGCATAATTAGCCGGCATTTTAATCTTTTTGAGTTTACCGTTACTTAAATCGATAACTCCAATACCAAATTGATTTGTAACAGTAAGTTTTCCCGGCGTAAATTCATGCATACGATAACAGATATCTGGCCACTCCCAGCCATATTCGACCAAACTAGACGCTATGTGATTATTTTCCGGATTATAATTACAGAGCCCTTTATTGGTGCCAATCCATAGTTTGCCATTCGAATCTTCATAGATTGATCGTATATTTTCAAGCCTTTTTGTAGCATTTCCCGGGAAATATATGTCGGAATATAGTACTTGTTTATTATCGGAGGAGATACGAACAAGCCCTAGTCGATCAAAACCAACCCATATATTTCCGTCAGAAGATTTGCAAATTGCCCGAATTGGGTCAATTTCCTGATCTGCTTTTGATAAAATAGAAATAGGGTGGTGACTAAACAGATTTTTTTGCCGTGAGTATAAATTCACACCATACTTAGAGGTTCCTATCCATAAATTTCCAGCCTTATCAAAAGCAAAGTTTCTGGCATCCTGACCGTAGAAGGAGTATTCGCTGAATGGATCATAGGAGTATTTGGATACATGATCTATTTTATCCCCATCCATAATAATCTGAACGAGGCATGTGGTTAGCCCAAGCCAAATTTCGTTGTTGTATCCGGCAAGTGCCCACACATCGTTACCTTTTAGGTAGTTATTTAATTGGTTGTTGTGTGGAATATCTTTTATATCACCTGTTCTAATATTAAGTATTTTAAAAATGCCGGTATTTATTATTACTAAGGAATCGTTGAAAACCTGAGAGATGTCTAGTATTTGCTGTTCAAAGATCTTTTTAGGGGCTTTTTGTTTTTCCGTAAGAGAATAAAGATATATTCCTTTAAATCCCCAAAGCAGGACTTTGTTCTGTCCTGCATAAATCAAATAATTTCTTCCCGGAGGAGATTCTAGCTTTGTTGTTTTATTATCCGGTAAATCATAGGTGTAAAGTCCATTAGGGTCGGTAAACCACAATACGGTATCTAAAGCTGAAATAAGGCTTGTCGTATGTACAGCATCTCCCGGATAAAAACAGGAGTCTTCAAATATGCGAAAGTTTTCTCTGGAAGCGTCATATAAGTTTAGTCCTCTATCTTGAATATGAACCCAAATATTTCCATTGGGGCATGATGATATTTTTTCGATATAGTTTCCTTCCAGTGTATTTGGTTGAGACGGTATAGACCGCATAATATCATATTTGCGTCCATCAAAACGAGTAATTCCTTCAATAGTCCCCATCCAAATATAGCCGATTGAATCAACAGTCAAACTATTGATATTATTTTGTGAAAGACCTGCCCGTGTATCAAAATGGTCAAAACGAATATATTGTCCGAATGATCTTGAAGGAATTGGTATTGTAGCTAAGGTTAATAAAATCAGATAGATAGATCTCATTATTTGATTGTTTGTTTTGTTACAGGCGATAAAAATAGACAAATGAAACAAAAACAACACTATTTGAAACAAAAACAACTCCGCGCTAATTTGTGCTGTAATACATTTGAGCATCGGATATTGAAAAAGAATATAACACGGAACAAGGTAAGGCTGAAGATTCGAGAAATGATAAATGAGATTTCGAAAGCTGTTTTAAAGAAAACTATAACTAATTAGGCAAAATTATACTAATGAAAATCAAGGAAATTATAATTCTGTTATTGCTGTCACTATTCATTTCTGCTTGGAATGTAAGCGCTCAGCGTTATTCTTACTTAGTAGATCCTCTCATCGGAAGCAAAGGTGATGGACTCGGCTGTGGATATTCATATATCGGGGCAACCTACCCGTTTGGGATGGTACAGTTTTCCCCCGGATTTTTTACCCCTCAACGAGGATTTGGAATTACCCAACTAAGTGGTGCCGGATGTGCCAACATGGGGAATTTCCCCGTTCTTCCGTTGGCTGGAGAAGTGAGAAAATCTCCTAACGATATGGATGGATTTCATCCTTATGTTGAGGTTAACGAGGCAAATGCCGGTTTTCTTTCCGTATCGATGGAAGATAACACGCTGGCTGAACTCACGGTTAACAAGCGGTTGGGAATTGCCCGTTTTACCTTTGATGATGAAAAAGGAACAGTGTTAATTGGCTCAGGAGTGAGCGCCACTTATGTAGATAATTCACGGTTAGAAATAACATCATCCTCAAGCTGTGAAGGATTTGCCTATGGCGGCGAATTCTGTGGAGCCGAAACACGATACAAGATTTATTTTGCGGCAGAGTTTGATCGTGAAGCTTCAGCATATGGAACATGGATGAAAGGAAATTTGCTGGATTCAGCACAATTGGCTTACGGAAAAAATTCGGGAGCCTACTTTTCTTTTGATACAGAGCTAGATAATAATGTTGGATACCGAATTGCAATATCATTTGTATCAGTTGAAAATGCACGAGAGAACTTACGTCAGTCGATGACAGAAGACAGCTTCGATGACTATCGCGAAGCTGCTTATAAAGTCTGGGACGAAAACCTTGGAAAGATTAAAGTTGATAGTGATAACATTGATGATCTTGTACAATTCTATACGCATTTTTACCATGCCTTAATTCATCCCAATCTGGTTAGTGATTTTAACGGAGAATATTGTGGTGCAGATTACTCAATTCACAAAGCACCAAAAGAGAGAGAGGTATACAGCTCGTTTAGTGTTTGGGATACTTATCGTACTCAAGCACAATTGCTAGCCATACTTTATCCGAAAGAAGCTAGTGATATGATGCAGTCGTTGGTTGACTTTGCTGACCAGTCTGGTGGTTATGGTCGTTGGATCTTGGCCAACATCGAAACCGGTATTATGCAGGGCGATCCAACACCTATTTTAATTGCAAATTCGTACGCTTTTGGTGCAACTGATTTTGATCTGGAAAGCGCTTTCTCTTATATGAAAAAAGGAGCAACCATTCCGAAGCTTTATTCACAGGATAGAGAAATTCGTCCATTCTTAAGAGGATATAACGAGGTCGGAATTGCACCAGCATCAATGCTTTTAGAGTACACATCTGCCGACTATGCTATTGGTCTATTTGCCCGTCAGGCTTTGAAAGATGAAAAAGAAGCTTCCTTTTTTATACAGCGATCAAACAATTGGAAAAATTTGTATAACCCTCAGTTAAACTGGCTTTGCTCGCGCCACGAAAATGGATCATGGAAAAGTATTCATCACGACTGGCGGGAAGCAACGCACAAGAATTATTTCTGGATGGTGCCTTACGATCTTGAAACTTTGATTGATACGATTGGTGGAAACAGAGTAGCCGAAGCACGGCTAGATAACTTGTTTCAGCGGCTTGACGCTTCGTATGACGAAGATTGGTTTGCTGCCGGAAATGAGCCAAATTTTCAGGTGCCCTGGATTTACAATTGGACGGATTCTCCTGAGAAAACGAATGTCGTAATTCAGCGCATTTTTAATGAAATGTACAATAGTAGTCCTGCCGGCTTACCCGGTAACGATGATCTGGGAACCATGGGGGCGTGGTATGTATTTGCTTCAATTGGTTTGTATCCAATGATACCCGGAGTTGGTGGTTTATCTGTTAGTATTCCGCGATTTTCTGACGTGTCAATTGAGCTTCCGGAAGGGATGCTCGATATAACAGGAGGCTCTAAAGAAACTTCTAAAATTCGTAGCCTTCGCATCAATGGTAAAAAACAAAATCAACTTTGGCTGGATTGGAAACAGCTACGAAACGGTGGTGAGATTCAATTTAAAACACGATAATAAACTAATCAAAGAACCTAAAAACAATGCTGAACCAAGGAGTTTGCTGTATTAATTTTTAAAAAATCTCAATTAAACTCAATTTATTTTATGAAAAAAGAAAGACCGTATTATTTTTATGTGAGAATGCGATCAACATGTTTGATTGCCTTAAGGGCTATTGGAATTTTTTCCTTTATCTTCTTAATTCACATCGATGCATTTGCGGGGAACAACTGGTTTAAAAAGACCGGCAACCCCAACCAACAAGTAATTTTGGAGCAAGCCAGTATTTTATCTCCAGAAACCATCAAAGGTAGGATTGTAGATGCCAGTGGCAGTCCACTTCCCGGAGCCAACGTAATTATTGAAGGTACTTTTGGTGGTGTTATTTCTAACGCCGAAGGTTTTTTTACAATTGATGCAGAAGTTGGTGACATTCTGGTTTTTTCATTTATTGGAATGGAAAAGCAGGAGATAAAATACACTGGTCAACAAGATCTGTTGGTTACATTGAAGGAAAAGTTGGATGAGTTGGATGAAGTAACTGTTGTCGCTTTTGGAAGACAGAAGAAAGAAAGTGTAATTTCTTCTATCTCAACTGTTAAACCATCCGAGCTAAAAATTCCGGCCAGCAACCTTACTACAGCATTCGCTGGTCGTATTGCCGGTATGATTTCGTACCAAACAACAGGTGAACCAGATGCCGATAATGCTCAGTTTTTTATCCGCGGAGTTACCACATTTGGAACTGGAAAGAAAGATCCGCTTATATTAATTGATGGAGTAGAAATGAGCACAGGGGAACTCTCGCGTTTAACCCCTGATGATATCGGTAGTTTCTCAATTATGAAAGATGCAAACGCTACAGCTCTTTATGGTGCACGTGGTGCCAATGGAGTAATTTTGGTTACTACCAAAGAAGGGCGTGAAGGAAAAGCTAAAATATCTTTCAGAATGGAGAGAGCTTATTCTCAACCTACGGAAAAGCTTGATTTTGTGGATCCGATAAATTTCATGAAACTGCATAATGAGGCAGTAATTACTCGCGGTGAGATAAATTTGCCGTATAGTAAGAAGAAAATTGACTTTACCGAGAGAGGTATTGATCCACTAAGGTATCCGCAGGTTGATTGGGATGATATGTTATTTAAAAATGGAACATTTAATCAGCGTTATAACTTAAATATTAGTGGTGGTGGGAAGGTTGCAAATTATTACATTGCAGCAAAGTACACAAACGATAGAGGTATACTAAAAAATGATTCTCGCCAGAATTATGACAATAATATTAATTCAGATAAATATTCATTGCGTTCAAATGTAAATGTGTACCTTTCTGAAAGTACTAAAATTACCGTAAGGTTAAATGGTGATTTTGATACATATAGTGGCCCCTTAGTTAGTGGTAGCGATTTGTACAAGAAAGTGTTGAATGCGAGTCCGGTTTATTTTTTGCCTTATTATAAGCCTGATGAAGCTAATATCTATGCCAAAAACATCCTCTTTGGTAACTACGATACCGGAAGTTATTTAAATCCATATGCTGAAATGGTTAAAGGATACAAATCGAAAGACCGATCAAATATGTATGCTCAGTTTGAGGTAAATCAAGATTTGGATTTCTTAACAGAGGGATTATCTGTTAGAGGTTTATTCAATATAAGCCGGTATTCCTTGTTGGAGATAAAGAGGCAGTACGACCCTTTCTGGTATAACGTGGCAGAAACACCTGATCCTGATGACTATGTGCTTACGAACCTTAACCCCGATGGAGGAACGGATTATCTGAATTATAAACCGGGCACAAGAGAGTTGGTAAGTACCATGTATGTAGAAGGTGCTGTTAATTATAAAACGAAGATAGAAGAAAAGAATTCTATTTCCGGATTGTTGGTTTTTACGATGCGTGAAAAGCATGATGGAATATCCGATAACCTTCAGCTGTCATTGCCATACCGGAATTTAGGGCTTGCCGGACGTTTTACCTACGGCTATGATGATCGCTATTTTGTTGAGGCAAATTTTGGGTATAATGGTTCTGAGCGTTTTGATTCCGGACACCGTTGGGGATTTTTTCCATCGGCAGGTTTAGGGTGGATGGTATCTAATGAAGGTTTTATGTTGCCATATAAAAATACAATAACAAAGTTGAAACTAAAAGCAACTTACGGATGGGTAGGTAACGACCAGATTGGAGATAATAAGGATCGTTTTTTTTATATGTCTGAGATTAATATGAGTGATGATGGCAGAGGTTATACTACTGGTTATGATTATGGCTTTTCGCGTCCCGGAATATCAATTAAGCGCTACTCTGATCCAAATATTAGCTGGGAGATAAGTCGTAAAACGAACTTTGGAGCCGAGTTAAACCTTTGGGATGCATTAGAGATCCAGGCAGATTTGTTCCACGAATACCGTAGTAATATTTTGCAATATCGTTCGGATATACCAACAACAATGGGGTTAGAGGTAACACCAAGTGCAAATATTGGTGAAGCTGCCAGCCATGGATTTGAGGTTTCTGTTGATTATACAAAATCATACTCTTCAAAATTATGGATGATCTTACGAGGTAACTTTACCTATGCCACAAGTGAGTATAAAGTGTTTGAGGAACCAGATTATAAGGATACTCCATGGCGGTCTCATGTAGGGCAGAGTGTTTCGCAACGATGGGGATATGTTGCAGAACGTTTGTTTATTGATGAGCAAGAAGTGGCAAATTCACCAACACAATTTGACAATTACCTGGCTGGAGATATAAAATACAAAGATATTAACGGCGACATGATAATTGACGAAAAGGATCAGGTACCCATTGGCTATCCAACAACTCCGGAAATAAATTATGGATTTGGTCTTTCTCTTGGATATGGAAAGGTCGACTTTTCTTGTTTCTTCCAGGGGTCTGCAAGATCATCGTTCTGGATTGATCCTGCTAAAACAGCACCATTTGTTAAAAACGGAGTTGATGGCTTTACAACAACACGTGCAATGCTCCAGGTTTATGCTGACAGCTATTGGTCAGAAGATAACAGAGATGTTTACTCTTTGTGGCCTCGCTTATCAGAGTCAACTATAAATAATAATAATAAACGGAATACATGGTTTATGCGTGATGGCTCTTTTTTACGATTGAAAACAGTAGAGTTAGGATATACGCTTCCTGACAGTTTTGTTGAAAAGTGTAGATTAGGTAATGTCCGTGTTTATGCTTCAGGAAGCAACCTGGCAGTGTTTTCTGCCTTTAAGCTATGGGATCCGGAAATGGGTGGAAATGGTCTGGCTTATCCGTTACAGCGTGTTATTAACCTAGGAGCAACTATTGATTTTTAAAAAGAATATCAGATGAAGAATTTTAAAAAATATTTTAAAGCAATAGTCTTTGTTATTGGAACAAGTGTAGTCTTTACTAATTGTTCTGATTTTTTAGATGTGGTTCCCGATGGTACCGCAACGATGGAAACAGTTTTTTCAAATAGAGCGAATTCTGAAAAGTTCTTTTATACCTGTTATAATGGCTTGCCCAATTTCGCAGATGCTGGAAATTATCCTGGAAATTTCGGTGGTGACGATTATTGGTGGGATGAAGATATAAGTCTGTTTAAAAATTCGAGTGGTGGATATATTGCACGAGGTTTCCAAAACAGTTCTTCTCCCTATCAAAACTATTGGGATGGAGATCGGGGTGGTAAAAACCTATGGACAAGTATTCGAAATTGTAATATTTTTATTAACAATATCGATAATGTCCCTGATTTGCAGGGATGGGAGAAAGACAGTTGGAAGGCGGATGTGAAAGTGTTAAAAGCTTATTATCATTTGTTTTTAATGCAGCTTTATGGACCAATACCAATTATCGAAGAGAGTCTTGAGGTAAGTGCAGATCCCGCACAAGTAAAGGTGTATCGTCAACCGGTTGACAGTGTTGTTGGTTTTATTGTCAGGACGATTGATGACGCGATTGAAAATTTGCCATTACAAGTTGAAGATTTAAGCCAGGAAGCAGGACGAATGACAATTCCTATTGCATTAACAATAAAGGCAAAAGCATTGGTTTGGGCAGCAAGTCCTCTCTTTAACGGATCGTTTAGCTATTATGATGGTTTTGTAGATAACAATGGTGTTGCCTTAATAGGAGGAGATGGCGGCAGTTCTGACATACAAGCAAGATGGGCGAAAGCAGCTATCGCGATAAAAGATGCGATTGACGCAAGTGAGCAAGCTGGTCATGCTCTATTCTATTTTGAACCAGGATTCGACGATATGTCGGATACAACAGCCTTGAAATACACCTTGCGAGGTGTTGCCAGTGAGCGGGTTAATTTAAACCCTGAAATTATTTGGCCGTGCACAAAAAGCAATAATGACTTTCAGAGCCGTTGTACCCCAATGTTTTATGATTACGATAACGGAGGAGGTAATCTTGCTGAGATATGTGCCACAATGAAAATGGCTGAATTGTTTTATACCAATAATGGATTGCCTATTGAGGAAGATCCGTCATGGAACTATGAAGACCGTTTTGTTACAAGGGAAGATACCGGGTATTTTCATCAATACTATATAGAGAAAGAAGCAACAACTGCCAATCTGAATTATTATAGAGAACCTCGGTTCTACGCCAACCTAGGTTTCGACAGGGGGATTTATGAATTGGTTAACAACAATGAAGAAAATCCCTTCATCATTCATAACAAAAGTGGCGAAGCTCATGGATTTATATACGAAAAGGCCCATATTTCAACCGGGTACTTTGTAAAAAAACAAGTGAGCTACCGGATACCTACACAATCACCATCTCCCAGTCCCTATCGCTTTTCTATTCCAGTATATCGGTTAGCCGATTTATATTTACTGTATGCCGAAGCACTAAACGAATCTCATGATACACCAACAGAAGAAGTATATGAGATGGTTGACAAAATCCGTACTCGTGCCGGATTAAAAGGTGTTCGCGAAACATGGCAAATGGCGGAAGCTGAATTCCAGAATAAACCATATACACAAGAAGGAATGCGTGAGATTATAAAGCGAGAACGTCTTATTGAGTTCGCATTCGAAGGGCAACGTACTTTCGATTTACGTCGCTGGGGAGATGCAATGGACGTTTTAAATGAACCAGTTCGTGGTTGGGACTATCAGGGAACAACAAACGAGGATTATTATCAACGAACTGTTTATCTCACCAACAGAGGTTTTTCATATAGAAACTATCTCTGGCCTATAAAAAATAGTACACTAACTGTAAATAGCAACCTGATTCAAAACCCAGGCTGGTAATAAAATTTTAAGCAATGCACATTGCTTTTAGAATGTTTATTATTTAAAAACAAACAAATGAATAAAGCATATATAACTAAAATAAAAAATGTTGGAATAGCTGTTTTCATGCTATGTCTATTAATAATTGGTACCTTCTCCTGTGAAGAGGCACCTGTGGGGCAAATACCTACAGATAATACCCCGCCATCAGGGCTTTCTAATGTTACAATAACTCCCGAATATGGAGGAGGTCTTGTTTCGTATGATTTACCCAAGGAAGAGGACATCTCTTATGTTCGTTGTGAATATGTAAAGAACGGCAAAGAATATTCTATTAATTCTTCGGTTTATAATTCAAACCTGAAAATTCAAGGCTTAAGCGATACAACAGAGTTGCAAGTGTCGCTGTATGTAGTTGATCATAGCGAAAACATATCAGAACCTTATAAGACTAGTTTTATACCACTGCCTTCGCCAATGGAAGCAGTATTGGAATCGTTTGTAGTAACTTCCACCTATGGAGGAGCTAAAATAACCTGGGAAAACCCTGCAGAAGTTCTTGTCGGAATCTCTTTCCTTGCAGCAAACGACGAAGGCGAATTAAAATTACAGGATATTTATTATACATCAGCTGCACACGGAGCTAAAAGTTTACACGGTTTTACTACCGATAAACGTTTATTCGCCTTAAGCTTGGTGGATAAGTATGAGAATAAATCGGATACGGTGAAAGCTGAAATCTCTCCATTGTTTGAAGAAGAGTTCGACAAAGAGTTTTTTGCTGACGGACACTTGCTCGGAGACAATATATCTACAAGGAGTGACCGTCCTGTTTCAAATTTATGGGATGGAACAACCGATGTAATCTGGCACACCGATCCTGGTGCAGGCTATTCTGTACCTCAGTTTTTCACTGTTGATCTTGGTGTAACAGGAAAAATTTCCCGGTTAGTTTTGTGGGAACGTTATGAATATGCCTATAGTCAGCACAACTTGAAAATCTTTGATATATATGGAACAGATGAGTTAACCCACGATATAGGCGACGAATACTATGCAGATATAAATCAGTGGACAAAAGACTGGAAACTATTATCAGAATGCAAAGTTGTTAAACCTTCAGGAAGTAGAGTTGGTACAAATACAGAGGAAGACTTGGCTGCTTCCAGAGCTGGATTCAACTTCGATTTCAACGAGGATGCTACAAATATTCGCTATCTGAGGTTTGTCGTTAAAGAAACATGGGCTAAAACAACTGCAATGCATGCGGCAGAAATAGCTGTTTTTGGCGATGCAAGAGGTGCTGCTAATGAATAGTCACAATCAAAAAAACATAACATGAAAAATATAAAATTGAAATATTCATACAGAAATAAAGGATATTTTCTAACAGCAGTTATAGTTGTTTTGTCCTTGTTTATTTTTTCTTGCGAGGATCAAAATTACCTGCACGAAAAATACCTGGAAGAAGGTGAAACTGTATACATAGGCAAGGTAGATTCGATGGTCGCTTGTCCGGGTAATTATCGAATCAAATTTCAATGGCGCATAGGTAACGATCCCAGAGCAACCAAAACCGTTATATATTGGGATGAACGCGATAATAGTGTTGAGGTACCTTTAAATGCAGTAGCTGATTCTACTGGTCGTCTTTGGAACGAAACAATAATTGAAAATATGCAAGAAAACAATTATGTTTTTGAGTTTGAAATGCAGGATGAGCAAGGCAATATCTCAATGTCGAGAGAAATTACCGCTTCTGTTTTGGGAGAGCTTTATACTGAAAACATTCGTAAAAGGGGCGTTGAAGGGATTGCAAAACTCGAAACTTCAGAAATGGAGATCCAATGGAATAAAGTGAGTAATAAAGAATTAATTTATTCGATTGTGGAGTACGAACAAGGTGGGAATATAGTAACACAACAAGTTCCCAACGATGATAACATATCGTATTTAAGCGGGTTGTCAACCGGCGACACAATTAATATCTATTCTTCTTACTTGCCTGAGAATGGGATCGACACATTTTCAACTGCAAAAGTTGCTTACGTTATGCCTAAGTTTCAGCACGAAATTGATAAAGCTAGTTTTAGCACAAGTGATAAACCCGGCGACAATACATCTGTAAACAACGGAAGACCTCTTTCTGCAATTTTCGATGGAGGTATTCGTAATAACGGTGACGATGGCACCATCTTACATACCGTTGATTATACTAACGCTTCTGGTGAAGGTATTGAGTTTAGGTTCCCAAATAAGTTTACGATCGATATGGGGAAACTAGCCACATTATACCAGTTTAAAATTTGGCCAAGAACCGATAATAGTCCTTTTACCGGACATAGTGCACGCTTTATTGAGGTGTGGGGAGTAGACGAATTAAAAACTCAAGATGATTTTGCATCGGAGGAAGAGTACCAAAATTACTATACAACCACTTACGTTGTGCAAAATAATCCGGCAGATTATCTCACTAAAGACGATGCAAATTATGTTGATATTGTAAGTAACACCAACAGTAAGGCCGAAAACTTTATAGAAGCTACACCGGAGGCCGGAATTTACAATTGGCAGGAAGACTGGCATAAACTCGGCGACTTTGAGATTAAAAAACCATCCGGATTAAAATATGACGCCAAAAGTCAGGCAGACGAGGATGCCTGGAAGGAAGGATTTACTTTCGATCTGAATGAGATTGGTGAAAAAGTACGCTATATCCGCATTTTAGTAAAATTCCCGAACTGGCAAAATACAAACTGTGTGAACATTGGAGAAATTTCTCTGTATGGAGACGATTTGTAAGTAGAATAAAATCAATCAAAGTTTGATAAAAAGATAAGAACTTCCTGGAGTGCATTTTTGCATACAGGAAGTTTTATTTTTCGCAGTAAATACTGCGCTTTAGCCTTTATCAGAATTACAATTTAACCCGTTCAGAAAACATAAATCAACGAAATAATGAGAAAAGAGAGATTAAAGAAATTTGTATTGTTACTGTTTTTACTACCTGCCTTTTGCATGTGTTCTCAGCCCGAAAAAACGACAGACAGCCTTGCTAAACACGTCGATCCAATTATCGGATCAGGAGGACATGGACATGTTTTTGTGGGAGCAAGTGTCCCTTTTGGGGCAGTACAACTTGGCCCAAGCAATATTTTTAAAGGTTGGGACTGGTGTTCAGGCTACCATTATTCCGATAGTATTATAATTGGCTTTTCGCACACTCACTTAAGCGGTACAGGAGGTTCTGATTTAGGTGATATTCTATTGATGCCCGTAAATGGAAAAGTTAGCGTAAAAAGAGGACGTCAAAACGATATAAGCAATGCTTATGCTTCCTATTTTAGTCACGATAACGAGGAAGTAAAAGCTGGCTATTATTCTGTAATTCTCGATAAATACAAGATCAAAGCAGAACTGACTGCTACCGAAAGAGTTGGTGTTCATAAATATACCTTTCCAACCGAAAATGATAACCATGTTGTAATTGATTTGAAAGAAGGAAACGGCGATAAATCAACCGATACCTACCTGAAAAGAGTAGATGCACATACTATTGAAGGTTATCGTTTTTCAAAAGGCTGGGCAAAAGACCAGCGCATTTGGTTTACACTAAAAAGTAATCAGGAAATTGAGAAATTTGAGGTGTTCAACAATACTACTCCGGCCGGAGAAAATGTCATAAAAGCCAAAGGAGCAAAAGGCGTAATCTCATTTGCCGGCAACCCCAAAGAAGTGATTTTTAAAGTAGGTATTTCGCCGGTAAGCTCAGAAAATGCACTGGCTAATATAAATGCTGAAGCATCCGGATGGGATTTCAACCAAATAGCTGAACAGGCAGAGGAAAAATGGAATCATGAACTTTCAAAGATCGAGATTGAAACAACTGATCCTGTATTAAAAGAGATTTTTTATACTGCCATGTTTCATTCGTTTATTGCCCCTGTTCTGTTTAACGATGCCGATGGAAGTTACCGTGGCACAGATAAAAAGGTTTACACCGATCCCGGCTTTCAGAACTATTCGGTGTTTTCGTTGTGGGATACTTATCGCACACAGCATGAGTTGTTGACCATTGTTCAGCCTGAGAGGGTAAATGATTTTATAAATTCTATGCTGGCCATTTACCAGCAGCAAGGCAAGTTACCGCAATGGCACCTTATGGGTAACGAAACCAACGCGATGTTGGGATACAGTGCTGCTCCGGTAGTTGTTGATGCCTGGCAAAAAGGCTTTGATGGTTTTGATGAAGAACTGGCTTTTGAAGCTCTGAAAGCATCAGGAACTTTTCAATCGCAGCGCGGTATTGCTCCTCTAATGGAATATGGATTTATACCAAGAGAAAAGGCTCGCGAAGCAACTTCTGTAGCACTGGAAAATGCCATTGATGACCGAAGTGTAGCTCAAATGGCAAAAGGGCTTGGTAAAGAAGAAGACTTCGAATATTTCTTTGAAAGGTCAGAATCTTATAAAAGTTACTTCAATAAAAATACCGGTTTTGTTCATCCCCGCTCTGCTAACGGTTCATGGGCAACACCTTACGATCCGATGGAGTCGATTCATATGGTGGGCGATTTTTCAGAAGGAAATGGCTGGCAATATACTTTCCTGGTTCCGCAAGATCCGGAGGGATTGATCGAACTGTTTGGTGGCGATGAGAATTTTACCACAAAGCTCGATTCTTTATTCACCATCACAGGCGACATGGGCGAACATGCTTCTATGGATATTACCGGTCTGGTTGGAATGTACGCACAGGGAAATGAACCTTGCCACCACATGGCTTACCTTTATGCTTTTGCTGGCCAGCAATGGAAAACAGCTGAGAAAATTCGTTTTATTGTTAATGAGTTTTACACGAACAAACCAGATGGGCTAATTGGTAACGAAGATTGCGGTCAAATGTCGGCCTGGTACATTATGTCGTCGCTTGGCTTTTATCCGGTAAACCCTTCAAACGGAGTGTATGTTTTTGGTAGTCCATTGTTTGATAAAACCACCATAAATCTTCCCGAAGGGAAAACTTTTACAATTCAGGCAGAGAACAACAGCAACGAAAATATCTATATCCAGTCGGTGGAGTTGAATGGTCAGCCTTATTCAAAAAGTTATATAACACATCAGGATATTATGGCTGGAGGAGCTCTGAAATTTGTTATGGGTAATACCCCAAATCATAATTTTGGTTCTTCAAGTGAAGATCGGCCTAAGGCAACGTTGTAAAGTCGTTTATTAATTTGTTAAATAATAGATATGTATAATAGAATTCAGAGAAACACACTGTTATTGTTAATGTGTTTGCTATTTTTTTCAACTATTACCAGAGCACAGAAAAGTGGTATTTATAAGAAAGGATGGATTGACTTTAACAAGAATGGGAAGAAAGATATCTATGAAGATACCAATCAACCTATTGATGCTCGGGTAGCTGATCTGTTGTCGCAGATGACAGTAGATGAAAAAACTTGTCAATGCGCCACGCTTTATGGCTACAAAAGATATTTAAAAGATGAAATGCCAACGCCCGGATGGAAAAATGAGATATGGAAAGATGGTATTGCTAATATCGACGAAGAACTGAATGGGTTAAGGCGTACACAATATTCCTATCCATTTAGTAAACATGCTGAAGCAATTAATACGATCCAAAAATGGTTTATTGAAGAAACCCGCCTGGGTATCCCTGTTGATTTTACCAACGAAGGGATTCACGGATTAACCCATGACAGGGCAACTCCGCTTCCAGCACCAATTTCAATCGGAAGTACCTGGGATAAGGATTTAGTGAACCAGGCTGGCGAAATTGTAGGCCGCGAAGCCAAAGTGTTAGGTTATACCAATGTTTATGCTCCAATACTAGATGTTGCCCGCGATCAACGTTGGGGGCGGGTGTTGGAATGTTACGGCGAAGATCCATATTTAGTTGCCGAGTTGGGCAAACAAATGGTGAATGGAATTCAATCGCAGGGAGTGGTTTCTACGTTAAAACATTTTGCAGTTTATAGTGTGCCCAAAGGCGGGCGCGATGGAAATGCACGAACAGATCCGCATGTTGCACCGCGCGAAATGCATCAGTTGTTTTTGTATCCTTTTAAAGAGGTTATAAAAGACTGTCGCCCACTTGGCGTAATGAGCAGTTATAATGATTGGGACGGAGTACCTGTTTCAGCCAGTCATTATTTTCTTACAGAGCTGCTTCGTGGAGAATTTGGCTTCCGCGGATACGTGGTTTCTGACAGTTATGCAGTAGAGCAGGTTTATGACAAACACCATGTAGCTGTTGATAATAAAGACGCAGTAAGGCAAGTTGCTGAAGCAGGATTAAATGTAAGAACAGATTTTTCTGCTCCGGAAAAGTATATCCAGCCTTTACGCGAATTGGTAAAAGAAGGTAAACTGTCGATGGAAACACTCGACCGTAACGTTACCGATGTTTTGCGTGTTAAATTCGAGATGGGATTATTTGATAGTCCTTATGTGGAAAATCCGAAAATGGCCGATAAAGTAGTTGCGGTAAATACCGATGATTTTGTTTTAAAAATGGCGCATGAATCGCTTGTTCTGCTGAAGAATGACGAAAAGCTTTTGCCACTTGATATTACAAAACTTAACAATATTTTAGTTGCCGGACCTCTTGCTATCGACGAATCGGCTTATGTTAGTCGCTACGGCCCACAAAATCTGGATATCACCAATGTTTTGGAAGGGATAGAAAATTATGTTGGAAACCAGGCTAATGTCGATTTTGAAAAAGGCTGCGAAGTTGTTAACGCCAATTGGCCTGAAAGTGAGATTATTCCAACTCCCTTGACTGATGATGAGAAGCAAAGTATTCAGAAAGCAATAGAAAAAGCTGAAAAATCAGATGTTATTATTGCCGTTTTGGGTGAAGATGAAAAGCGTTGCGGTGAAAGTAAATCCAGAACAGGACTTGATTTGCCCGGAAGACAGCGCGATTTGTTAATGGCATTAAAAGAAACCGGCAAACCGATTGTTTTAATATTGATTAACGGACAGCCGCTCACCATAAATTGGGCCGATCGATACATCCCATCAATTTTGGAAGCATGGTTTCCAAATGCCAAAGGAGGGCAGGCAATTGCCGAAACTATATTCGGAGATTATAATCCGGGAGGTAAACTCCCCATTACTTTTCCCAAAAGTTTAGGGCAAATTCAGCTTAATTTTCCCTATAAACCGGGGTCTCAGAGTGGGCAGTCAACTTCCGGTCCTAATGGCTACGGAAATACACAGGTTGTTGGTGCTTTATACCCTTTCGGTTACGGTTTAAGCTACACCGATTTCGAATACAGTAACTTAAGTGTTTCTCCAAAGGAACAGTATGCACAGGGCAATATTGAACTCTCGGTTGACATTAAAAATGTTGGCGATAGAGAAGGTGATGAAGTTGTGCAACTTTACGTAAAAGATAAAGTAAGTAGCGTAATTAGTTATGTCATGCAATTGCGTGGTTTTGATCGTATTTCGTTGGAGCCGGGAGAAACAAAAACGGTTTATTTTAGCATAAAACCGGATGACCTCCAAATATTGGATAAAAATATGAACTGGACTGTTGAGCCGGGTGAATTTGAAGTGTTACTCGGAAGTAGTTCAAAGGATATTCGATTAAAAGAAAAGTTCGTGATTAAAGAAATAATACAGCACTGATTGGAGTATTAATTTTTACAATCATTAGATTTAGCACAAAAATAGAACTCGCATCAATTAAAAAATAAGTGAAAAGATGCGAGTTCTGTACGTACTCAAAAAATGAAAATTGTAAAAAGATGAAAACATTATCATGTATTTTAAGCTTAACGTTGTTTCTTGGAACATCAGTTTGGGCACAGGATTGGCCTAATATGGGCCGTTTTAAAGAAGCAAATCAGAAATTAATCGACCAGGCAAATGATCCTGAACGAGTTGTTTTTATGGGAAACTCCATTACCGAAAACTGGGGCAAGGCTGATCCTGATTATTTTACCGGACACTTTGTTAATCGTGGTATTAGCGGTCAGGTAACTCCTCAAATGCTAATCCGTTTTCGTTCCGATGTTGTTGACCTTAAACCTGCAGCAGTTATTATTTTGGCCGGAACAAATGATATTGCCGGAAACAAGGGCCCATCATCACTTAAAATGATTTTGGATAATCTTAAATCGATGACCGAGATTGCGAAAAGTAACAACATTAGAGTTATGCTCTGTTCTTTGCTACCCGCGTATGATTATCCGTGGAGACCGGGCAAAGAGCCAAACACAAAAATTCCGAAATTAAATAAAATGATAAAGGAATATGCCAAAGAGGTAAATGTGACTTACATTGATTGTTTTACTCCAATGGCGAATGATAAAAATGGTATGAAGGAAGAGCTTACAAAAGACGGAGTACACCCCACTTCTGCTGGGTATGATATAATGCGACCGATTATAAATCGTGCAATTAAAGAAACATTATAAAAATAAAGAAAACAGATGAAACGATTAATTATATTTTTATTTTGTGTTTGGAGGCTAGTTCCGGCTCAGGCTGCTATTGTCGATACCATTGAGGTTCATAGTTTGTCCATGCAAAAAAATATTAAGGCAGTAATTGTCACTCCCGATGATTATGCTTCGGCCAAAGAATTGCCGGTGGTGTATTTGCTTCACGGATATGGTGGCAATCATCTCGACTGGATCAGCAAAGTAAAAGGGGTTGAGAAAGCTGCCGATCAGTTTAACTTGATCATTGTTTGTCCTGATGGTGGAGCTAGCAGTTGGTATTGGGACAGCCCTGTTGATCCAACCTCGAAGTACGAAACATTTGTATCCAGCGAATTAGTCAAAGAGATTGATAACAAATTTAAAACCGTTAAAGACCGTAAAGGTCGGGCCATTACCGGGCTCAGCATGGGAGGACATGGCGCTTTGTTCCTCGCATTTAATCATCAGGACGTTTTTGGCGCTTGTGGAAGTATGAGTGGAGGGGTAGATATTCGTCCATTCCCCAACAACTGGGACATCGCAAAACGATTGGGAACTTATGCCGAACATCCTGAGCGCTGGGAGAAAAATACAGTAATAAATCGGCTTAATGTACTTAGCCCAAGCTCACTGGCAATTATTATTGATTGCGGAACCGGTGATTTTTTTTATAATGTGAATGAAAAACTTCACCAGCAATTGCTGTACCGCAATATTCCTCACGATTACATTACCCGTCCGGGAGGTCATTCTTGGTCATACTGGGCTAATGCTGTAAAATTTCAAATACTATTTATGAGCAATTATTTTAACAGCGGGAAAGTGCTTTGAAATCAATTTAAAGCTTATAGAAAAGACATGTACACCTAGAAAATAGAAACAAATGAAAAAGGTATTTGCATTTTTAATTATTGTATTATTAGCAGGAAATGTTTCGGTGGCACAAAAGAGACCAGCCCCACAACCGGCGCCCGAAACTAAAGAATTGTTCGACGTAGCAATGGCTGGTTATACATTTGTACATTTTGATATCGACAAAACGATAGCAACCATGAAGCGTACAGATGTACATAACCTTTGTATAAAAGATTTTCATTTGCCTCTGAACAGTGCACAAGATGAAATAGATGCTTTTGTGAAAAAGCTGAAGGACAATGGAATAAAAGGCTATGCAGTTGGCCCCATTTATATGAAATCCGAAAAAGAAATTGATCGTGCTTTTGAATATGCAGAGAAAGTAGGAGTTAAGCTCATTGTTGCTGTGCCCGAATATGACTTGTTGCCTTATGTAGATAAAAAAGTAAAAGAGTACGGTTACAATATTGCGATTCATTTACACGGACCGGATATCGATAAATATCCTGATGCAAAAGATGTATGGGAGCATGTAAAAGATTTAGACCCACGAATTGGAATGTGCCTGGATATTGGACATGATACGCGTAACGGAAATGATGTTGTCAAAGACATTAAAAAGTACCATTCCCGTATTTTCGATGTTCATTTAAAAGATGTAACAGGCGACTCTGGAACAGGCTATTCGGTTGAAGTTGGTCGTGGGATTATTGATATTCCTGAAGTTGTAAAGATGCTTCGTAACGTTAAGTATAACGGAATGATAAGTTTAGAGCACGAACGTAACATGCGTGATCCTTTTATGGGAATCGCTGAGTCTATTGGATATATTCGCGGTGTAATTAAGGCTACTCAAAAGTAGTAAACACATTTAATAAAATAAAGTTTGAACCCAATGATACCTATTATTAAAAAAGTAGTGCTTTCAAGCATTACAATCCTTTTATTTTTGTTTGCTGAAAGTGCAGGTAAGAACAGTAAAGATGAAGAAAAACCGGTGGATTTTGTAAATCCATATATGGGAAATATTAGCCACATGTTGGTGCCAACATTTCCTACCATTCACTTGCCCAACAGTATGTTGCGGGTTTACCCCGAGCGTGGCGATTTTACTAGTGTTGAATTACATGCCTTACCTTTGGTGGTAACCAGCCATCGCGGAAGTTCGGCCTTTCGTTTAAGTCCGTTTCAGGGAGCCGAAAATCAGTTGCGTCCGGTTATAAATTACAGTTACGATCAGGAAAAGCTGACACCTTATTCGTACGCTGTTTACTTGGATGAACAGCAAATTCAGGTGGATTATGGTTTGTCGCATCAATCGGCAGCTTACCAAATTGAATTCGAAAAAGATGCACCATCGTATTTAATTTTAAACTCGGGAAATGGTGCCTTAAACTGGGACGGTAAGGCCTTGAGTGGTTATCAGTGGATTGCCAATCATACAAAGGTGTATATCTATTTGGTGCCCGGTGAGCAACCTGTCGGCGTTTCAAAGTTGGAAAACGGAAAACTAACAGAATCGGCAACTATGGAAGGCAGAAATGCCTGCCTCGTTTTGAATTATCCGAAAGAAACAAAAAAGCTAAATATTCATTACGGCATTTCATTTATCGATGAAGCGCAGGCAAAAGCGAATATGGAGCGTGAATTAGCCGGAAAATCTGTTGCTGAACTTCAGGATGCAGGCCGTGATATTTGGAATAAAGCATTAGGCAAGATCGAGATTGAAGGCGGAACTATTGACAACAAAACTGTTTTTTATACCTCGTTGTACCGTTGTTACGAACGCCCCGTTTGCATTTCAGAAGATGGAAGGTATTACAGTGCTTTTGATAAGCAAGTACATAACGACGAAGGTCGTCCGTTTTATACCGACGATTGGATTTGGGATTCGTACCGTGCGCATCATCCGCTGCGGGTATTAGTTGATAAAAAGAAAGAGGGAGATATTCTACATTCGTTTGTAAGAATGTCGGAGCAGATGGATCATTTTTGGTGGCCAACTTTCCCCGAAATTACAGGCGATAGCCGCCGCATGAATTCAAATCATGGCGTAGCTACGGTTATCGACGGTTACCGAAAAGGAATCCGCGACTTCAGTTTGGAAGAAGCTTACGAAGCATGTAAAGGCGCAATAACCGAAAAAACTTTAGCTCCCTGGTCGGGAAAACCTGCCGGCGAGCTGGACGATTTTTATAAAGATCATGGCTATATCCCCGCTTTATACCCAGGCGAAAAGGAAACAATTCCGGAGGTTAGCTCGGGAGAAAAACGCCAGCCGGTTGCTGTAACCTTAGGCACTTCTTACGACGAATGGTGCTTATCGCAAATTGCCGAAGAATTGGGTAAAAAAGATGACGCTGCTTATTTTAAAGGTGCTTCTTATAATTACCGTAACCTCTTCAACGAAAAAACAAAATTCTTTCACCCGAAAGATAAAGATGGGAATTTTATTGAACCTTTTGATTATAAATTTTCGGGAGGAATGGGAGCAAGAGACTATTACGGCGAAAATAATGGTTGGACTTATCGTTGGGATGTTCAGCATAATATCCCGGATTTAATTGATTTGATGGGAGGTGACAAGCAATTTGTAAAAGAGCTAGACCGGACATTTACCGAATCGCTGGGACGTAGTAAGTATGGTTTTTATGCTCAGCTACCCGATCAAACCGGAAATGTAGGGCAGTTTACAATGGCTAACGAGCCTTCGTTGCATATTCCGTATTTGTACAATTATGCCGGTCAGCCATGGAAAACTCAGAAACTGATCCGAAAATTAATTAAAGAATGGTTCCGTAATGATTTAATGGGAGTTCCCGGAGATGAAGACGGTGGCGGAATGTCGGCTTTTGTTGTTTTTTCGGCAATGGGATTTTATCCGGTTACGCCCCGGCGTACCTACTTATACTTTAGGTAGCCCAATGTTTAACCACACAAAAATTAATTTAGAGAACGGAAATGTGTTTGAAATTGTCGCAGAAGGTGCGTCAGATGAAAAACAAATATATTCAGTGGGCTACGTTAAACGGCGAAGAATTAGATACATTATGGATTACCCACCAGGACATTGAAAGCGGTGGAAAACTGGTTTTGAAAATGGGGCCAAAAGCTAACCGGAACTGGGGAATTTAGAATTAATACAGATTATAATAAGGATGTACAAAACCATGAAACAATTTAGTGCTATTTTATTCGTAACAGGTTTATTTGCAGCACTTGTTGGTTGCAGTTTATCTGCCAATACCAAACAGGTATCACAACAAAATGAAGATGTAACTCAATCAGTCAATGTGTTTTTAGGATCTTCCGGAGATCACGGACAGATGTCTCCATCAGCTTCCTATCCGTTTAGCATGTTGAGTATTGGGCCGGTTACCAATCCGCATACACATACCGGTTATGAATATTATGCAAAAGAATTTCGTGGTTTTGTACATACCCACCTCGAAGGTGTTGGGTGTACCGGTTCAGGTGGAAATATTCTTATCAAGCCCATTTTAAATGGCAACGAACAAACAGAACTAACCAAAGAAAATCAACATGCAGAACCCGGTTATTACGAGGTAAACTTTACAAATGGGATTAGCACACAATTAAGTGTTTTGCATAATTATGGTATTCACAAGTATCATTTTCCTGAAAAGAATAATGGGCTGCTTATCGATTTATCATACGCTTTATCGGGGCGTTTTGTAGCTGAAGAACACAACGTTTCAGAGGATGCAATTAGCGGCTGGATTGACACAAAAACTACATGTAGTAGAGGAATTTATCGGATTTATTACTATTTGCAGGTGCCAGATTGTAAAAGCATTACTTCAAATGGCGAACATAAAATACTTATTGAAGGCAATAATACGGCCGATCTTCTGGTAAAAATTGGCTTTTCTTCTGTTAATGTAGATTATGCTAAAGAAAGAATACGGAACAATAGCTTTGAGCAGGTTCGTTTGAGCGCGCAAGCCCAATGGAGTAAATTGCTGAACAGAATTCAGGTTTCGGGAGAGGACGATAGGGTCGACTTGTTTTATTCTTTATTGTACAGAGGCTTACAAGCTCCTTATTTGATTTCGGAAGAAGATGGTGTTTACACTGCTATTGATGGTTCTGTACAAAACTCTACCACTCCTGTATATAACGGCTGGGCCATTTGGGACAATTACCGCGAACAGTTGCCAATGTTGTCTTTATTTTATCCTGACGAATACAGTGGCATAGCCTGGTCGATTGCTAATTTGTATCCTTATGGAAAAGATAATTGGGCAACAAAACACGAACCATCTCCAACAGTGCGTACCGAGCATGCGATAGTTGTTTTGCTAGATGCCTGGGAAAAAGGTTACGATGTTCCGTTAGATGAAATTAAAGATTTTTTGCTTCACGAAGCGGAGCATTTGGATTATGAATCACCCGATAAAGCGCTTGAATCGAGTTATGATTGCTGGGCACTTTCCCGGATTTTAAGAATTACCGGAGACGATGCTCTTAGCGAAAAATATCGGCAAAAAGCTATGGAATACAAAAAGTATTGGTTAAAAGATTTTGCCGATTTAAGCCGGAATGACATTGACCGTATGCAGGCGCGTGGACTTTATCAGGGTACCATTTGGCAATACCGCTGGTTTGTACCTTTTGATGTTGAGGGACTTAAAAAACTGGCAGGTGGCGAAGATGCTTTTCTGGAACAGCTCGATCAGTTCTTTGACGAAAACAATTACAACCATGCCAATCAGCCCGATTTGCAGGTTCCCGGTTTGTACAATGCCACAAGCCAACCTTGGAAATCACAAAAACTTTTCAGGGATTTATTGCTTGATACCGTTGTTCAGTGCTATTTTAATAACAACAGCAAAGGTATTGATCCGTATGTTGGGCGCATTTACAAAAACCAACCTCGTGCCTATTTGCGCACCATGGACGATGATGCGGGTACAATGTCTTCGTGGTTTGTTTTGCGGAGTGTCGGGTTATCGGCCGCCAATGTTGGTGAGCCGATTTATTACCTTACAGCACCTATTTTCAAGGCGGTTAAATTAAATTGGGGAAATGGTAAAACTTTTACGATTAAAGTTGAGAATTACAATAAGGATCATTTCTATATAAAAAGTGTTGAACTGAATGGCGAAGCTCTAACCCGAAACTGGTTAACCCATCGGGAGATCGTGTCGGGGGGCGAATTGATAATCGAAACATCAGAAGTGCCAAATAAATCATGGGGAGTGGAATAACTTTCAGAATAGTTTTTTTAGAATTAGGTTTTAAAAATGATACTCAAAAAATATAAAATGGGAAGAATATTATTCGTACAAAATGTATTACGGCTTAGCAGAGCAATCTTGCTATTATTATTGACTTGTTTAACATTAACAAGCGTTTCTGGTCAGGATGGAGGTTTGATAGAGCATGTCAATCCTCTAATGGGAACAGATTCTAATTCAAAATTATCTAATGGAAACACTTATCCTGCCATTGCTTTGCCTTGGGGAATGAATTTTTGGACGCCTCAAACCAACAAGATGGGACATGGTTGGGTTTATGGTTACGACGATATCAAAATTCAGGGATTTAAACAAACTCATCAACCCAGTCCGTGGATTAATGATTACGGTCAGTTTTCTCTTTTCCCCTTAACGGGCGATTTGAAAATTGCCGGAGAAGAACGCGCAAGTTGGTTTTCGCACAAAGCGGAAACGGCTAAGCCTAACTTTTATAAAGTGTATTTGGCAGACTACGATGTGACGACAGAGATTACTCCTACCGAACGTGCAGCAATGTTTCGTTTTACCTTTCCTGAAAATGAGCAGTCGTATGTTTTGGTCGATGCTTTCGACCGTGGTTCCTACGTGAAAATTATTCCTTCAGAAAATAAAATTATCGGATATACTACTCGTAACAGCGGGGGAGTGCCCGAGAATTTTAAAAACTACTTTGTGATTGTTTTTGATAAAAGTTTTACTAAAAGTAATGTTTGGAGTAAAGACCATATTATTGAAGGGAAAACGGAGTTGGAGGATGACCATGTGGGAGCTGCACTTCAATTTAAAACTAGAAGAGGGGAGCAAATTCATGCTTGGGTAGCTTCTTCTTTTATTAGTTACGAACAGGCTGAGCGAAATTTACAAGAATTGGGAACTGATTCTTTTGATCAGG
Source organism: uncultured Sunxiuqinia sp. (assembly GCF_963678245.1). Classification (NCBI taxonomy): domain Bacteria; kingdom Pseudomonadati; phylum Bacteroidota; class Bacteroidia; order Marinilabiliales; family Prolixibacteraceae; genus Sunxiuqinia; species uncultured Sunxiuqinia sp. The sequence continues at coordinate 373,737 of NZ_OY782776.1, forward strand.
TAAAATCTAAAGGGGCAGATATTTGGAATAAAGAACTCTCGCGTATTACAGTTGAAGGTGGTTCGGCTGATCAAATAGAAACTTTTTACTCCTGTCTGTACCGTGTATTGCTTTTCCCTCGTAAGTTTTACGAATATGATGAGAATGGAGATGTTGTCCATTACAGCCCATATAATGGGAAAGTACTACCGGGTTATATGTTTACTGATAACGGTTTCTGGGATACCTTTCGGGCAGTATTTCCTTTTTTTAACTTAATGTATCCATCACTGAATGAAAAGATACAGGAAGGTTTAGCCAATACGTATAAAGAAAGTGGATTTTTACCGGAATGGGCGAGTCCCGGTCACCGAAATTGTATGATTGGTTCAAATTCAGCTACGATAATTGCTGATGCTTATTTGAAAGGAGGACGTGGTTACGATACCGAGACACTATGGGAGGCTGTTGTGAAAAATTCAGAAAACGAAGGTCCATTGCATTCGGTGGGCCGATATGGCGTTGACTATTACAATAAATTGGGATATGTTCCATACAATGTTGGTATTAACGAAAATGTTGCCCGTACTTTGGAGTATGCGTTTGCAGATTTTTGTATTTACAAGTTTGGAAAAGAACTTGGGAAACCGGAAAGAGAGATTGAGATTTTTGCTGAGCGAGCCATGAATTATAAAAACGTTTTTGACAAAGAAAACAAATTAATGCGTGGTAAAAATGAAGATGGGACTTTTCAAAGTCCATTCAGCCCGTTTAAATGGGGCGATGCTTTTACAGAAGGAAACAGCTGGCATTATACATGGTCTGTTTTTCATGATATGCAAGGGTTGATTGATTTAATGGGCGGAGAGAAGGAATTTGTTAATATGTTGGATTCCGTTTTTGTGGTGCCTCCGGTTTTCGATGAATCATATTATGGGCGCGTTATTCATGAAATAAGGGAGATGCAAGTTATGAATATGGGTAACTATGCACATGGAAACCAGCCAATTCAACACATGATTTATTTGTATAATTATGCGGGTCAACCCTGGAAAACACAACGCAGGGTTCGAGAAGTTATGGATCGCTTATATACACCCCAAGCGGATGGTTATTGTGGCGATGAAGATAATGGACAAACGTCGGCATGGTATGTTTTTAGTGCCATGGGATTTTATCCGGTATGCCCCGGTACTGATGAGTATATAATAGGATCACCCTTGTTCAAATCCGTAAATATTGAACTGGAAAATGGCAACCAAATAAGTATAAATGCAGATCGTAATTCAATGGCTAATAGATACATTGTTAAAATGGATATGAACGGGGAAGGATATACTAAGAATTACCTGTCACATGAAGATCTGATGAAAGGGGCAGAAATCAACTTCCAAATGGGCGCGATACCGAATAAAAAGAGGGGGGTAAAGAAAAAAGATTATCCGTATTCATTTTCCAATGAGAAATAAATAGAATCTAATGATGATTTAAAATCGTTAAAAAGGGAATATTTAATTGATAGGATTCAATTCAGGTAAAATGAGGTTCATTTTGCTGTCCTACTTTGTAAACAGGTAACTATTGATTCACGAACAAAAAAACAAATGATATGGAAAGAAGAGCTTTTCTAAAAAACTCAGCATTTGCCGGAGCTTTAGGGGTAATTACAACGAATGTTGCCGCCGATAACTTATCTGTAAAACAACCAGAGAACGAAATCTCTTCGATTTCAGAATTGTCGTTCAACAAAGAGGGCAAGTTTAAAATACTACAGTTAACCGATACGCACTATATTGCGGGAAATCCAAAATCGAAAAGGGCATTAAACAACGTCAATCAAATGTTGGATTTAGAAAAACCAGATTTAGTTATCCATACAGGCGATGTAATCTTCGGCAAACCTGCAGAACGTTCATTGCACGAAATTCTGTCGCCAATTTCAGAACGTAAAATCCCTTTTGCAGTAACGCTGGGAAATCACGATGAGGAATTTGATAAAACTCGCGATGAAATGGCTGAAATAATAAGCAGTATGCCCTACAATATCAATAAAAACATAAAAGGGATTACTGGATCAACGAATTGTATTCTTTCACTTAATTCTTCGAAAGAGGAGAAAACGGAATGGGTATTTTATCTTTTCGATACCAATCGCAAATCAACAATAGATGACATAGGAGGATACGGATACATTAATTTCGACCAAATAGCATGGTATCGACAACAAAGCCAGAATTTCACAAAGATGAATGGAGGCGAGCCCATTCCGTCACTGGCTTTTTTTCATATTCCGATAATTGAATACAAAACAGCGGCATGCGATGATCGAACTTTTTTAAGGGGCATAAGGGGTGAAAAAGTTTGTTCTCCCAAAGTAAACTCCGGAGTATTTGTATCGATGAAAGAGATGGGCGACATAAAAGCCATAAGTGTTGGACACGACCATGATTGTGATTATGCTGCTTACTGGAATAATATGTTCTTAATGTACGGGCGTTTCAGCGGATGCGATACCGTTTATAACAACATAAAACCCAATGGGGCCCGAGTTTTTGAATTAACAGAAGGAAAAGACACATTTCGTTCGTGGATTCGTTTGTTTGGTGGAGAAATTATTCAGGTTCTGCAATATCCGAACGACTTTATAAAGAAAAAGTAAGATTAATTATCCCCTTAGCGATCTCTCTGATTTATTGATGCTCTTTTTCACCCGGAAAACTTAGGAAGCGTTGAAAGGTTCAATTAACGAACAGACAATCTGATAATTCCTTTGAGCTTGATTGTTGGACTTTGGAAGAGGTGAATTTCATCAGTGCTGTATCCACTTTGAAATCATCAGACTTTTTTCCCTAATCCCTTTGAGGAAACAATCTATTTCGGAATCTAGTATTTTGCTTTATTCCATGAATGGCAAACTTATTGGCAATAAAAAGAATTCAAACAACCCCAGCTGAAACTTGGGGTTGTTTGAAGAGTGAAGCCTACAAAACTATTAAATCTGATAATTTTTCTGGTAATAGATTAAGTCAAAAAAAATGAGTTGATTGATGGTGTATAGAAAGGGGTATTATTTGTACTGAACAATCAAAAATTGAGGGGTTTCTGAAAGCTTTAGATTTATTGTTGTTTCATTTACATCAGCGTTTACTTTGTCTCCGTTTTCATCTTTGTTTTTGGGAAAAACAGAATAGGCAGATGTCGGCTTAATTTTTAAATCGAGCTGATAAGCAGAAGTTGCGCCTGTATCATTGCTGGAGTTAGTTTCTCTGGTCCAGAGCACATAAATCTTCTCTGACTTATTTGAGTTTTCAAATTCGAAGCAATAGTTTTCATTGACGCCGGATTTTTCAGCGTAGGAAATCACCTTTTTAAAAACCGCCGAACCGAGAATATTTTGTACTAGTATCTGGTAATAGAACGATGGTTTTCGTTTATGAGCCATTTGCTTGTCAAAGAAGTAACCACTTGATGCATATTGGTTGATGTCATGGCTGTTACTGTCAGAGGCCATAAACATAAATGCTTTTTCAAACCCCATTTTTAATAAAATAAAATAGGAGCGAAGCAGATAATTGGCTTGCTGTTCAAAATCAGCATAGGTATACGAATGTTGTTTGTTTTCGTCTATGTAGGTATCCCAGCCAAACTCTGTCATCCAAAAAGGCATTCCGGGAATCGTTCTGTCTCTCCATTTTAAAAGAGGTGTGAGATCTTTTTCAAAGCCGTAAATTTCATTTTCCGGAGAATATGCATCGGTTTCGTCTTTACAATACATATGAATATTAATAACATCAAAGGGTATTTTACTATTGGAACTGTCCAATATTTTTTGAAGGTACACGGTGTCTGTTTTTGCAAGCCCGGCGAGTACGTGTTGTGCATTCGGGTCCACTGATTTTATGCCAAGCAGAGGGTGTTTCTGACTTGTGTCAATTCCGGTGCCGTCGTGAACGGCGTTGCAGTATTTTGCATAGTCTTCTGCTTTCCATCGAGGATTATACCACCAATAGTCTGGTTCATTATCATCTTCATAGTAGGTAATGTAATTGAGGCCACTAAGTTTATCCGCTGTTTTTAATAGTGATGAATCAATTTTTTGAGATCCATAACGAGCGACCAGTTGGCTAACAAACTCAATTCTTTCGAGGTAGTCAGAAGCTTGGGATCCGTCCCCTGAACTGTTTGGAATATGATCTTCCTTACCAATCCATTTTGGCAAGTCTAAAACATCGACAAGAACACTCACTCCCAACTCATTACATTTTTCGATGAATTTTGTGTGGTGTGGCCAATTTTTTCCCTTTTGGTCCTGTGTGAAATCGTCCCATTTGAAATAGTCATTTGTACTTTCATAGTGAGCCCAATTGTGGTACTCCCGAATCCATTTCACACATTTGGACAGGTCTTCAAGGTAGTCTTGATCGTAGGATGCTACGTTGGTGTTTGCTCCCATAAACTCAGACATTGTAATAGGTTTTGTTTTCTGAGCCTGGGAAAGATTTACTGATAAATATGTAAAAAATATTAAGAGGAAAAATTTCATGATTTTTTTAGTATAGGTTGGTGAATCTATAAATTAAATATTGATCCGCTATGATTCCCATAGCGGATCAATCTAACGACTTTTATCTAAGTTAATTAACAGTCGTTTCTAACAAGAGAATTATGGACATTACGGGTTTTTTACCTATTCTCTATTTTAATACTTTTCGATGCTGGTGTTTGCGTCCAAACGTCCTAAAGATTCAGTATTTCAGTGTGTATGACAACTACTGTTGTTTGATAATCTTCGTTCACTTCAGCATCAGAACTGGAAATGTGTATTGCTATGGCAACTACCTCATCAGGAATACTTAATAGGTAATTTAAATCAATTTCCAGATTGAATTTTGCTAATTCACTTCCGTCTTCAACAACTACCGACGATGGAATTGTGTATTTATCCGAAGGTAAAATTATTGTGGAAGTTGAAATAACAGCTTCTTGAATTAGGTTATTAACTGTATCGTTCTGAACGGTAAGATCAACATTAATGTCGGCTTTCCTTTCGTATCCTGAACGATAGACTCCAAGAGGAACGATAAATTTTCCATTTGCTTCATCAACAACAAAACGGGTTGCGTATCCCGGTGTTGGAACGTATTCGGGATTTTCCGGAAGTTTGTCGATAGTATAAATACCATGCACTGCGGTTGGCATATATAGCAATTGATTCGGATAGTCAGCATCGGTTATTTCCTGGTATTCGCAGGATGTAGCAATTACCAATATTCCCAAAATGAATGCCAGTAGCTTAATTTTATTATTTATATTCTTTTTCATTTTAATATCATTTTACGGTTACTACCACAATGGGTTTTGTGACCAGTTAGGCATTTTTAATAATTCTTGACGAGAAATAGGGTAGAAGTACATTTTAGGTTCGAATACCCTGTTTTCTACAGTTATAACTGAGTAGGTAAAATCTCCTGATTCCGACTTTGTAATTTGAGTTCCCTTAAGGGGTGCATTAAGTGCTGATGTTGCCGTCATCCATCTGCGCAAATCCCAAACACGATGACCCTCAAATGCCAGCTCGACCATTCTTTCGTGCCTGATTACGTCACGCATTTCATCTTGTGTTAAACCATCAGCAACCGGAGGCATATTTACACCTTGTCTTTGTCTTATCTGATCAAGGTAGAACTTTATGTCAGCGTTGCCCGGATCATATTCATTCAATGCTTCAGTATACCACAGGTAAACGTCGGCCAGGCGAATTAAACTCCAGCTATGAATGCTGGAAGTTCCGGTTAGCAGGTTGATGTTCTCATCCAGGAATTTCTTCAGGTAGTAACCGGTTTTCGTGGCCAGATTTTTCCCTTTTCCGTCGCGACCGTCTTCCCAAATTTCCATGGTGCGTCCCTTGTAGCTTGAATTATTTACGATAACATTCGCAGACAATCGTGGATCTCTATTTGCATATGGATTTGCAGCATGATCCGGATTGTTCCAGTCGAAAGGAACAGCAGTTGTCTCGTCAACTTTTACCTCATACGCATCAACGATGTTTTGAGAAGGGGCATTTCCACTTTTTCCTAGGTCAAAACCAATAGACCAACAGGCTTTTTCAAAACTATTGCTGGCACCGTATCTTCTTACTAAAATATGTTCGGGACTTTGGAAAGATTGTCCTGTGATAAACAGGTTTCTGTAATTGTCAGCCAAAGCATACCCGGTACCCTCAAGATCGATAACGGCCTTAGCAGCATCCGCAGCATCCTTCCATTTTGTATTTCTATCTCCTGACACTGAAATTAATTCAGGACTTGAAAAACCGGAAGCCCAGGAAGGATTGTTCCAAAGTTCTGATGCAGCAAAAAGTAGTACTTTTGCTTTTAAGGCAAGTGCAGCACCTTTTGTAATTCTGCCTAAGTCTGTATCTTCATATTTGGCTGGTAATTGAGCAGCTGATGCATCACATTCAGAACTAATGAAATTAATACACTCTTGCAATGAACTGCGTTGAATGTTGCCATATTCATCACCCATTACCATGGATTGTGTAACTATAGGAACGCCACCGTATCTTTTGATCAATTGAAAATAATAGTAGGCTCTTAAAAATCGACCTTCATACTTCCAACGTTCAATTTCAAGTGAGCGGGTTCTGTAAATTTCCTGTTGGTCAGGAGCTGGATCAAGCCGGTAAATCTCTAAATCAATCTCATCTGAGTTTTCCAGAAACAAATTTACATTACGAATTGCCTTAAAATATTTAGCCCAAACATCCCCTGGATTTGAAATTTCATTCCAACTTCCTATATTAAAATCTTGAATGGATGATGTTTCAAGTGTGTGTTCAGCTTCATCGCCTGCAGAGGCAATTAATGCACCATCAATTTCGAAAAATCCATCAGGCAGATCAGTATAAAGTGCAGCAGCACGAGCTCCGCTATAAGAATACTGAGTATTTACTTCTTCCTCGCTAATGTTTGTTATAATCTCCCTGTCAAGGTCTTCACAACTGTTTAGTAAGAAGATCAAGAATATTCCAAGTATATAAATTATATTTTTCATTCTTAAAGTTTTATTTGATGTGAATTACTTGAACTGGACTCTTATTCCCGCACTAAACGATTTCATAGCAGGATAATAAGATCCAACTTCAGGATCGCGATAACCATCCATATGATCCGAAGAGAACAAGTTATTTCCATTGATGAAAATTCTGGTTTTATCTAGTTTGGCAAGGGTTGAAATTTTTGCAGGTAGCGTGTAACCCAGTTCAATACTTCTGAGCTTAATAAAGCTTCCGTCACGTATCCAAAGGCTCGAATATCTGAAGTTATTGTCATTATTTTCAGATGACAGCCTGGGGTAGGTTGCAGTCTCAGCTGTTTCCTGTGTCCAGCGGTTCAATGCAATTGTTCCGGCTTTGCCATTATTTTGGAACGCTTCAAAATTCAGCCCGCTAAAAGTGACGGAACGGCTGGAAACGCCCTGAAAGAATACATCAAAATCAAAACCCTTGTATTCCGCACCAATTCGTAATCCTGCTGAAAAGTTTGGTAACCCGGTTTTTCCCACTGCGTGAATATCCAACTCATTAATTTTACCATCGTCGTTCAGGTCTTTGTACTTGACATCTCCCGGTTGTACTTCAACCCAGTTTTGTTTTGGACTTGCATCAATGTCATTTTGATCTTTAAAGAATCCGATGGCTTCATAGCCAAAAGGTTGATTGATTGGTTGTCCTGTTCTATACAGATAGTCGTATAGTTGAAGTGCTTCCGAGTTAAAAACCACTTTATTTTTGAAATACCAGGCATTAGTTTCAATAAAAAACCTGAATTCATTCTTCTTGTCATTGCTGTACCTGAGCATTGTTTCAAAACCTTTGTTGTTTGTTTTACCTTCATTCAGATAGGGTTTTGTGTAGCCCATAAAGTCAGGATCAACAGTGTTCGGTTGAACCAAAATATCATATCGGTCACGGTTAAAGACATCTAGGGAGATATCCACTTTATCGAATAATTTAGCCTCTAAGCCAATGTTGAAATTTTTCTCTTTTTCCCAGGTAACATTTGGATTTGCCAGACGGCCTTGAATTCTCGTTCCGGCACTGGTGTTGCTGGTTCCAAAATAGTATGGATTAGTACCAGGGTATGTTTGGTCAAACATAAATGCAGGTCCACCAATCAGATCGTTTCCAACCATTCCATAAGAGGTTCTGAATTTCAAATAATTCACCGACTTGTTGTCTTTCATGAAATCTTCATTCGAGGCAATCCATCCGGCTGATACAGCTGGAAAGAACCCAAATCTGCTTCCTTTTGGAAAGTTACCTGATCCCATGTATGAAAAGCTGATTTCTCCAATGTATTTCTTATTATTTGCAAAAGTGACACGACCGCTAACATTTTCATGTTTGATGGGTTGTGAGTTTCCACTAATAGTAAAGTTATCGGAGTTATACATCAAAACTGCACTAATATCATTCGCCCCGAAATTTCGGTCGTAGTTCAGGAAGCTCTGGATAACATAGCTCCGATTTTGATCTGAAGCACCTTCGCTGGCTTCCAATGATTCATCAATCCCGAATTTAGTATACACGATCTCTCCCTGATCATCTTTTGAAATTTCAAAACTTTGATAAGATCTCGTTTTGTTAGATTGACTTAAGAAGTAACTGTTAAATGAAATTTTTGGAGTGAAACTCAAACCCTTTGTAATGAAATCCAGTTCCTCGGTAAATCCGATTGTTGAATTTAATGTTCGTCCGTTAGACGTATAAAATCCTTGGTTTAAAATATCTCCCATCGGATTTGAGTACAGGGCGTTGCGTCCCAAAGTACCGTTAGGATTGCGAACAGCAAATTCATTTGGAGGTATCACTGCCATTGAATTAAAAACATCTCTCGAATCGTGTCCACCGGGGTTGGCCTGATCCACAACTGTTCCACCTACAGAAATTTCAGTTGAAAATCGTTTTGTTAGCTGAATATCAACATTCATTCGGAAATTGATGCGCTGATATTTGCCGTTTTCGCTGAATTCTGATTCGTCCCCTGTTCTTAAGTATAGATTGTTGCTTTTGACTTGGTTCAGCAAAACAAAATACTGAACAGCTTTACTTCCACCAGTGAAATTCAGATTATAGTTTGAAATTGGGGACGAACTGGTTAATACCTCATCATACCAATTTACATTTGGATGAAAGTATGGATCCGTTCCTTTTTGGTACAATTGAAGATCCTCGTTGGTGTATAATTCAGGTTTCCCATCGTTTACCAAAGCTTCATTATATAATCTTGCGTGATCATACGAATCAAGATACTGAGGGAGTCTACTTGCCATTTGTACACCTTGTTGGGTGCTGAATTCAACTTTGAGTTTACCCACTTTACCTCTTTTGGTGGTTACCAGTAGAACGCCATTTGCAGCCCTGCTGCCATACATTGCGGTTGCTGCAGCGTCTTTTAACAAGGTAACTGATTCTACTTCTTCTGATGTTAATTCGGAGAAATTGGATTCAAATCCATCTACTAAGATCAGCATGTCGTTTTTGCCAACCCCAAAAGTGTTTACACCTCTGGAATACAAAGCAGAACTTTCAAATCCGGGTTCAGTTGCTAATTGTTGCGCGGTTAACCCTGGAATTCTTCCAGCTAGCTTAAAGGGGAAGCTTGTACTAAATGTATTTTGTAGTTCTTCACCTTTAACAGATGAAACAGCACCGGTAACCATCCATTCCGGTTGGCTGTCATAAGCGATATTTATTACGGGCTTCTCGGAAACAGCAATGCTATCTTGCGGATCTATCTGGGCTTTTAATGTGGCATTTAAGCATAAAGTTATTACAATGAATAAAAATATGCGTCGGTTATATTTATATATCATGAATGTCATTTTTATTAATTTAACTAATTGAGTTTTTAGTACCCAGGGTTTTGTACGAGGTATCCCTTAAGTACTTCAGAACGAAGATATGGATGTAGGTACATTCTTCTTTTAAATGTTCTGGTCTCAATTTTATAAACTTCGTACCTGAAGTCCGGAGCTGCAGGATCCTGGAAAATTTTGAATCCATAGAAATCTCCTTGCATGACACCGTCTTCTTCAGCGATCATCCACCTTCTAATATCAAAGAATCGATGTTCTTCGGCAAACAACTCAATTGCTCTTTCATTATGAACGCGTTCCCTAAACTCTTCCTGTGTTAATCCGGCAGGAAGATCAGGCTGTCCTGAGCGTGTTCGGATGATATTTATAGCTTCATAGGCTTGTGTAGTTGGCCCTTGCACTTCATTTAAAGCTTCAGCGTAGTTCAGGTATGCCTCAGCCAATCTGAATAGAATATCATTTGGCATTTGATTCCAAGATGAAAAAGTCATTGTTCGGGGGACAAACTTTAAAATGATATGCCCACCTTTATTTTGCTTATTCATTTGGCCACCAGCATAATTTGTGATGACGGGGAAATCTTTATTGAAGTAAGATCCTGGAATACCAACAGTCTGTGCAAACCGGTGATCAATTTCCTCATATTTTTGTTTCAGGTTGTTTCCTCCAGTATCCGACCATTCCATCGGTGTTCCATCTTGCTTTTCATATTTATACAAAAAGTTAGCGGTCATGGAATAGCCAATGTGCCATCCCGAACCCATCCCGATTGGGAGGATACTTCCCCATGGAAAGGTCCACATATCTCTTGCTCCAATATTTTTATTTTCCAAGATAATTTCGGGATTGTCATTTTTTTCGTAAACGTATCGGTAGTTTTCATCAACCCCCTGATCGGTAACTAAGTGAATCCCACCATTCGGAGCCCAGTCAATAACAGCTTTTGCTGCATCAGCAGCTTTTTGCCATCTGTTCTGATCATAGTTCCCGTAGCAAATTAAATCGTTGTGTGAAGCATCTTCCATGCTAAGGTATGGAGTAGCAGTGTTAAACAGCGGACTGGCTGCGTACAACAAGGTTTTTGATTTTAACATTAATGCAGCACCTTTAGTGATACGCCCTCTTTGATCAGAACTACGAGTATTCGGAAGAGCCGCAATAGCTGCGTCACAATCGGCAACAATAAAATCGACTAAATCCTTAACCGAACTTCTTTCAACAAAGAAATCATCTGTCAATTCAAATTTTTTGTCAATAATAGGAGCACCACCATATCGTTTGAACATTTCAAAGTGGTTCAATGCTCTTAAGAACAGGGCTTCACCTTTTATTTCTTGTTTGTAGATCTGATCCAGACTTTCAACTTCATCAATCCGTTGAAGCATGATGTTTGCATATCGAAGTCCTTTAAAACGTAGGGGCCATCTGAAGTCTTCACGGGATTGGATGTTATCAGCTGTGATATCTCCGGTATTCCATCCTTGCTGGGTGGTCCATCCCTGTGATGATTCAGTCTCATCACAAGCAATGGATGTCATCGCGTATTGGCTTCCAGTGAGGGACGTTTCTTCTCGGGCGAAAATGGTGTGTAAACCTGTGCGATACATCGTAGCTACAAACGTTTCAACCTGAGCTTTAGATGAAAAAATGGTATCTTCTGTGACGTCAACACCGGGTGCTTTGTCAAGAAAATCACCCATCACGTTTTCGCATGAAACAAAAACAGTCAGTGTCAACAGGAAAATTATAATGATTCGTATCTTATTTTTCATTGGTCTGATTTTTAGAATTTAACGTTGAACCCAAAGTTTATCGTTCTGGTAACCGGATACCCCTCAGCTTCAAATGATTTCGTCGATTCCGGATCTGCTCCTGGTAGTAATTTATCCCAGGTAAGCAGATTGTTACCGTTGACATAAAGTCGCACTTGTTTGATCTTTATTTTCTGCAAGATCTTTTTTTGAATTGTGTATCCAATCTCTGCATTTTTCAAGCGAACATAGCTTGCATCCTCGATATTTAGAGTAGAACGCTGTCCATTGGAAGCACTGGTGGTATTTCCGGTATTAAAGTGAGGGAAACTGATTTTTAGTCCTTGATCATATCGTTCCTGACTCCAGCTTTCCACCATATAGTCTGGGGCATTTCGGCCTTGCTTAAACGGCATCCAGTAGTTTGAAGGGTAGGCTAATGAAACATGAGTAGCTCCTTGGAAAAGAACTGAGAAATCAAATCCTTTAAAGTTACCTCCCAGAGAGAATCCGAAAACGACTTCCGGGAAATCTGGATAACCGAGAGGAATAATATCATCATTGTTAATTTTACCATCTCCATTGATATCCACGTATTTAACATCCCCGGGTTGAATTTTGTTATTTTGGTATTCATATATTGGGCGGTTGGCATCATTGACTTCCTCCCATGTATTAAAAAATCCATCTGCTTTTAGTCCAAACATTTGCCCATACCTTTGATTTGTTCTGTTTTGATAGGTGAAAGGTCTGGTAATTTCGTCCTGATATTCAACTACGTTATGCGCATAAGTGTAATTTGCTTTTAGCCAGTAGTCCAGTTTTCCAACTCTATCGTTGTATGAAAGCTCAGCTTCAAAACCGCTGTTTTTCATTTTACCAAGGTTATAAGCAGGCAGCTGAGCTGCAACAACTACTGGAATCACATTTCTTGTAGCAAGAATATTATCACGCTTTTCTTTGAATAGGTCAAATGTCCCTCTCAGTTTGTCATTTGCAAAAGCGAAGTCAGCTCCGATATTCATTTTCTTAGCACGTTCCCATGTTAGGTTTTCGTTACCAAGTGCACCTTCTATCGCTCCTTCATAGGCTTGTTGGTTTGAACCATATTCACCAAATTGAAATATATTGCTTGAATAACCGTATGCTGCCGGCATATATAGGAATCGTTTTCCGCCCTTAGAAATTCGAATGCTTCCAAGCTTGTCGTTACCAACAACACCGTACGATCCTCTTATCTTTAAATATGTTAAAACTTTGTTTTCTGGGAAGAATGATTCTTCAGATGCTACCCATCCAAGAGAATATGCCGGAAAGAATCCAAAACGTTTTCCCGGAGCAAAATTTTCAGTACCATTGTAGCCAATATTAACTTCGGCCAGGTATTTGTCTTTGTAACCATAAGTTGTCCTTCCTACTATTCCCTGATAGCCATTTGGAACAAGGTAAAGGAAGTCGGGGTCATAGCGTTTACTTTGGTTATATAGCAATAGGGCATTAACATCATGTTCTTTAAACGCTCTTGCATAGTCTATTCCTGCTTCAAAATAAACCTTCCTGTTTTTACCAAAAGTTTCCTGGAAACCAAAGGGTGCTTCGTAAGTTTTTGGAATCAGAACAATCGATTCGTCTTCCAAACGGACTGGTCTGTACCGTACAAGATCCTTGCGGTAAAAGATATGTTGTTTGTTGTAATTATTGTATGAAATAGTTGCGTGCGAAGTCAACCCTTTTGTTACGAAATCGAGGTCATAATTGAATCGGAGCGAACTGTTAAGGTAATTCCTGTAATCCTTGATATATCCGGTTCCTGACAAAAACATCTTTTGAAAAGGACTAACTCCTAATGAAACTTTGTTGTCAAGTTCAATAAACTTTCCATCAGTTATCAGAGGCTGGTCAACTGGGTTAGTTGCCCAAACAGCTTCAAATATTTCATTAACTTTTGAAGAAGTACCAGATCTGTTTTCGATAGTTGAAGAGAGGTTTAGATTTGCTGAAAATCGTTTTGTAATTTCAAAATCGAAGTTTGTACGGATATTATATCGTTTAAATACGATTGTTGCATCATAGTCTTCAACCAGATCGGTATGATTGATCAAGCCGTCCTGATCAAAATAACCCAGCGAAACAAAGTATTTAACTTTTTCTGTACCACCATTGATATTTAAATTGTGCTGTGTTTGGCCAGAGCTTTTATCAAACATGTAAGGAAACCAGTCTACGTCTGGATGAAAAATAGGATCATCATGTGCTTTGAAGTGAGCGATGTCTTCATCTGTGAAAATTGGTTCATAACCACCGGTAATGTAGCTGTCGTATTGGGCAGCGATATTCATGCCATTGGCAAAATCAGCGGCATTCATTGTATTTCTAAAATCGGTAAAGCGTTGAGTAGCGTGTTGCAACGAATAACTAACTTCCGTTTTACCTTCAGTTCCCCTTTTTGTAGTGATAATCATTACACCGTTTGCTCCCCGCACTCCATACACTGCAGTAGCCGATGCATCCTTTAATATAGAGATATTCTCGATTTCATTAGGATCAATGCTGTTGTAATTATCTGTTTCAATACCATCAACCAGAACCAATGGATCTGCCGAACCGGTGAAAGTTCCGATACCTCGAATCCGGATTGTCGTTTGGTCTTCGCCGGGCTGACCACTTCGCTGTACTGCAATCACTCCGGATAATCGCCCCACTAGAGAGTTGCTGATGTTTGCCTGAGGTGACTGAACCAATTGTTTGTCATCAATTGAAACAATTGCACCGGTTACGGTTTCTTTCTTTTGAACACCGTAACCAACGACAACAACTTCATCTACCCCAACGGTTTCCTCTTCGAGTATAATGTTGAAGCTCGATTTTGATCCAATTGCAACATCCTGGGTTTTCATTCCAACGAATGAAAGTACCAGTGTAGTTACTTCTTCGGGTACCGAGAGCTTGAATTTTCCATCAATACTAGTTACGACCCCTCTTTTCGTTCCTTTGGCTACAACTGTGACTCCTGGCAATGGAAGCCCATCTTCATCTGTAACAATACCGCTAAGTTCTTTTTCTTTTTGCATAGCGACTTTTGTTCCTGACTTTAACTGGTCAAGTTGTTTGATGTCATCCTTTTTATAAAGGAAAACCTGTCGGTCATCCACCATGTAAGCCACGTTTGTTTCACCAAAAAGTTCATCAAGTACCGTTTTGATGTTCGCACCTTTCAGTGAGATGCTTTTTTCGATTTTGGTGTTGACCAACTCCGTGTCGTAAACAAAAATAAAATCGCTGCTACTTTCAATTGACTTCAAAATACTCCCGATCGTTGAGTTTTGGAGCTGAAGGTCAATTTTAGTCGCTTGAGAATAAACACTGGCTGAAACAGCCACATTTCCTGCTAAAAACAGGATAGTTAGTAGTTTCATGGTTAGTAAAACTCTTCTTAGCCTCCTTTTTCCAGAGGAGTCTTCAATTTCACATTTTTTCATAAATTTGTATAGGTATTAGACATTAGCCTTACGGCGTGTTTATTTATTGATCCGGGGGATGTTGCAACCATCTTCCGGATTTTGTTTTAGTTCTTAAATACTATGGTTCCATTTTGATTTTCATATTTAACTTTAAAAATTGTTGCTAATCCTTCAATTACCCGTTCCGGCTCATCTTTTAAGTCGAGTTTCCCGGAGAATGACCCGGTTTTATTGGTTGTGAAAACAGCAATGTCAATGTTGTAATATCTTGATACCTTTTCAGCTAAACTAGTAAGGTTCTCATTTTTAAAGATTAGGTAGCCATGTATCCAGGCAATCCTATTTTCGATGTCGTTGACTTCCTTGATATTGAAACTATTTTTGGTTTTTGACAGAACTGCAAACTCTTTCGGTTTAAGAATTTGTTCATTCGAAAATAACATGCTGTTCTTCGAGAGACTAACACTTCCTTCAACCAGCAAGGCGTTATATTCATAGTTCTTTTTAAATGCCTGAACAGCAAATTTTGTCCCCAGTACTTTTACTTTAAACTCGTCAGTACGCACAACAAACGGTTTTGTTTTATCCTTAGACACTTCAAAGTATGCTTCCCCTACCAGGAACACTTCACGATTTTTTTTGTCGAATGCCGGAGGGTAAATCAATCTGGAGCCTGAATTTAAGTGAACGATAGAGCCATCTGACAGATGAATTGACATTCTTTTTCCAAATGGAACATTTACCTGGTTGAAACTTTCACTTAATGTTGGTGTTTCTTGCTCCAGTTTAGCAGTGTCGTTAACTGATAGCTCCGTTCCATCTTCGGTGTATTCAATTTTTGCTTCTTTACTTTTTATTTCAACACGTTCTCCATCGGCGAGTATGAGCTCAGTATTTGACGACTGGACCTGACTGGTTGATGCAAAATTAACAATAGACGCCTTTTTGTTCATATATACCAGTGACACGGCAATTAAACCAATAGCCAACATTGCAGCAACTGCATTTCTGAACCAAATAATTCTATGTTGTGTTCTATTTTGTTGAAGGATTCGGTTAAGCACCTTGTCTTTTCTCGTACTCGAAATATTAAATTTTGGAGACTGAATTTCTCTTACAACCGTGATAGCCAGCTGGATTTCTTGTTTCTTTTCAGGAAAATATTTCTGAAACTGCTCTAGGGTTATTCCATCTACAATTTCGCCTTTTGCCAACCTTATAAAGGATAGATCTAGAATTAATTCTTCTGTTTTGTATGATTTATATCGCTTTAAGTCCATTTTCTTTTATTTCAATATCAGCATACTAGGACTAATCAATTCTCTTGATTAATTTATATAACAAGAAGACCTTCATCCTAATTACTAAGAGAACGTGACAGACGAATTCGGACAAAAAAAATAGTTTTTTTTAAAAGTATAATTGATGAGAGGTAAAACGGTTAGCGCATACTGCTTTCGAGTTGAAATATGAACCAAAAAAAGAAATCTTTATTTATACCTTTAGCTTTTACGACTTCTGATTTGATTAACTTTATCAACCGATAAATCGATTTGTAACATGCGTCAACATTTATTTCTAAAATGTCAGCTATTTCTTGGTAGCTCA
Organism: uncultured Sunxiuqinia sp.; assembly: GCF_963678245.1. Taxonomy (NCBI): domain Bacteria; kingdom Pseudomonadati; phylum Bacteroidota; class Bacteroidia; order Marinilabiliales; family Prolixibacteraceae; genus Sunxiuqinia; species uncultured Sunxiuqinia sp. Next base: position 390,421 of record NZ_OY782776.1, read on the forward strand.
TTTCGCAATCAAAACGAAGGTGGATTAATTCCTGCTGTTTGGGTTTCAATTCACCCATACATTTTCTTAAAATAGCTTTTCTTTTATTTAACTCTTCGTTTTCAATAATGGTTTGCTCCGTGCTACTGAAATATTCTACTTGTGATTCAATAATTTGCTCTAGAGTAACCAAGCTTTTTTGTTTTTTTAAATCTTTTATCAATTGATTTCGGAAGGATTTCAGCAAATAGCTTTTCAAATTTTTCACAGGGGTGAGTTTCTTCCTGTTATTCAACAAATAGATAAATAAATTCTGAATGGAATCTTCTATGATCTGACTATCATTCGTGTATTTCATTCCAAAACGAAACATTATGTCGAAATACCCATAATAAATTTCACAAAATGCATTTTTAGATCCATTTGTAATAAATAAATCCCAGCCTTCTGAATGATCTTTAATATTTGTGCTATCTATTGACAAATTCTGAAGTTTTTATATTCACAAAAATGCAGTTTTTTTACAACTTCAAAAAATGCAGTTTTTTTTACACACAAAATTGCGAATAACCAAAGTTTATTTCGAAAGGAAATTACCAGCTTTTTTAGCAGAAGAAGTGGTTTTGTCAGTAATATATTGGCAACTAGTTTGAATTATTTCAATCTGATTATAAAAAATGGATTTGCTTAAACTCCTTTATTTTGCTTATTTAGCCGTAGCCCATTGAGGGTAATACTTCTTAATGAGAAGTACTTAAAGCCATTGTTAATTCATGTTCGAGGATAAGAGTGATTTGCTTAAGGGTTTGAAAAGTAAAGATTTGAAGGCCTATGAAATGATATTTTTTAAATATCATGGACGGCTGGTTATGTTTGCTAGTAAGTTTACCCACGATCTGGAAATTGCTCAGGATATCGTTCAGGACGCTTTTTTAACGCTATGGGAAAAAGCTGATTTGCTCACGATCAATGATTCTCCGAAGTCCTACCTGTTCCAGATGGTTAAAAACCGGGCTCTAAATCATAAAAGGCATGTAAGCGTGAAAAATTCGGCAAAGGACAAGTTGATTGCCGAAATGCAAGAATTGGAGAAAAGTGCATACATCAGTATGGAAAATCCATTGTACAGCCTGCTGGAATCTGAACTTGAAGAAAAAGTTGATCAGATTATTCAGAGTTTGCCTGATAAGTGTCAACAAGTTTTTGTAATGAGTAGAAAACAGCATCTAAAAAATAAAGAAATCGCGCTAGAGCTGGATATATCTGTAAAGATGGTCGAGAAACATATTTCTAAATCACTCAAAGTCCTTAGAACTGAACTAGCCGAGTATATAGGGGTTGTTCTATACTTCATTTTCAATAATTTATAAAAAATATTTCCTAATGGTAGGGGATTTGGGTTGTGAGGTGTCATAGCTCTTGAAAACAAGTATTATGAATTCGAAAAAGTCAATCAAGTCAAAAATTATCAGCTATCTTGATGGAGAATTGGAACAAGATGAGCTGAGGAAATTGCTGCAGTGGATTGGCAGCTCGGAAGAAAATACACGTTACTATGCGCGAGTTAAGGATTTGTGGGAAAGTTCCATCGGTCGTTATTCAGAGTTTGCCGAAACCGAAAAAGAATGGGAGAGATTTCAGCAGACAATTAAAGAAGACAGGGCGCAAAAAGTATACTTCAGGACTGTTGATTGGAGAGTAGTGTTGAGGATGGCTGCGGTTTTGGTTGTCGGAATTTTGTTGGGCAGTGTACTTCTCCAAGGTCCCCTCAAAAGTGGCGGAGCGTTAATCACGACTTCAGCTCCTATGGGGTCAATCTCGAAGACTCTGCTTAATGATAGTACCGTGGTTTTTCTAAATGCCGGATCTGAAATCCGTTACACTGTGGGTGGAGGTAAAGTCAGGGAGGTGTTCTTGCAAGGAGAAGCTTGGTTTAAGGTTAAACACATGGATCATAAGCCTTTTATTGTCCATACCGATTACTATGACGTTAAAGTTTTGGGGACTGAATTTAACGTGAAAGCATACGAAACCGAAAGCGAAGTCACTACTACATTGGAAAAGGGGGCGGTGCTGATTTCAGGGAATAAGCGACATGAAATTGAAAAGGAGATCACCTTGAAACCAGGACAGCAATTAGTACTGAACCGGGAAAGTACATCATTCAAAATTAAAAAAGTGAATACTTCGCTATACACATCATGGAAAGATCGTAAACTAGAATTTATAAAAATGCGTCTTGATGAATTAATTGTGTTGCTGGAAAGAAAATATGGTATTGAAATAGAGGTTGTAGATAAGGAAATCCTTAACTATCACTACAGCGGAACAATCAAAGATGAGACAATTTTTGAAATCCTTGAAATAATCGAACAAACACTTCCAGTTCATTACGAAATAAAGAATCAGAAGATAAAAATATACAAACAATAAGGAAAGGAGGGATCAAAGAACAGGGTGTTAAACATAGAATCAAAAGCCGGCAAATGCTGTAACATTATACCGGCAGATGAATTTAAATAACATGGTGAGGTAACACCATATAAATAACTTAAAATCATTCAAATTTATGAAAAAAAATGCAAATGCCAGCCGGCTTGGTGTTCGGGTATGGCAAAAACTATTATTGAAGATGAAACTAACAATGTTGATAATCTTGACCTGCTTGTTGCAGGTTTCAGCAACAGTTTACTCTCAATCAACTGTATTTTCTTTTGATTTTGACAATAAAGAGGTTGTCAATGTTTTAAAAGAGATTGAAGGACAGAGTGACTTCCGTTTTTTCTATCAGAATGAGCAGATTGATGTTCAGAGAAAAGTTAATATCAGTGTTTCAGGGAAAACCGTTGAAACTGTTCTTGATGAAATCTTTAAAGATCAAGGTATTACGTATAAAATATTTGAAAACAAGATGATTGTCTTGTCTCCGGATGGAGATTCAGACAACAATAAAAGTTCACAGCAAGGACCTGTAAGAGGTAAAGTAACTGGAGTGAATGGAGAACCGTTACCTGGGGTGACCGTTGTTGTTAACGGTACAACACAAGGTACTGTTACCGATTTTGATGGAGTATATAACCTAGCCAATATTCCTGCGGATGCGACCTTAATATTTTCTTTCGTAGGTATGAAAACCCAGAATATCAATGTCGGGGGTAAATCAGTGGTCGATGTAGTTCTGGAAGAAGACGCGATCGGTTTGGACGAAGTTGTGGCTATTGGTTATGGCATAACTAAAAAGAGCGATTTGACAGGGTCTGTTTCAGTTGTATCAGCTGAGAGTTTAGAGCGTAAACCGGTCATTCGGGTTGAAGATGCTTTAAGCGGTCAGGCTTCCGGTGTTCAGGTTCAAAAGCCAAGTGGAGCTCCTGGTTCCGGAATGAAGATCAGAATTCGCGGTGCTAACTCAATTAATGGAAGTAACAGCCCATTGTATGTAATTGATGGATTTATTGGAGCAGACATTGTTTCGTTAAATCCAAGTGAAATTGAGTCTATCAATATATTGAAAGATGCATCATCCACTGCAATATATGGTTCACGTGGTGCAAATGGTGTTGTCCTCATCACGACTAAATCGGCTAAAAAAGGCGATGCGAAAATAGAGTTTGATGCTTTCTACAGTGTTGATCAAATTAGTAAAACCTATGATTTGCTTGGACCTGTTGAATACATGGAGACCGTAAACGCAAGACTTACTGCATTAGGACAAGGGACACAATTTACATCAAGTGACATTGCAGAGGTTGCTGCCAATGGTGGTACTGACTGGCAAAATGAGTTATTCAGAAACGGGGCTACTCAAAATTATCAGTTATCATTTAATGGTGGAACAGAAAAAACTCAATATTATTTATCTGGTACAGTTGCTGACCAGAAAGGTATTGTTTTGAACTCCTTTTATAAAAGATATGGTTTACGGACGAACATTAATTCTCAGTTGAGAAATAATTTTGATCTGGCTTTTACCATGTATTCCACCTATGAAGAATATAGGAATAATTACAATCATAATGGTAGGGGAAATGCTTCCGGAGCAGCTTTAATATTTTCGCCAAATGTTCCGATTTGGGATGATGCTCAGAACGATTACTCTCAATCACCTTCTTATGGGCCTATTGCCAGTAACCCAATTTTTGCAGCCAAAGAAGTACTGCATGATAGCAGGCAATTTAAAACATTAGCAAACCTTCAGTTGAATTATGAAATTATGACTGGATTGACCCTGTCGATAAGTGGTGGTGCAAAAGGGTATATCTTTAATAATCCTTTCTTAAAGACCGCCGGACCGGGAACTCCAAAATCAAATACAGAAGCCGGATACAATAACGGGTTTACATGGAATTTGCAGAATACGAATATGATTAACTACAGCAAAGTATTTGCTGATAAACACAGTTTGAATGTTTCTGCTATTCATGAGCAACAAATCAATATAGCAAGGGTAAACGGATCATGGGCCACTGGTTTTCCTACGATTTCGTTGGGATATAATAGTACACAACTGGGAAGTACTGCAAAAGTTAGCTCGGGGTATGAAAACTGGTCAATTGAATCATTTCTTGGTCGATTGAATTATACCTATGATCAAAAGTATTTATTCACGGCTACTTTTAGGGCTGATGGTTCCTCTAAATTTTATGGCAATAATAAATTTGGTTATTTCCCCTCTGGAGCTTTTGCCTGGAGACTGTCTGATGAGCCTTTCATACAGGAAATTTCAGCAATCCAAAATTTAAAATTCAGAGCCAGTTATGGTGTAACTGGTAGTCAGGCAATAAACCCATATAAAACATTGAGTTTATTGAATTTGGGACAGAACTATTCCTTTGATGGTTCAACCAACCAAACTATTGGAATTGGCCCTGGTGTCGCCGCAAATCCTGACTTAAAATGGGAGACTACTGCACAAACAAATGTTGGATTTGATTTTGGGTTATTCAATGGAAAACTATCTGGTAATGTTGATTATTATTATAAAAAGACCACTGACCTACTTTTGGATGTGAATATTCCGGATTATAGTGGCGGTGGAAAAATTACGCAAAACGTAGGTTCTTTGGAGAACAAAGGTTTTGAATTTCTATTGTCTGGTGTTGTGGTTGATAAACCAAAGCTGAAACTGAACACAAGTTTTAACTTCAGTATGAATAGAAATAAAATCCTTGATTTGGGAGACGATGAAGAGATATTTACAGATGGTGGTTATACTGCAAATTCCTACGCGGCTCCTCCATTTATCCTTAAAGTTGGTGAACCTTTGGGACAATTTCGCGGATATCGTTTTGATGGACTTTGGCAAGAAAATGAAGCTGCTCAAGCTGCCGAATATGGCCTAGTTCCAGGTGATTCTAAGTATTGGGACAAAAACAACAATAAGAGCTATGATGGTGAGGATATGACCAACATTGGTTCTGCACAACCTGATTTTATCTGGGGATGGAACACTTCACTTCAGTATGGGGACTTTGATTTGTCAATATACGTTAATGGAGTACAAGGTAATGATGTTTGGAACCAGACCCGTTGGTTAGTGATTGGTATGGGGACTGACGTTGAAAGTCCTACCTCTGTCGATATTTTGGATCGCTGGACTCCTGACAATACTGATACAAATGTTGCCGGTTTTAGCGAGAGTAACACGACATATGCACAATCATCCTTGTTTGTTGAAGATGGAAGCTTTATTCGTTTGAATAATGTGACACTAGGTTATACTTTTCCCAAAAGTGTTCTTTATAAAAAACTAAGCAATGCAAGGATATATGTAAGTGCACAAAACCTGTTTATGATTACCAATTATTCTGGAATTGACCCTGAATTAACCTCTACTCCAACTTGGTCTGATACAGCTCAGGGGATTGATAATGGCACGTATCCATCAACACGGACATTTACTTTTGGTGTAAAGGTTGGTTTTTAATTAGAATAAATGTTTAAATAAAAAATGATTCTTATGAAATTCAATTATAAAAGATATAAATCATTATTCTTCCTGATTTTGGTTTTAGGAACCTTTTCATGCCAAGACCTGGAAGAACAGCCGCTTGGATCATTGGTAAATGATTCTTTTTTCAAAACCGAGTCGGATTTGACAGCTGCAGTTACTGCTGCGTATAGACCATTGATTCAGGATCCTTGGGGTGGATATGGGTCTACCAGAATGTGGGTTCCGTTAATGGGAGCTGATGATTTAACGACTCTTCCGGGTGGAAATAAACAGGATTTTCGTGAATTTGACACCTTTAATCCAACAAACATCAATCCGGCTTTGATTGGATCAGCATGGAGAAATCCATACGATATTATTTACGCCGCAAACAACGTGTTGGAAAACTATGAAAAGGTTGACGGTAGAGAGGAGTTTATCAATCAATCGGTGGCACAAGCTCGTTTTTTGAGGGCATTCGCCTATTTCTGGATAACTCGTATTTATGGAGACCTCCCCTTGGTTACATCAACTGTAACTGATTTGGAAATTGAACTTTCACCTGTTTCTTCTATCTACAAATTAATTGTTGAGGATTTGCAATTTGCAAAATCGAACCTGCCTGATTCATGGAGCGAACCGGGAAAACCAACTTCCTGGGCTGCAAAATCCTATCTTTCATTGGTATATTTAACCATGGGAGGATGGCCTTTAAAAGATGAATCAAAATATGCATTGGCAGCAGCTGAAGCGAAAGACGTGATCGATAATGGCCCATATACCTTGATGGAGAACTATGCTGACCTTTGGACAATGGAAAATGAGAAGAACGATGAATTTATATGGTCTATTCAGTATACAGGAATTGCAGGTAATCCTCAGCTATCTACAATTGTGGGTTACACAACAATGCCAAGTGAGGAAAATGGGTGGGATGATTTGTTTTTCGAATTAGGATTTTATAATCGTTTCCCTGAGGGACCACGTAAAGATGCAACGTTTCATACGCAATTCGAAGATGCAGATGGAAATCCAACGATTACTTTTGATCAGAGCTCATCAAAACATCCGTATATGGCAAAGTATCGTGACGGAGCGATCAGATACTTGCCAAGCTTTATGCATCCATATATGACCGGTCGTGATATCTGTCATTTACGATTAGCCGAAGTAATGCTAGTTTATGCTGAAGCACAGGCAATGGCCGATGGTTCTCCTAACGCAGTGGCTTACGATGCGATAAACCAAATTCGCTTTCGCGCCGGATTGAACGATTTGACGGCTGGTTTAGGGAAGATCGAATTTAGAGATGCTGTTGTTGAAGAACGTGGATGGGAACTGGCTGGCGAATATTCCCGCTGGTTTGATCTGATCCGTACTGAGAAGGTGGAAGAAATGGCAGCACTAAAAGACCCATTGGATTTGGAACCTAAAGGAGCGGTTAATAAAAGTATTTATCATGCTCCGATTCCATATAGCGAGATACTGCTTAATCCCAATTTGGGAAATTCCACAACTTACGAATAGTAATATGATTACAAAGGTGTACTTCAAATTAAGTACACCTTTAATCTCTTTCTCTTTTATAAAAACAGATTATAAATGCGAATACTTGAAAGAGGTAGTGCGTAATTCACACTATTAAAATAAGTTACATCCCTTGTAAAAATAGTGTTTCTCAAAGGAATGAGAATTAAGGGGGATTTTATGTCCCATTTCCAAATTTTTTGTCTCTATTAATTAAACACTAAAATTTAAGACTGATGCATATTGGGAAGGTGTCTCTGGTTGCTTTTGGAATTCTATTTTCAATTGTCGGTTATTCTCAAGGCGTAAATAGTTCATTGTTGGAAATCGCAAAAATTCAAGATTCAGGCATTAAAAGTAAAAGAATAAGTAGTTATGATCGATCTGGTAAAAATGATGACCGTTTGACAAATATTGAAGATGGGAAGAGGGTTACAATATTTGATGTAAAAGGTTCAGGCGTTATTAATCATATCTGGATTACAATTGCACCATTAAATCCTGACATTACCCGAAATGACATAATCCTTCGCATGTATTGGGACGGGAATGAGTACCCAAGCGTTGAGTCTCCTATCGGTCCATTTTTTGGTCAGGGATGGAATGAAAGTTATAATTTCTCCACTTTGCCACTAGCTGCTGCAGCCCGAGATGGAAATGCTTTAGTAAGTTATTTTGCAATGCCCTTTGAGAAAGGTGCCAAGATTGAAATTGAGAACCAAAGTGGCAAGACCATACATGCTTTTTACTATTACATAGATTATCAGGAGTACGGTAAACTACCAGAAGGATTAGGCCGGTTTCATGCCTGGTACAACAAGAAGTTAACATTTGCTCCTGAGAATGGCGAAACCGAGTGGAATTATCCTCGGGAATATAGTGTAAACGATTGTGAAGACGAGAATTATTTGATTGCCGATATCCGGGGGAAAGGACAGTTTATTGGAGTAAATTACTACGTAATCAACCCTTCTCCAATGTGGTATGGTGAGGGGGATGATATGTTTTACATTGATGGTGATGAAAAACCAACATTACACGGAACCGGGACTGAGGATTATTTTAATACTTCATGGAGTCCTAATGAAGAATTTCAGCATCCTTATTTTGGAGCCGGCAGAGTAAATGAAAAAGTTGGGTGGTTAGGCAGAACTCATGTATACCGCTTTCATATAACAGATCCTGTATATTTTGAAAAATCGTTAAAGTTTAGCATTGAACATGGACATGCAAATGGGCTAACACTTGATTTGGCGAGCGTCGCATACTGGTATCAAGGAAAGGCGTCATCAATACCACAAGCAGTATCCAAAGAAGATAGACAGCCACTGCCGGAAATAGGGGTGAACGAAATATTCAGGTGGAGGCAAGAATGGCGAAAGAACAAAGGCAACAAGAAGGACTTGTGGGGAAATGAGTAGCTATGACTTTAGTGCTCATTTTATCTCTTTCCAGAAGTAGGTATAAAATTTAAGAACTAAACTGATTGAAAATATGAAACCAGCGACCATTCAAATACTTTTATTTCTGTTGTTGCAATGGGGTAATTTATTTGCAATTAATACAACCAAATACGCTTTGAAATATGAGTTTGGAGATTTTCATTTCCAATGGAATATTGAAAATGATTTAGCTAAAACAAGCAAGCAATCTTCAGTACAACAAATTTGGAGTGGCAGCCTGTTACCTTCTTTTTTGATTGAAGATGAACAGGGGGAAAAGCAGTACATTAAAGCCGAAGTCAGCGAAAATGGAATTTCAACTGAAAATGGAAAAACCATCTTGGCATTGGATTTTGGAGAGTTTGCCACCGGAGAAATGATTGTAAGCAAGCGAGATTGGGGCGTCGCTATTGAAAAGTTCTCTTTAAAATGGACCAAAAGCATTCCCAATATCATCGAATTGTATTTTGGCACTTCGATGGTGTCAGATGAGGGAAAAGCATTTCTGGAAGCTGATGAATTAGGTTTCCGCGGAGACTGGAGTGCTGCCGGATTTTGTGTTCCCGGGGCAAAAGAGGGAACTGCACAAAGTTACTTTCGGATGTGGGATTATGGCCAAACAACAATCGCTTTAGGAAATTATGGCCCTTCAATGGGAACACTTTACGGAGCTGCTTTTCCAAGGCCTGTTTTAGGGTTTGCAATGGGAAATGACGACGGATGGACGGCGTTCGGAGCCGGTTCAATTCCTGATGCAGCTATGCTGCTTCAACTTCGAAATACACATGGGTATATCAAATATGTTTACAGGGAAGATTTGTGGGGATCCGGAGATCAGGAACGAGTGTGGGAGAATCCTTTACGAATCACTTTTGGGGATAATTCATGGTTAGCTTTTCGTGATTATTTTGATTCATTTCCGCCGAAAGAACCGATTTCAGAAGTTCATTCAAAATCAATTTGGAATACATGGGGAAACTGGAAAAACAAAGAATATCCAATCCGGCCTATGGTCGATTTTTCTGGAAGAGTTGCGGCTGAACTTTTTATTGTGGATGATCCGTGGGAAGAGTCCCAAGGTTTGGGTCGTCCCAGTTTTGAGCGTTTTCCAAATTTATATGAAGATTTTCAGTACATCGACGATAATCAAATGCAACGTGGTATTTGGGAAACTTTGGGTTGGTTAACGGATACGGCAAAAGCAGGATTGACTTCAGCCGATTTGATTGTCAATAAAGATGGAATTCCATGTAAATCAAGTTGGAGCTTTGATCCCTTTGGGACTGGTTTCTATTGCATTGATATTAGTTCGGAGCGTTCCCGGAAGTTTCTTCAGGAACGTACCATCTGGACGATGGAGAATATAAAACCCAAAATAATTAAACTGGACTTTGGTTACGGAATGCCGTCTCCAAATATGGGAGTGCCAAGGAATTCGGCCATTAGAGGGGAGCGATATAGTTATGAGCTTTTTAAGTTGATAGTTGATGCAGCCAAGAGTGTTGATCCGGATGTTACTATCATGTATTATGGAATTAACCCGCTTTTCCTTTCGGTGGTTGAAATGGTTTCCCTGGATGATCAGGGTGATTTGTGGCATGCTGTAAAGGAAGGTCACGATCAATGGAGCATTTGGGCTTCTCTGCTTTCGAATAAGCAAGTTGTAATAAGCGGTTCCTCTGGCTATGATTGGCATCAGGATGATGACGTGATTTTAAACTCTATTATTTTAGGTGCTCCCGGGGCAGTTCTCGGAACGCATTTGGAGGATGGAAGTCCGGTTCCTGAAAAATATTTAAATCGACGATTGGCAGCTAACACTTGGTATCGGAAAAATATTCATTGGGAACCCGTCTGGCTGAACAGTCATGTTGGAGATTTAACAAATCCCCCCGAGATTAAATGCTGGGGAAGAGAAGATGTAATTAATGGTGAGAATGTTCTTACAGCCTTGATATTAGATGGCTCAAAAGACCAAAGCATTGAAACCCTAATGCCACTGGAATGGGAAGGACGCTGGGCTGTAATTTCACAAACAGACGAGAATATTTTTAACTCATCAAAGCTTGCTGTTGTCCCGTTTGATTCAGGAGGTTTTTCTATTCAACTTTCCAGAAAACCAACGTCTGTAGAGAAAATAAGCATCAATGGAACGGAAACGTATTCGGATTGGAAATGGGAAGGTGGTTCAATTATTTTGGAGGTAGACGAAACATTGCTAAGTAAAACAGCCGGATTTACTATTCAAACCAATTAATACGAACCATGAGAATTTCAAAGAATAATAAGATTGTTGCTCCTGCTTTTATCTTCCTTGCATTGGTTTTGATCGTTGGATGTCAACCGAAAATGAGCGAATCAAAACAAAAAATAGATAAGCTTTTTGTTGATTACATTTGGTCTGGTTGTGCCGCGAATTATGAGATTTTGACTGCACCTCCATATCAATTCGTTGCCTATTACGATAGTGCAAAATACATGACCATTGCGCAACGGAAGATTGGAGATACTGAATGGACAAAAAAGAGATTGGACTCTCGGGTTGAATGGGATGCACATAACTACATTACGATGGCATTGGACAAGGCAGGATACTTACATGTTTCCGGGAATATGCATGTTGTGTCGCTTATTTATTTTCAAGCTGAAAAGCCTTACGATGTCACAAGTCTGGTACAGAAACAAAGTTTAATTGGAAACGAAGAGCATGCAGTCACTTATCCTAAATTTTTCAATGCACCTAATGGTGATTTAATATTTTCATACCGAACTGGAAGTAGTGGTAAAGGAAGTCAGATTTACAACAGATACCATGCTGAGACTAAAAAATGGAGCAGATTAGTGGAAGAACCTCTCATCAATGGAGAAGGTAAAACAAATGCATACATAGAAGGACCTGAATTAGGGCCTGATGGACATTTTCATATGCTTTGGGTTTGGCGGGAGAATCCGGATGCCAACACAAATACCAACTTAAGCTACGCGAGGAGTAAAGACCTGGTGAACTGGGAAAAAAGTGACGGGTCTCCTCAGGAACTTCCAATTACGCTGGCTAATTGCGACATTGTTGATCCGGTACCAGCCCAAAATGGAATGCTGAATGGAAATGTAAAAATTGGTTTCGATTCCCAAAGTCAGGTAATTGCTTCCTATCACAAATATGATGAAGATGGAAACATTCAAATTTATAATGCCCGAAGCGAGAACGGGAAATGGAAAATTTATCAAGCAACCGAATGGAACTGGCGATGGGATTTTGGAGGCTGGGGCTCCATGATTGCCCGTGTAGGTTTGTCGAGAGTAAAACTTGAAGGAGACCAACTCATTCAAACATATTACGTGGATACGGTTGGGCAACAAAAGTTTGTGATTGATGAAACCAACTTAAAGGCAATCAAGCAAATTGAATTCAAACAAAATTATCCTGAATCATTTAAAAAATTAAGCTGGGACAATGAACTGGCTACAGTGAATATTTTAGAAGACACTTCGGATGAATATGGCACATACGTGCTTCGTTGGGAAACCCTGAGGAGAAACGGTGATAAAGGATGGGATTTTATTCCTGAACGGCAACCACTTGAATTGTATCATTTTGAAAATTAAATCAGATGAAGCTTTCACTAAAAATATTTAAGTAATAAAAAAGCAAAAAAACTACACAACCAGTGAAACAGAACCGAATATTACTCATACTACTTATTGTCATATTTCCATTAATTGCAAAGACACAAGAGAGACCTGTAGATGTAAATACCGATTGGAATAATCAGCGACATATGTGGCAGGCAGCCTGGATCACTCATCCAACAGCTTCTGTTTTTGATTATTCAGTATTTAATTTCAGAAAAAAATTCAATCTCAATGAGCTTCGTGATTCATCAATAATTTTTGTATCGGCAGATAATCGTTATCGACTGTTTGTCAATGAAATAGAGGTTGCTAGAGGACCTGCAAAAAGTAATCTGCAATATTGGAAGTATGAAACAATAAATATCGCCCCATATTTGAGAAAGGGTGAAAATATTATTGCTGCAGAGGTCTTCAATTTGGGGGAGTTCCGACCGGCGTCACAGTTTTCAAGCCGCACAGCTTTTATTCTGCAAGGAGATGGATATTTAAGTGAAAAACTAAATACTGGAAATACCAACTGGCTTGTTACCCACAATAAAGCCTATAAATCCAATCCGGTAACAAAAAAAATGGTACGTCATTTTTTCGTTGCAGGACCTTGCGATTCTATTGCCGCCAATTTATATCCATGGGGATGGCAGACGACAAATTATGATGATCGTAATTGGTTGGCTCCAAAAAGAATTGAACCAGGTGTCGGACGTGGATTTTTACATGGTGTTTCCTGGCATCTTGCTCCTAGGGAAATTCCGATGATGGAGGAACGGGTGACTCGATTTAAAAAAATTGTTCGAGCTGAAAGTATTGAAGTTGATCCGCAATTTTTAAGTGGAAGGAAGAAATTAATTGTTCCTGCTAATTCTACGGTCAAGTTCCTTCTTGATCATGAAAAATTAACTATTGGGTATCCTGAGATGATTGTTTCGGGGGGGAATAATAGTGTAATAAAAGTGACTTATGCAGAAGCACTTTATGATAAAAATGGTAAAAAAGGAAATCGAAATATTGTTGACGGCAAAGAAATGCAGGGTTATTACGATGTTTTTTTACCGGATGGTGGAGCGAAACGGAAGTTTGTTCCATTGTCGCTTCGTACTTGTCGTTATGTGGAATTGGAAATAACGACGGAGGAAAAACCTCTCGAAATAGATGATTTTTATTTAATCTTCACAGCCTATCCATTTAAAGAAAATGCATTCTTTAAAACGGATGATCCTCTGTTAACTCAGATTTGGAATACAGGCTGGTGGACTGCGCGTTTATGTGCAGGTGAAACCTATATGGATTGCCCGTATTGGGAACAACTTCAGTATATAGGTGATTCTCGAATTCAGGCTTTAATTTCATTATATGTTTCCGGCGATGACCGATTAATGAGAAATCTGTTGTTGGAAGCAGATCAGTCAAGGATGTCTGAAGGATTAACAATGGGTAGGCCACCTACAAACAACGTTAGTGTAATACCAACATTCTCGTTGTATTGGGTTGATATGGTTCATGATTATTATATGCACCGAAGTGATTCTGCGTTTGTTCTTCAATTTCTTCCGGGAATTCGATCAGTGTTAGGTTGGTTTGAAAGACGAATGGATGATAATGGGCTGTTAGGTTCACTAGATTGGTTCAACTTCACAGATTGGGCTGATGGTTTCATGTGTGGAATGGCTTACGGTGCAGATTCTGGCAATTCAGCTCTCATCTCACTACAATTTGCTTACGCACTTGATAATGCGAGCGAATTGTTTCAACATTTTGGGCATGATTATGAGGCTTCAAAATACAAGAATCTGGCATCAAAGATAAAAGACGCTGTTTATCAGCTTTCTTTCAATAAACAAAAAGGCTTTTTTCGGGATACACCGACAGACGATATTTATTCGCAGCACACCAACATCTGGGCTGTATTAACGGATGCAATTCCGCAATCGGAGCAAAAGGAACTGATTGAGCGGGTAATTACTGAGAAGTCATTAATTCAGACGAGTATCTATTTTCGTTTTTACCTTTTTCAGGCTATGTATAAAGCTGGTTTAGCAAATGACTATTTATCTCAGTTAGGTGACTGGAAGCAAATGATAGAAAAAGGATTGAGCACATTTGAAGAGGGTGATTATCTGGAACGATCAGATTGTCATGCATGGGGGGCAAGCCCTAATTATGATTTTTTAGCTACCGTTTGTGGTATAAGACCATTGAAATCTGGATTTAAAGAAGTTTCTATAAAACCAGCTTTTGGTGATTTAAAAACCGTTCATGCAAAAATGCCACATCCTAAAGGAAAGATTGAAATGAAGTTGACGGTAAAAGGAGAATCTGGAATAATTGGTTTTGTATCTCTTCCTGAAAATACTACTGGTACATTCGAATGGTTTGGTAAGCATATTCAAATAAGTCCAGGGAAAAATATAATTGATTTAAACTGATTGAAATATCGACGTTAGATGAAAGTTAAGTTGATTACTAAAAATAAGATTGGGATAAAATATCCATAGTTGAATATATCAGGGAGATGGTATCATGAACAGAAAAATTAGACTTCTACTGGTTCTGATTTTGCTAACCAGTCAGGTAATTGATGCACAGATTATGTGGCCAGAAAGTAAAAAAGCAGCAATCGTTTTATCATACGATGACGGATTGAATTCACACCTGAACTATGCCATCCCCCAATTAAATGCCTACGGATTTAAGGGAACTTTTTTTCTATACGGATACCTTCCCGAAGACAAATTTGATGAGTGGGAACAAGTAAGTGAACAGGGGCATGAAATTGGAAATCATTCGCTTTTTCATCCCTGCAAAGGAGATGGGAAAGAGGGAAGATCACCTCGATTTTATTCTGAGGATTATGATGTTCCATCCATGCTCAGGGAAATTGGTATAATGAATAAATTGATTTTTGCAATAACGGGTAAAAAACCGGAGAGTTATGCTTATCCATGCGGTGAAACAGTGGTTGGGGGTGTGGATTATTCCGATTCATTAAAACAAGCCGGATTGTTGAAATATGCAAGAAATGGTAAAGATACTGATGGAATTACCAGTTGTGAGAATCTTAATCCATATAAAGTTCCGGCTTATGGTGTAAAACGGGGATCCAGTGCAGATGATTTGATTCAGTATGTTAAAACGGTGATGAAAAATGAGGGATTGGGAATTTTCATTTTTCATGGTGTTGGAGGGGACTATCTGGATATTGACGCCAATGTGCATCAGGAATTGCTCGATTATCTGAACGACCATCAGGACGAACTTTGGATTACAACATTTAGTGAAGTGATGGAAGAAATAACAAATAAAGACTAACAGAAAAGACTATGTTTAAATTAATTGAGAAAGAATACGAGCATTTTAAATCGTTTCCGCGCAATATGCGAATTTTGTTACTAACTAACCTTATTTATGCTTTGGTGTTACCGATTCTGGAGCTTTTTGTAGGTGCCTATATTTTGCGTCAATCTGATAATACTTCCTACGTGGTGGTTTACCAGCTAATGGTTTACTTGGGTATACCCGTCGCTTTTTTGGTAAATGGAATATTACTTCGGCGAATAAAAATTGCTCGCCTTTACTCGCTTGGTATGCTGATGAGTGGTGTCGCCATGACCATCATGATGATGTTGGATTCAGTTGATATTGTTGGAATTTCAATCTCTGGATTAGTAATGGGATGCTCGTATGGATTTTTCTGGGCTAATCGTGATTTTCTGTCGCTTTCGTCAACCAACGACAGCAACCGGAATTATTATTTCAGCATGGAAACGTTTTTCTACACCATCACATTCATTATTATCCCAGCTATTGCCGGTTATTTTATCGCAACTGGTGAAGAATTTGGATGGTATCCGGCTAAGGCTGCTTATATTACGCTGACCATCGTGGTATTTGGATTGACGATTTTCTCATCTATCATGGTTCATCAAGGCGATTTTGTTAACCCTAAAAATGAGCGGTTTATTTTCTTCAAGTTTCACAAAGATTGGAATTGGATGTTGTTACTAGGTGGTTTCAAAGGTATTGCTCAGGCTGCTATTTTCTTTTTTCCAATTCTTCTCATCTTGAGTTTTGTGGGTAAAGAAGGTTCACTCGGAGGACTTGTTGCCGTTGGGTCTTTGATAACCGCTATGGTTTTGTATTTAATCGGACGTTTTTCGAGGCCTGAACACCGAATCTACGTTTTCTCATTTGGCTTATTGGTTTTTTTGGCAGGAGGCTTGGTTAATAGTCTCTTTTTCAGTGCTATTGGAGTGGTGATTTACCAGATTTGCAACTCGCTATCCCGGCCATTGCTTGACGCAGCATACTACCCTATTCAGTTGGGTGTAATTGATCACATCTCGGAGTTGGAAAAACGGAACAAGTTTGCCTATATCTTTAATCACGAAGCAGGGTTATTTGTTGGTCGTATGATTGGATGCCTTCTTTTCTTGATTGCATCCGAATATGCTTCGCCCGAGTTCGCGTTACGATATGTTTTGGTAATCATCGCTTTAATTCAGGCAATATCGATTCCCGTAGCTCAAAAATTAATTAAAAAAGTACAAAATTATTCAGTTGCTACATCATGAAGATCTATTTTGCTATAGGGGTAATGGTATTGCAACAAAACTCTGATGTTGCAATATGGGGATGGGGAACCCCTGGTGAAGAAATTATAATTGTGTGCAGCTGGAATAAAAATGATATGGTAACGGTAAAACCAGCGAATACTGCAAAGTGGGAGGGCACAATAAGGAAAACAAAAGCCGGAAGTCCATACTCCATTAGCATTTCAGGGAATGATACTGTCGAGATAAAAAATGTAATGCTTGGAGAAGTTTGGTTGTGCAGCGGACAATCAAATATGGAATGGAGTATTAATTGGGGAATTACAAACGAAAAAGAGCTTTTAACTGAGGGATTTGATCTTGACATTCGAATTCTAACCGTGCAAAAACAGACCGATGAATTTCCTCAGCAAAATTGTTTGGGAAGTTGGCAGCTTGGAACTGCGGAACATGCGCGTTCAACAAGTGCTGTGGGATATATTTTCGCCAAAGAATTGAAAAGGAAATTGAATGTGCCGGTGGGAATTATTGTTTCAGCATGGGGTGGAACGACTGCAGAAGTCTGGATTGAGAAGAATCGAATAAATAATAAGCCTAAGTTAGATGAAGCAAAGATTGTCCGCGATGTTTTCTGGTGTCCGTCAGAGCCCGGAGCAGCTTATAATTCAATGATCCATCCTTCAATACCTTATGGCATAAAAGGAGCTATTTGGTATCAGGGAGAATCAAGTCTGCATAACTATTGGGTGTATTCCTTATTGATGAAGAATCTGATAGAAGGCTGGCGTTCCGATTTCAAAAAAGAATTTCCCTTTTTCCTGGTTCGGATAGCACCTTTTGCCTACGAGGAAGCTAATATATCTGCATACCTGAGAGAGCAGCAGGAGTTAACTACAAAAGTGATTCCCAAAACAGGAATGATTGTAATCTCAGATCTGGTAGATGATATTAATAATGTCCATCCCCAAAATAAGATTGATGTTGGCAAACGTCTCGCTAATTACGCGTTGACTGAAACCTATGGATTGGAAGTAGGTGCATACAAAAGCCCGACATACGGATCGATAGAAATAATCAGAAATGAAATAAAAATCGACTTTAATGATGTGATAACTGAGTTGGTTTGTAAGGATGAGCAACCTTTTGATTTTCAGATATCTGGCGAAGATAAATATTTTGTGCCGGCAAAAGTTCGGATTGATGGGAAAAGCATTCTTGTATATTCTAAATCTGTAAAGAACCCGGTTGCAGTGCGTCATTGCTTCGACGATATATCTATCCCAAATGTATTTAGCAAAGAAGGCTTGCCGTTGGCGCCTTTCAGAACAGACAAATGGCAGTTAAAACATTAATAAACAAATAAATTTCAAAATAGAAAGATCATGAATAAGTACGGATATTTTAACGAAGACGGTACCGAATTTACAATAACCGATCCGAAGACCCCCAGGGCATTTGATAACTTTTTATGGAATGATGTATTGTTCTCAGGGGTACATCAGACGGGGGTAGGCTTTTTTGATTATCAGGTAGACGAGAAAGAAGCAGTGCAACTATTTACCGGTATTGGCCGGATATGCGATTTTGATGTGTTTGGGCGTGACCACTTGATGAGTCGCCTGATTTTTGTGCGCGACAACGAAACTGGGGAGTATTGGAACGTAAATTGGGAACCGGTAAAAAAGGCATTTGATGCCTACGAATGTACACACGGTTTGGGTTATTCCATTATCAAATCGGAAACCAACAAGATTGGATCATCCTTTCGGATTTTTGTTCCGAAAGGAAAAGATCCAGTTGAACTTTGGACGATGGGTTTTGAAAATAAGTCAGGTAAGAAAAGGGACTTGAGTGTGTTTATTTACAATCAGTTCCAGTTTTCATACAAATGGGGTTTCAATAGCTATGGCGATATGTTTTTCCGCACCACTTATTTGAGCGAGGAGAACAATGCATTAATCGCGAACAAGCATCCACATGTAAGCCCGCACGATCACCAAACAGCTTTTATGGCTCCTGACAAAGAGATTGTAGGATTTGACGGTAGCCGCGATGCATTTGTCGGTCAGTACAACAGCATGAATGAGCCACAGGTGGTGGTTGAAGGCAAATGCCGCAGTTCCATCGGTTCAAGTGATGCGACGGTTGGTGTGACCCAGTTTAAGCTGGAATTGGAACCTGGACAATCTGAAACAATCAACCTCGTATTAGGTATTTCTGATTCGGAGGAGGACATGAAGCCGCTGAAAGAAAAGTACCTCAGTAAAATGGATGAGGCTTTTGAACAGTTGAAAGAATATCATAAAGGTTTTATTGCCAACAACCGTTTTAATACACCTGATGAGCACCTGAACCGAATGTTGAATGTCTGGATGAAGCATCAAACAGCTTACGGAGCGCAGTGGTGCCGTTGGGGATGGATGGGATATCGCGACATCGTGCAGCATGGTTACGGCGTTTCCTCGTTTAATCCGGAGCGTACAAAAGAAATTTTAAGGGAATCGTTACAACATCAATACGCATCTGGAATGGCCTTGCGTGGCTGGAACCCGGTTGATACTAAACCTTATTCAGATAGCGCATTGTGGTTGGTATTCACCTTAATTTCTTACTTAAAAGAAACAGCTGATTTCGATTTTCTTAATGAAGAAATCAAATTCTTCGACGAAGGATCGGGCACGGTGTTGCAACACATTGAAGTGGCCTTAAACTTCCTTGAAAGCAATAAGGGATCGCACGATTTGGTATTGATTAAATTTGGTGACTGGAACGATTCGTTAACAGCGATTGGCAAGGAAGGACGCGGGGAAAGTGTTTGGTTAAGCATGGCTTATGCCGAGGCGTTACGCCAAATGATTGACCTGTTTGAACAGCTGGAAGATGGCCGTGCAAGCGAGTACAACCTTCGATATAAAAACATAAAAGACGCGATTAATAAAAATGCATGGGATGGTGACTGGTACATCCGTTGTTACGATGATAATGGACGTGCCGTGGGATCTGATGCCAGTGAGCAGGGAAAGATCTTCCTGAATGCACAAAGCTGGTCGATGATTGCCGGCATTGCTGACGAACAGCGCACTCAGCAGGTGATTGATTCTTCGAATAAAATGTTGAAGACAGATATTGGTTATTTGTTGCTGGCTCCAACGTTCCTAAAACCAGACCAGCATATCGGGCGCATTAGCTACATGGAACCGGGTATTTGTGAAAACGGAACGGTTTATTCCCACGTGAATGTTTGGATGATAATGGGCTTGCTTCGTGCAGGACGCGTGGAAGAGGCTTACCAAGAATTTAAGCAAATTACACCTGGCTATTTCTCAGGAAGCGATGACGATGCCAAGCAGAATATGCCGCCATACATATATGCAAATGGTTGTTACGGACCAGATCACAAAAACAACAAATTCCAGATGGAATTTACCTGGATTACCGGCTCTGTAGCGTGGTTTTATAACGTATTAACCAAAGAAATGGCCGGTATCCAGCCTGACTTTGATCAACTGGTCATTGATCCGAAACTACCGAAAGAGTGGAACGAGATTTGTGTCAGCCGTATTTTCAGGGGAAAGAGTTTTGATATTCAAATTAATCGTTCTTTAGTGTCTGAAACAACCGTAACTCTTAACGGAAACGTAATCAAAGGCAATCAAATTAAATTAGCTGATTGTCAATCATTCAATAAGGTAAATGTTTTGATTCCTTAACAAATTTGAATATGAAATTTATTTACAGTTGTCTTGCTCTCTTACTTTTTTCTCAAATTCTGGTTGCTAAAGAATTTGATGTAACGAAATATGGCGCTATTGGCAACGGGGAATTTTTAAATACT
The DNA here is from genome assembly GCF_963678245.1 of uncultured Sunxiuqinia sp. Classification (NCBI taxonomy): domain Bacteria; kingdom Pseudomonadati; phylum Bacteroidota; class Bacteroidia; order Marinilabiliales; family Prolixibacteraceae; genus Sunxiuqinia; species uncultured Sunxiuqinia sp. The sequence continues at coordinate 411,313 of NZ_OY782776.1, forward strand.
GAATTAATTAATCAGGCGATAAAAGATTGTCATGCTTCGGGCGGGGGAACTGTTCGTTTCCCTTCCGGAATTTTCCTTTCGGGATCGATTCAAATGCTAAGTAACGTGACGATTGATTTGGATGCGGGGGCTAAAATCCTGGCAAGTCCGAATTTGGAAGATTACGACGATTTGGGGATAAAATCGGAGGGCAGAAGTACTTCGTTCATTTGGGCAAAAGATGCGACGAATATTTCTATAATTGGTCGTGGAACTATTGATGGCAATGACATGGCCTTTTTTGATGAAGGAGTAACCGAACCTGAATGGGAGGTGGATTATTCAGTTATTCGACAAGGAAGTGATTTTAAAGTTCGATTGCCTGATGGACCGCTTAAAACGAAAGATCGGCCTGGCATGTTGATGACTTTCATTGAGTGTGAAAACATGCTTTTCGAAGGGATCACTGTTCAAAAAGCACCGAACTGGAATATTCACCTTGCTTGTTGTAAATATGTAGATTTCACTAATGTCAAAGTGCTGAACAGCTTACTGGTTCCAAATTCTGATGGATTGGATATCAGTCAGTCGCAGCATGTGCACATCTCTGGATGTACCTTAATTGCGGGAGACGATGGAATTGCCATTAGTCCTTGTGCTGACGGCTTTTGTGATGGCGAGGCTCGTGATATTACAGTAACGAATTGTACCATTGAATCACGCTCTGCGGCTATTCGTTTAGGCTGGGCAAAAAGCCGGATTAGTAATTGTGTCTTTCAAAATCTGATATTGAATAGCAACCGGGGTATTTGCATAAATGGGCGCTTGGGTGAAACCATTGAAAACATCATATTCTCTGATTTGATCATTAACACCCGCTTACATTCTGGTTGGTGGGGCAAAGCTGAGCCCATCCACATTTCGGAAATGCCCTTGGATAACTCTTATGAAGATGCTGAGTTGAGGAACGAGCATCCCATTATACAAAACATTCGTTTTTCAAATATTCAAATCAATAGCGAGGCTGGAATCCTGTTGTATGCATTTCATCCGAACTCAATCAGGAATATCACCTTTGATGGTATTGATATGCAAATTTCAAATGGGAAATTCCAGCAATACTCTGGTGGAAATTTCGATTTACGTCCTTCAAAAGATCATGAATTATCTGTATTTGCACATGATATTCCTGCCTTCTATTTAAAAGGAACAAAGGATATTTCAATCAAAAACTATTCACTGAAGTGGTTGGATGAAATGCCCGATTACTATACCAATGCCATTTACGGGGAAGATCTTGACGGACTTTTGATAGATGATGTACAGTTGTCTGTACCTCCAGAAACCGATCATCCTGAAATCTATTTAAAGAACGGATCCAATTTAACTCTTGATGAGAAGCAACAATCCGTTCAAAAAGAAAATATACAATAAACTAACATACTAAAACCTATTCAATGAAAACGAAATCTATTATCCATTTACTGATAAGTGCATGTATGGTTTTTGCCTGCACAGAGAAAACCCCCGAAATAATAAAGATATCCAAAGAAATGGTCATCAACGAAACCGGTTCAGGCGAGCATATGAATTGGTTTGATGAACAAGATACCACTGCCGTTCCAGAAACAATGTGGGATACTTATGGTGTGACAAGCTACTGGCCGGCTGGTTTGGCAATTGATTTGGGATGTAAATACCAAATCAATTCGGTTTGGGTATTTGATGGCAAAAAGGAAAAAAACATTGAAGGTGGTGTTTTGCAAATCTCGTCTGGTAAACCTTTTGCTTGGGAGAATACTCATGTGTTGGAAATGCAAAACAGTGGTAAATGGTTAAAACTTGACTTGAATACCGAAACACAATTTATCCAACTGCAAAAGCAGGCTACAAAGCAATTTGATAAAACCAACGAATTTCCGAAGAATTGTGATGTTGCAATTCAGGAAGTGGTTATCGTTGGTTATCCTATCGAAGAAAAGTTAGTGGAAGATGTAGCGATTACCCAGAAACCGGTTACAACAACCATGGATAAGTTTATCGGTATGAATTCCTATATCAATACTCCTGACCGTGTGCATGAAGCTGTTGGTAGCGTTCGTGAATATCGTCCATGGCGTTGGAATGGGGGGGTGGATTTGGAAACTCCAATTGATTGGGGAGATATTAGAAGAGATAAAGTAGCAAACGAGTATGCAGGTATGAAGATCGGGAATAGCGATGAATATTACCAAAGAATGCTGGATATGGGCATTGAATGCATGCCATGCATTCACCGTCATGTTGATGAAGCTAATGAAGAAGAAAGCAAACCTAATTTTGGAGGAGATCCGGCTGACCCATTTTCATACAAATTAATTTCTGATTATTCATTTCAATACGTTGCCCGCTATGGGCACAACAAGGTTGAGGAAAGCCTGCTGAGGACAACCGAAGCCAGTCCGAAAAAAACAGGAATGGGCTTAATTCGCTACTTTGAAAATTGGAATGAACCTAACGGCTGGTGGGGATACCCATCCGAACATTTCACACCCTACGAATTTGCCGCATTTTGCAGTGCCTCTTACGATGGTCATCTGAACCAAATGGGAGAAGGTTTTGGAATAAAAAATGCTGATCCAACTATGGGGTATGTATTTGGTGGTTTAGCCGGTATTTCTTTGGATTATGTGAAAGCCATGAAATTATGGTCTGATTATCACCGAAATGGGGATTTCCCTGCAGATGTGATTAATCTACATAACTACTGTAACACCATGGGTAAACAACATTCCGGCAAAAAAGCGCATGGAATTAGTCCTGAAGCTGATAATTTGAAAGCCAAACTGGAAGCGGTGATTCAGTGGAGAGACGAAAGCCTTCCAAATAAGGAAGTTTGGTTAAGCGAATTTGGATGGGATACCGATGAATACACGTATCAATCTGCGGCTTTTGGACATGAACTTTATCCTGATGGAATTACCATGGAGGAAATTCAGGGGCAATGGCTGGTTCGCGAGTTCTTAATTGGTGCTGCTGCCGGATTAGACCGAATGCAGATGTTTTTGGCAAACGACCTAAAAAATTATCCACATGGCGTTTACGGAAGTTGCGGTTTTATCACGGTGAATGAAGAATACAAGCCTTCCTGGTATTATGTGAAAACATTGAAACACGCATTGTCAGGAATGTTGTTTGAAAAAGAAATCAATTCCGGAAATGAAAACGTCTGGATTTATGAATTTAAGAACCCGGAAACAGGTAGGGGAGCGTATGTCCTTTGGTGTCCTACATCTGACGGGACTACCGTAAATGGTTATGAATTGAAATTGCCTAATGGAGTGAGTGCTACTCAAATTTCGATGCAAGACAAGGAGGAACTTGGGGTTAATGAAAAACTAACAGTTAATGATCAAAAAGTAAAAGTAGATGTCAGTGAATGGCCTGTAATTATTCAGATTGACAAACCATAATAGTATGATTAAGCTAAAAACTAAAACAACCAAATTTTTGATTTTCTTTCTGACATTTGTGTTATCTGCAACTGTTGGAACATCATCTAACAATTTATATAGAAAAGATACCAATGGAGAATTTGTGACTTTCATATCTCCCTTTTATGCTATTGCTTTTGCCAAAGATTTTCCGATGATGGCATACTTCAATATTGAGTCTGGAGGCAGGAGCAGAAGGCTAATGGACAAATCGTTGCTCCGCTCCGGATTGGGAGGAACTGTTGTCAACAGAAACGAAGATTCATTTGGTGTTGAATGTGAAGTTGCGGTTGATGGCAATGAACTGAAATATTTAGGCATCCCTTTTTCGGCAGATGAAAACCAATCGATGTCTGTTTCAGCAGTTGATGAGCGTAATTTTCAGATGCAATTTACAAACACAAATTTAATTGATGGCGAGTTTTTCAAAATAGCAACAGCTCCCGATATTGCACCGGTTACCGTTTGGGCAACGGCTAGCAAAATTCGAGCATCCAATAAGTACGACCGGGAGGTTTCGTTTTATAATCCCAGAGTGCGGAAAGCGTCGTATGAGCTTCCGGCTATTTTACATTTTCCCGATTATGGGCTGGTGAAAGTGGAAACTGATAACGAGGAGGTCTTTCTACAAGAGCATATTATTCCGGATTATTCCAATGTTGGGTTATCGCTTGGGCCATTCAACCGCGGGACACACCCGGGATTCCGGGCTTACCACAAAGGGACAGTAATGCTGTCGTTTCATTCAAAAAGCAAAATCACGCAAGCCGGATTAAAATTTACGGTCTTGGACGAGAACTATCCACGAATTGAAGGTTGTGATTTTACAGATTCCCGTTTTGATGGTTTGAAACGTTGCTGGCAGAATTCCTTTCCTGTGAAACCTGTCCAGCAGTGCATGGGCGATAATATCTTGCTGAACGGAATTGCTCATTTATCAATGGGCTTCAAAGCTGATATGCTTGTTTTTACTCCCGATCTACCTTCAAAAGAAACCATGATTGTGGCTCTAGAACGAGCTTTGGAAGCAACTTTTGCTGAACGCGTTCAGGAAGATGGAAGAATTAAAGATTATGGATGGGAGAGCACGGAAGTAAGTTTGATTACACTTTACGATTATTTGCTTGTTTCCAACGATTGGGAGTTTGTCGACAGGCATTTGACAAAAATAAAACGTGTTGTTCAATCTGTAGTCGATACAGATGTAGATCAGGATGGGATTTTTGAATCTCCTTTTCATGGTAATCGTTTTGAAGAGAACCGGAGCAGTTTAAACTGGTGGGATGATTTTGCATTTGGGCATAAAGATGCCTACGTCAATATAAAAGCTTATCGGGCATTGAAAGGTATGAAGAATGTCTTTTCGAAATTAGAGATGGCTGAAGATGTGGAAAACATTGAAAAACAGCTCGCCCTTTTTAGGTCGGCCTTTCATAAAACCTTTTATAATCCAGAGACAGGCGTATATGCCGGTTGGATAAGTGAAGACGGCAAGGTGCATGATTATCTATTCACATTCATTAACGGAATGGCAATCAATCAGGGATTGGTTGAAGGTGAGCTGGCAAAAGACATCATGCATAGGCTTTTAACTCAGCTTGAGAAAGAAGGATACGATTTTGTGTATGGTGTTCCGGGACCGGCCATGGAGGTTGTCCACGAAGATCGTCAGAAGTGGGATGAAATGGCTCAATGGGGGCGGTACGAAAACGGGGGAATGTGTGGTCAAACAGCCTATCATTTTATCCAGGCTTTATATAACGTTGGGATGCGTGAAAAGGCTAATGAAATCCTGTTTAAGATGATGGCAACTTTCGAAAAAGAACCAACTCATTCAGGCGTTTTTCCAGGCTATTTACAAAGCGTTGACTGGCGTACGAAAGGCGGTGCACCCACCGGATATAACTATTTGGCAGATAACTATTACTTTTTATTGGCAGCCGTTACCGGCTATTATGGAGTAAAATTTCCTGAATTAAAAAATGAAGAATAGCGAATGAATTTGACAAATACATCAGTTAGATATAAAACGAAGGGAGTTGTGTTTGTTTTTGATATCCTAATGATTATCTGTGCTCTTTTATTTCTTTCTATCGAATGTAATGACTATATAAATACCAAAGCAGATTCTGCTGAGATATCGTCACTCAAACCAACAATAGTATACAGTAACAACTCACTGGATTCAACATCGATTTTTAAGATAGACGGTTCAACGCGATTGCTATCAAGAAGTGATCGAGTTGGGATTCATGCTACAAGTGCACACTCACGATTTTCATATAACAAGCATTTGTTTAATTCTCAAAAAGGAATCTTTAGTGTCTGGTTAATGCCGTTGGGTGATTTGACTGCATTGGTGAATTATCCCGGAATGGCCCGTGATAACGAGTTCTACAATATATTTCCTGTTGTAACTGATCATGCTAATGTTTGTGATGTGTGGTCAGCAAATTTTAGCTTCTACATCAACAAGGTTTGGCATTCTGGTATAACTGCAAAGTTTGTTAAAGAAAACGGAAACGACAACTACAGTCATGCATCAGTTGCTGCCAATCATTCTGAATTTGAGAAGTATCATTGGTATCAGCTTATGCTTAGTTGGGATTTTCAGAAAAATGAAATGGTAATGTACATCAAAGGAGTAAAGGTTGGTAGCCACGATACAACAGCAGAAAAGCTAAATGTAAGCTTTTTGAAACCGAACGATTTAGAAACGTTTTATGTGCAGGGATATACGGTAGGACCAAAACTTACGGATGAAGGATTATTTGCAGAAACTTCGGAATTTGAAGGTGTATAACAGGAATATGAATTTTGAGATTTGGATGAGTGATGCGAATTAATTGAAGATTTATAGATTCAAATCAGATCTCATGGATAATTAATACAGAATTAGAATGAATAATATGAAGTGGATAATATTGGTTCTGTCAATCTTTTTTTCTCTTGATACGATATTTGCAGCTCAAAAAGAAACGGATGAAATACATGTGCAGGAGGTTTATAAAACGATTGACACTCTTGAGCTAACCATTGATATCTTTTATTCAAAAGAAACAATTACAGACCTCAATAATACGGCTATCGTATTTTTTCACGGAGGTGGATGGGCTTTTGGCACACCTGATAAGTTGTTCTCTGCCTGTGAAAGGTATGCGAAAATGGGAATAATTTGTTTTTGTGTTGACTATCGGTTGTCGAATGATAAAGGCACGGCTCCCCATAATAATATTACTCCGATTGAATCACTAATGGATGTAAAATCAGCCATACGATGGGTCCGCAAAAATTCAGACAGGTTCAATATCAATCCTGAAAAAATTGTAGCTTCAGGACAATCGGCAGGAGGACACTTAGCAATATCAACTTCTATTATTGAGAAATATAACGAAAGCTCGGATGACTTTAGCATTAGCTGTGTCCCTAACGCCGTAATGAGTTTTTCAGGAACGGTTAATACTGTTGAAGCCTGGTGCGACCATTTATTGGGAAAAAGAAGAACAGAAATATGGAATATATCACCATTTCATAATTTGAAAGGAGATTTACCTCCAATGATTCAGTTTCATGGAATGCAAGATGCCACCGTGCCTTTCTGGACTATTGAATTTTTCAAGCGAGAAACTGAAGCTTTGGGGAATTATTTTGAATTGCATAAATATCCCGGACGAAAACATTACTTAGGAAAAGGAAATCCCAAATACTCAGAATATTTTGATGATGAAATATTAGAGATTGCCGATGAATTTCTAAGAAATCAAGGGTTAATTAAATAAGTTAATTCCAGATGATAAGATTTCAGCAATAATTAATTACAAAAACTGAAAATGATTAACTTTTAAATTGAGAACTAATCTAATATCAATGAAATATCTAATAATTGCCTTAGTGGCCATTATATTTTGCCTACCTGCTGGTGGTCAGGGTCTTAGTAAAAAAACGATCAGTAAAAACTATTATAAAATCATTGAAGGTTCCAATGAATCAAACAAATATAGAATTGAATTAAGTTCAGATATTGATACTAGCGGGGAAAAGTGGAATCAAAGGGCTTACAATTTTGGGTTCAACCCGCAACTCACGCCAATGTATACCATGGTTGATCGGATATTAGCCACTCCATATATGGTTCAGGTGCATGGAAATCAAAATGAAAAGAATAAAAAACGCTGGGGGCTCCATGTGTTTGAAGGATATGCAAAAGATGATAAATACAGAATTACCATGTTTGTATATAAACATATTGTGTTGGGAGAACCCGTTGCGCAAATGTATTACTATGAAACTGTTTATAACCATTCCGAACCTGCCTACAAATGGTTTCGAATAGGTTCAGATGTTAAGCAACACTCCTTTTTATTTAGCAGGGATAAAGCGATGTTTTACGGTTCACTAACTCTTTCCAATGCCATAACCTTGGGATGAATAGGCAAGGATAATGACGAAAAGATAAACCAGAAGGCAATGATGAAGCAAACCATGCATAAGATGCTAAAAATGTGAATTGTAAATTGCTTAAAGACAGTGAAGACAGAACAATCTTCTGCGACTAAGACAACGACATTGTTGTTGTTAATATTAAAGGAAAATCGTGCAAACTGCTAACAGAAGCACTTCCTGAAGATATCAAATACGATTTTTAGAATTAATAATTAAACGAAAAAATGAAAATTTTAAACACCATTCTAAACCTAATTCTTGTTTTACTTTTATTTGTTTCATGCAAAGAAGAAAAACCAAATGTACTTTTTATTGCCGTTGATGACTTGAGACCCGAGTTATCTTGTTATGGACATGAAAAAATCATCTCCCCAAATATCGACAAACTCGCTTCCAATGGATTAATGTTTGTTAATGCATACTGCAATGTGCCGGTTTGTGGAGCATCCAGAGCGAGCTTGTTGACAGGAATGAGACCCACAGCTGATCGTTTTGTTGGGTACAATACTTGGGCCGAGAAAGATGCCCCGGGAGCTGTTAGTTTGCCTCAGGTATTCAAGAACAATGGCTATTATACCATTTCCAATGGAAAGGTATTTCATCATTTAAATGATATTCGCGAAAGCTGGTCAGAAGACCCGTGGAATCCTGCAGAAAACGGAGGTTCTTATTTAGATTATCAGGCGGACACAAACCTTGCTATTCTAAATAGTGGTAGTAAAAGAGGCATGCCATATGAAGCAGGGGACGTTGATGATGATACCTATAATGATGGTGTCCTTGCGAAAAAGACAATTAATGATTTAAAACGTCTGAAAGAGATGGGAAAACCATTCTTTTTAGCTGCTGGCTTTTTTAAACCACACCTTCCTTTTACGGCCCCCCAAAAATATTGGGATCTCTATTCTTCAGACAAAATTTCATTACCTGATAATTATTCTCCTCCGGTGAATTCACCTAAAGCAGCTATTCATAATTTCGGTGAATTACGGAGTTATTATGGTGTACCTCCCGAGGGGCCCGTTTCTGATGAAATGGCTCACGATCTAATTCACGGATATTATGCCTGTGTTACTTATGTTGATGCGCAAATTGGGCGGGTGCTTGACGCATTGGATGATATGGGACTTTCAGATAACACGATTGTGGTTTTATGGGGCGATCATGGCTGGCAACTGGGCGAGCATAGTTTATGGTGCAAGCATGCAAACTTCAAAACTTCTCTGAATGCACCTTTAATCGTTAAAGCTCCTGGTTTTAAGGAGACTGGTCAAACCCAAGCACTCGTTGAGTTCATCGATATCTTTCCGTCTCTTTGCGATCTGGCTGATATCGAGTTGCCGCAACAACTTCATGGCAAAAGTTTCGTACCCTTACTAAATAATCCTCAGAAGCCATGGAAAGATGCCGTTTATAGTCGATATATATGGGGTGAATCAATTAAAAATCAACGTTATCTTTATACGGAATGGACAGACGAAAATGGAGTTATGCAGGGGCAGATGATCTATGATCACACAAATGATCCGGATGAAAACCAGAACATTATCTCCGACGTATCAATACGAGATACTGTTGAGGTGCTTAAAAGAAAACTACATCAAGCTATTGAGAGTAGAGAAAAATACTCAGATTAGTAGCCTTGCTAATTGACAGGGAAATTGTTTGAGGGCTTAATTTTACACATTTATAAGTGAATAAGGGACTGAAAGATAGAGAATACTGGAAAGGGATATGGGAACTGTTTATTAACGGGAATAGACTCGCGTTCAATGAGATCTACAATGAATATGTAGACTTTCTTTTTGCCTATGGAATGAAGATTACTCCCAATCGGGAATTGGTTCAAGACAACATTCAGGATCTATTTGTAAATCTATGTAAATACCGCAAAAACCTGACTAGTCCAGACTATTTGGAATTTTATCTTACGCGCTCGCTCAGACGAATGTTAATCAAAGAAGTTCAGAAAAATAGAAAAGTTGCCAACATGGATGAAGAGGAGTTGTTAAGTTTCCAGCTGAAGTTTGATCTTGAAGAGCAACTGATTGAAGGTGAATCGGCAGATAACCGAATGATCTCATTACAAAAAATGCTAGCAAGTATAGATTCCCGGAAAAGAGAACTCTTGTATTTGAAGTTTTACAGTGGACTTAATTATCGAGAAATAGGCGATTTACTTGGGATTAGACCCGATACCGCAAAAAAACAGGTTTATCGCTTGCTGGAGGATCTGAGAGATCGTTTTGGCCAAAAGCTGATGGAACTCTTCTGCATGTATTTTAAGGTGTAATTTTTTTCTTTTTGTTGTCCCTTTTTTTCTGTTCTATACTCTTACTATTCAGTAATGCGTCGCAATTATGGTTAAACAGAATCAAGATATAATCGATAACCCATTGTTTTTTAGGTGGATATTTAATTCTGATGAATTGGTTGATACCTATTGGGCGAAATATATGATAGAAAGTCCAGATGATGTTGAATTTATTCAGGAGACAAAATTGAACTTATTGAAATTGAATCACTCAAACGAAATATTATCATCTGTAGAAAAGAAAACTCTTTCATCAAACATTATTCACTTATTGGAAAGAGAAGATAGGAAGCTTCGTAGTAGACGATTCATAAAAGAGTTGTCCAAATATGTGGCTGTTGCTATTTTGTTTTCAATGATTAGTGGTATTGCGGTGTATTATCAGATGGATAAGGATACTCAAAATACCTTTGATCAGTTTGTTTACACACCGGTACAGGTGAATGAACCAACTTTGATCCTTTCTGAAAATGATAAAATAGGGCTTGAGGAATCCGAATCTACACTGTCATATAGTGAACGCGGAGATATCTTGCTGAATGAGAATAAAGTGATCAAGTCAGCTCAAAGCAATAGTCAACGAATTAATCAGCTCGTTATTCCCTATGGTAATCGTTCTAAAATAATACTGAGCGATGGAACTACAGTATGGCTAAATGCAGGAAGTCGCTTGATATATCCTGAGGTATTTGGGGTGAAAAACAGAGAGGTTACTTTATATGGGGAAGCTTTTTTTGACGTGAGTCACAATGAAACAAAACCATTTATTGTTAAAACAACAGATTTGAATATTCGTGTTTTGGGGACAAGGTTTAATGTTAATGCATACCCAGACGACTATACAATACAAACTACCCTGGAAGAAGGAAGTATATCTGTTAAAAAAAGAGAAGCCGGATTATTTGAGCGGGAATTGGTTTTGAAACCCAACCAACAATATGTGTTCAACCGTCAAACAGAAGCATCAAAAGTCAATCGGGTAGATGCTCAAAGCTATTTAATTTGGACTGAAGGTCTTTTGCGATTCAACGACGAACAGTTTAGCCGTATTGTGCGAAAAGTAGAACGTTACTATAACGTTCTAGTAAGTATTGACAGTCCTGTTCTGGCTCGTGAGAAGATAACCGGAAAACTTGATTTGTCGCAAGGTATAGATGAGACCCTTGAATATTTAAGTAGAGTATCACAAACAAACTATAAAAAAGAAAATGAAAGTAATTATCTAATATCTAACAAAAAATAAACCGACAAGTGGTGACGCACTAGCCGGTTTAATACAAATACCTTCTAAATAAAGTATTTATAAACAATTAAGTTGATCAAATTTATGAAAAAAAAATCGTTAACTGGCTTTTCTGAAAGGGGAAGTTGTAAAAAAATGTGGCGAATTATGCGCTTATTAATGCTATTTATTGTAGGTTGTTTTTTATCGGTTTCAGCAAATAGTTATTCTCAGACTACAAAGCTGGATATTAGCTTGCAAAGAACAACCATAAACAATGTTATTCAGTACATTGAGGAGAACAGCGAATTTGTGTTTTTATACCGGAATGAAGATCTCAATGTATCAAACGAAGTGGTTGTTGATCTTAAAAATGCGACAATTGATCAAATTTTGGATGAAGTCCTGGCTGATGAAACTGTTCGCTATGATGTCTACGAAAGGCAGATTATCATTCGTAAAGCGTCAAGCCAATTGAAATATTCAGAACAGAATGAGAGAAAAATTACCGGAAATGTAAAGGATATCGACGGACAGTCAATTCCGGGAGCGTCCGTATTCGTACAAGGGACTACAATAGGTACCATTACTGATTTTGACGGAAATTTTACGATTACAGTTCCGACATCAACAAAAACACTTTCGGTTTCTTTCGTTGGTATGAAACAGGCTGATGTTTCAGTAGGTGGAATTTCAAATGTGTCTGTGGTGTTAGAGCCTGATGCAATAGGCATTGAGGAAGTTGTTGCCGTTGGTTATGGTTCTCAAAGCCGTAAGAAAATATCGGCTGCAATCACGTCTGTCTCTGCTGATGATATCAAAGGAATGGCTGCAACAGGAATTGACCAAGCCATTCAAGGTAAAGCTGCCGGAGTACTAGTTACCAATAATACTGGTGAGCCTGGTGGTGGTGTAACGATCCGCGTTCGAGGAACAACCTCAATAGGTTCCGGTAACGATCCGTTGTATGTGATTGATGGTATTCCATTGGAGAATACCCAGACAAGTAACCGTAACGTTGGAGAGAACAGGGTAAATGGGATGTCACAAATTAACCCTGCAGATATTGAATCAATTGAAATCCTGAAAGATGCAGCTGCAACTTCTATTTATGGTGCGCGTGCTGCTAATGGGGTTGTGTTGATTACCACTAAGCGAGGAGTTGAAGGGAAAGGTGAATTTAGTGTTAATGTTTATACCGGAATGTCAGAAGTGACAAGTCAATACGATTTATTAGGTGCTTCTGATTATATGAGAATGGTGAATGAAGGTCGCTCTCAACTTGCTGAAGAAGAGCCGGAATATGTGAATGTTTACCCGGAAAGCATGATTAATAATCCTCCGGTTAATACTAATTGGCAGGATGAGATTTTCCGCATGGGATCGGTCAATGAAGTTAACATGTCGATGCGTGGTGGTACTGAAGCAACACGTTATATGGTTAGTGCAGGTTATTATAATCAAAAAGGGATTATTATTGGTTCCGATTTTAGTCGCTACAACATGCGTGCAAATGTTGATCAGGATTTAGGAGAGCATATTTCAGTGGGAACTAGTTTGTATGCAGCTTTTACCGATCAGAACCGTACTAAAAACGACGGTAGCCCGGATAAAGCAGATGCTTCAAATAACAACCATATTTATGGAGGATCAGTATTGTCAACTGCTTTGGTAAAAGCTCCGGTAACCCCAGTCTACCTGGCTGATGGAACTTTTACCAATGATCCATTTCAGAAAGAATATGGCAATCCGGTTAGGCAAGCATTGGACGTTGATATTACCACTAACGTAACTCGTATTATTGCTTCAGCTTATGCTAAAGTAGATTTATTACCCGGATTGAATTATCGTGTTCAGGCTTCGGGTGACATTCGTGGTGAATTGGAAAATTGGTTCGATCCACCAAATCCAAATGCTTTTGAAGGCGTGGATTGGAGAGGTCAAAAATCTCAGCGTACGTTTAATCAAAAAGCATGGACACTAGAAAATTATTTTACTTATGCTTTAGGAGTTAAAGATCATAGTTTTACATTTTTAGCGGGTAATACCGTTCAGGAAACAATTTGGGAGAACAGCTTTGTATTGGTGAGTGGAATTGTTTCTGACAAAGTGGCCACTCTAAACGCAGGAACCGACATTGATGTTGCTGATTCTGATAAACAAGCATATGGTATTACTTCTTTCTTTGGTCGTTTTAATTACGATTATCAAGGAAAATATATGCTGTTACTGAATGCTCGTTACGATGGTTCTTCACGTTTTGGTAAAGACAACCGTTATGGCTTTTTCCCATCAGGATCTGTGGCATGGAGAGTATCCGAAGAATCGTTCATGCAAGACTTGAGTTTTTTGGATGATTGGAAAGTCCGTGCGAGTTATGGTGTAACAGGTAATCAGGAAATATCAAATTATGCTGCTCGTGGTATTATGACTGTTGGTACAGGAACGAATTCAGGTAGTAATTACAATAATCAAACCGGTGGCGTAATTTCAAGTTTGCCAACTCCAGAGCTACAATGGGAAGAAACAACCCAGTTTAATATTGGTACTGATTTGAGTTTATTAAATAGTCGATTGAATTTTACTTTTGATTATTATGTGAAGACTACTGATAACTTGTTGTTTCAGGTTCCACTTCCCAATACCCGTGGTGTTGGTTCTAAGCTTGATAACATTGGTAAAATGGAAAATAAGGGCTTGGAGTTTGGAATAAACGGAACCATCATAACCAAAGAAAGCTTCAACTGGAATGCTGACTTTAATATTTCGACAAACCAAAACAAAGTTCTGGAACTATTGGAAGGTAAGGATGTAATTGTAAATGGCGCTGGAGGTCGAAGTATTGCAAGAGAAGGAGAATCGATTGGTTTCTACTTATATGAAAGAGAAAAATATGTAAATCCTGATGATGGTACGATTGTGATTGTTGATCAGGATGAAAGCGGCGGTCTTCCGAACGAAGGTGATTTGATTATGGCAGGAAGCCCTTTCCCTGATTTCTTTGGAGGTTTAACAAATAACTTCTCATATAAAAATATCGATCTTTCAATTTTTATGCAGTATTCTTATGGAAATAAGATTTATAATGCCACTCGCAGATGGTTGGAAACAATGACCTTGAATGATCGTACAATTGTTGGTGCAAATACTACTCAGACAGCATTTGATAACAGATGGCTGCAACCTGGTGATGTAACAGAATATCCGGTTATTAACTATGACGATAGGAATAATGATTACACGCTTCCTCATACAGGATGGTTAGAAGATGGTTCATATCTGAGGTTAAAATCAGTCACTCTTGGTTATACATTTGAATCAGGATTATTGTCAAGGTTAAACCTTAAATCAGCAAGAATATACCTGACAGCAAACAACTTGTTGACATTGACCAAATATTCTGGTTTCGATCCTGAAGTAGATCACTTTACTGGGGTTAATGGCGGATCAAACAGTGGATTGCTACGTGGTTATGATTATGGTTCTTATCCACAATCAAGAGCTTATCGCCTTGGTGTTAATATAACATTCTAATCAGGTTTATAATTTAAAATGTTCAAAAAATGAAGAAAATATATAAATACTTATTAATACTTCCAGCTGTATTCTTTTTTGCACAATGTCAGGAGGTATTGGAGCAAGACGTGTATTCGAGTATTGAGATGAATGCCTTGTACGATTCGGAGAGTGCTGCAGAGGTAGGCCTGACTGGATGTTATAACCGCTTTTTTAATGAAAGTGCCTATTCACAGTTGATCTGTTATTTTCAGGTTTCTACTGATGATGTAAAACAGCCAAGTGGATGGTGTTTCCAATTGAAAGATCGTACCCAGCTAACGGCTAATCCGTCGTCAGGCGGCGGGTACAATACCCCTTGGGCAAAAATGTACACTGCTGCAGCAAACATTAATTTGTTTCTCGAAAAAACTGCTGAGATTCCAGACGATAAATTTGGCGGAAACAGGAAAAAAGAAATGTTGGCAGAAGGACATTTCCTGCGTGGTGTAACCTATTATTATTTGACCATGATGTGGGGAGATGTTCCATTGGTACTTGAATTGAAGACTGGTGGTCCTGAAGATAATGAGATTGCTAAGTCAACGCAAGACCAGGTTCTTGATCAAATTAAAGCTGATTTGACTATTGCAGCTAATGATTTGCCAGCAGTACTGGAAAATTATGCTGATGCTTCTGAAACTAACTTGAGGAAAGGACGTGCAAGTAAATGGGCTGCAAAAGCTTATTTGGCCAGAATTGCAATGTATGAAGGTGAAATGACCACGGCACTTTCACTGTCAGAAGAAATTATTAATAGTGGCTTGTATCCATTGGCGACTTCATGGAGAAGCATCTTTGATGAGCCAATGAACTCAAGTGAGTCTATTTTTGAGCAACAAAATGACTATTCTCCTGGCTTTTTCGGTTCGGGTCAGTTTGGTTGGTTCATGGGATTTGATTTTGAAATTGCCGATGATGTGTACGATTTATTCGATACTGCAGATGAATTGATGGCTTCACAAGGCAAAGATATTCGTTGGGAATTTATGTACGGAGATCACCCGTGGTCAAATAATATTGCTATCCGTAAACATGTTCCACCAAGAGGCTATGCCGACGGTGGAATTGAGCAGTTGAACTTTGTATTGATTCGTGCAACCGAATTGTATTTTAATAAATACGAGATTTTGATCGAGCAAGACTACGAAGCAAATAAGCAAGCGGCACTTGGTTTCTTGAATACCATTAGAGCACGTGCTTACGATCCTGACTATGAAAATCCATTTTGGGATGTACCGAAAGGCACAACAGGAATTGATGCTCTAACATTGGTTGATGTTGACACGAAAGAAAAAATGGTGCAGGCAATCAGGGATGAAAAGCGCAGAGAAATGATTTATGAAGATGGACTAAGATGGTTTGATTTGCTGCGCTGGGATAAAGAGTATGCAAAACAAATTACTAATTCGACAACAGACAATCACCTGTTTTTACCAATTCATGAAGATGAATTACTTAGAAATGATGCACTTGAGCAAAATCCAGCTTATCAATAACCAACTACCTAAAAGAGCATGGCCTTATAGGCCATGCTCTTCATATTAACCTATAAATTCAATTAGACCATGAACAAACTCAGAAAATTGATGATAGCGCTAGCAGCTTTGTTATTCCTTTCTTCCTGGCAGTTTTTGCCGGATGATGATTGTACCGTTTTGCTACCGAAAATTTCAGAGAACTATGAGGGCGATTGCAAAAGGGGGAAAGCTCATGGTGTTGGAAAAGCAGTTGGAGAAGATTCCTACGAAGGCGAGTTCAAAAAGGGATTGCCTGAGGGAAATGGAACATATACCTGGAGTAATGGGGATGTATATCAGGGGAACTGGAAAGATGGCTTGAAAGAAGGTGAAGGAAAGTTGGTAATCAAGCGCGAGACTCAACCCGATAGTATTCTTGTCGGTTTTTGGAAAGATGACGAATACATTGGGAAATATGAAAAGCCATATGAGGTAGAATCGAAATCTTCAAACATTAATAAGCTGGTTATTACCAAAAAATCGCTAACTCCGAGTCAAGTTGAGATTATTATCATGCGGAAAAATTCGAAAGTCGGTATTTCCGGTTTGCGGATTAACTCGAACGCAGGATCATTTTATGATAATAAATTTATTGTTGATAAATTTCCTTTGGAAATGGAAATTGAATTTGATTCAAAATCAGCTACTGGCTTTGGAGCCGCAAAAGAAAAATTCACCTGTAAAGTGAAAATTTCAGAGGAAGGTAACTGGCAGGTTAACATTGATTTGTCAAATGTCTAGCTGGGTTCAAAATTATTATCCATCGCACTTTTAAGTGTCTGTTTGTACGTTGACGCTGTAACTGAAATTACCTCAAATGCCGGTAATTTACTACTGGTATTTCTATGTTATTCAAAAAAAAGTGTCCGGATTTTCACATGTGGCTCTCTCTATTTGTATAAGCTAATCTATTAGGATAGCTATATAGTGATCGAACAAATCAAAACAGTTTAATGACCGTAGAACTAATGAACAGATTGAAGAGACTAACAATTACACTCGTCTTTTTAATTGCTTATGTTTCTCAAGTTATATCTCAAGAATATGAAGAGACATTTTCTCAGTTTATGGGAGCAAATACGTATTTGGGAGAGTACAATAAGCAATATCTCACCGATCTTTCGAACTGTGTAAAATGGGTTCGGGAATACCACGCCTGGTCTCATTTCGAAAAAAAGAATGATCGTTATTTTGGGGCTGACACGACCAGTCGAAAGGATGATGTGTGGGCTCGTCATTATGAATTTATGGAAACCGGTCGCGAACTAGGAGTTCAGGTGTTACTGGATGTTCTTAATCGCCCTGACTGGGTAAATGATGAGCATATTCCTAAAAATACCGGTGATGGTTCCAAATCATCTGACTATATAGAGCGTATTGAATTTGTATCCCAATTAGTTGCTCGGTATGGATCAACAAAGATTGATACATCATTACTTGAAACAGAAGACAAAATATCCGGTCTTGGATATATAAAATACTTCGAAGATTATAATGAGCCTAATTACTGGTGGAAAGTATCGGCGTGGAGTGCTGCCGGTTATGCACAATATTGTATAGGAGTTCATGCCGGATCTGGCTTGCAAACAACAAACGAATACCCATTACTTGGAATTAAATCAGTTGATTCAAATGCGATGCATGTCATGGCTGCTATGGCTGCGATTGATACTGTCTATATTTCCGAAGTTCTGAAGGCTTGCAACGAACAAATTCCATTTGATATTTTAAATGTTCACATGTATTGTTCCGATCATAAAGAATATTCATTCTCACCGGAGAACGAAGAGCATGGCTTCGAGGCTTTCTTTCGAGAGTATTTGAAGTGGAAAAATCGGGTTTTGCTAAATATGCCTGTTTGGCTGACCGAATTTGGATGGGATACATACAAAAATGAAGATGGGCAGCATTCTTATGCATATGCAACACCAGAGAGCCAGGCAAACTACTTGTTGCGTTCCTTCCTTATTTTAAAACACCTGGGCTTCGAAAAGGCTTTTATGTACATGGCTGGAGATACCGACAGTAAGGAAATATTGCAATATGCCACCTGTGGTTTGTTTATGGACAAAAAGAATAAACGAAAAGAGAAATTATCTTATTATTACCTTGCCACTTTTCAAAACATCTTAGGAGACTTTGTTTATGAAAAAGCACTCACATATCGCGAGAAGCATGGGGGAAACGAAGTATTCAACGTAAAATTCACAGACCATTCTTCTGGAAAAAATGTATTGGTATTGTGGACAAGAAAAATCGAATCGGTCCATGATAGTGGAGTGAAAACCGAATACCAAATCGAGGTTCAAAAAGAAATATGTAATGCTTATCTGATTAAGCCTGCTTATATAGATATAGACGGTGATACCACTTTGGTAAACCCCCATGGCAGTAATTTAGGTGTGGTACTTACCGAAACACCACAATTTTTGGTCATCGAGAACGCCAACTCACTTTAGATGTAACCATGAAAATATTCACTTTGAAAAACACAAATAAGATTCTGACACTATTACTTTTTGTTGGAATAAGCTTTCTTGTTTTCGCTCAGGAGCAAAGACAGCCTGTATCTGAATTTTTAGGTGCAAATACGAATATTGCAGCCCACGACAATAAATATTTAGATAAAATATCAAGCTGTGTAAAATGGATTCGAGAATACCACAGTTGGGCACATTACGAGGCAGCAAATGATTATTACAAGTGGGATAATATTACAAAAGAACCACATACCTACACTTGGCCCAATCACAACAACTTTATGGATGAATGCACGGAGTTGGGGATTAACGTTCTTATTGATGCTTTAAATAAACCGGGGTGGCTGGATGATGATCATATACCCAACAATATAGGAGACGGGTCGAAGGCATCGGATTATATTGAGAAACTAGAATTCATGGGGCAATTGGTAGCCCGTTATGGTTCAAAGCAAATTGAAGAATCAAAACTTGAATCGGGAGATAAAGCAACCGGCTTGGATATTATTAAGTATTATGAAGATGAGAATGAGCCAGACTATTGGTGGTGGTCACCTGAATGGCCGGCAGAGGATTACGCAACCTTCTGCAATGCAGTTCACGACGGATATGGTGTTGAGACAGATGCGGCTCACCCATTGTTGGGAGTCAAGTCTGTTGATCCTGATGCCCAGCATGTTGTCGCAGGTACTGCTGGAGCTGATTCATTAATTTTTCATGAGATATTACAACACTCGAACGGAAGGATTCCTTTTGACGTTTTAAATGTCCATATGTATTGTAGTGATCATACGAATGGCTATTCCCCGGAGCATGAAACTTATGGTTTTGAGCATGAAATGCAAGGTCTCTTCAAATGGAAAAATCGCGTGCTGCCAGATATGCCCATTTGGATTACAGAGTTTGGCTGGGATACCTATAAGGCAAAAAGCGGTTCTCACTCATACATTTATGCAACCTTTGATGCTCAGGCAAATTACCTGGTACGTGCAAACCTGATTTTGATGAAAATGGGCTTTGAGAAAGCATTCATGTTTATTGCGGCAGACGTTAACAGCACCAATGCCGGGCAATATTCATCGAGTGGGTTTATAAAAGATGGCAATGCAGGTTTTGAGAAAAAGCCTTCCTATTTTCATTTAGCTACCATGCAAAATGTGTTGGGGGCAAGCTATTATGAAGGAGTTGTTTCATACGCCAAAAAAGTTGGAAACAACGAAGTTTATTGCCTTCAATTTGATGATCCTGATAATAATGGTAAAAAATATGCTTTGTGGACACGACAGACCAATTCGAACCAGGATAACGGGGCTACGACCGAATATCAGTTGGATATTGGCAGTGCGTCAACCGTTTATTCAATTGTACCATCAAATTTTGACGAAGATGGCGATACTGTTTCGGTGACTTTAGATGGAAAAAAAGTCAATCTCACGCTATCAGAAAGGCCTATATACATAGTTGCTTCAGATATTGAGACCGGATTTGAAGATTTCAATTCTGCTAAAATAGATTTGGTCGTTTACCCTAATCCTACGCAAACCTCGGCTCAGATATTGGCTAAACTTTCGGGTAGGAGTGAGTTGCAAGTTTCTGTATTTTCTTCTAATGGGCAACTTGTTCAGATTTTAGAGGAAAAAACCATTGTTAGCAATGAAAAAACATATCGTTTTGGTGAAGATATGGGGTCGGGTGTTTATTACGTGAGGTGTCATAGTAAATGGGGAACAGAAGTGAAAAAGCTCGTAATTATAAATTGATGAAAAAAGGTGGATTTACATTGTTAACAATCGTATTCCTGCTTTTCTGGAATGCTCAGGTCATTGTTGCTAATTCGGTCAATAAACTAGTTGAAAAGGATGGGTGTTTGATCCATATTTCAATGGATAAACCAGCAGGTTGTGAGCGAATTATTCTGAAAATACACAGTGATAGAAATAGATATGTTTCAAAATTAACTGATGTGTCACCGGATAACACCAGAGGAGAAAACCAGGGAATGGTTCATGGAAGAGATATGTGGTTTCCGGTTATTGATGTCCAGTTAAAAGAAAATCTACGTGCAGTTGCAATTGTAGCGAATGTTAGCGATGGAGACCATTACAGTTGGAACAGTAATTTCTGGAATAGTTATGAAGAACTAAAGGATACCTTGGTATTTAGGAATCACTTGGAACATTGGGAAAATCATATTTATGTGGAATCAGAAACGGCAAGTCTGGAAAGCTTTTATTTACAGGAAATCATTGATGCAAATAACGTTAATTCGAAATTCGATTATCAGTTGACTACTTTATCTTCTGTTTGGAGCGGAACCATAAATGTTTATTCTCAAAAGGGCAATGAAAAACGATTACTGCATAAGCTGGAAATTAATGATGAAACTGTTGCAGCTAATATAAAAACCGATTCAGGGTTGGTCAGGGAGAATCTAATTACTTCTTTAAAGCAAAGCATCGATTTCATTTTAAGTACTCAAAACCTGAATCCACTCAGTCCAACTTACGGAGGCTTATTCCTTTTTTATGATTTAGATTCGAAAATGTACCGCCGGTCAGACTGGATGTGGACATACGGGCCTGCCATAAAGCTATTGCTGGATGCAGCAAAAATTCCCGAATTAGCAGAAGAATTTGGCTATGAAAAATTGATAGAAACAGCCCGGCTTATTGGCGAGGCTTCCTTGCGTTTTCAGATGTTGGATGAAAAACACCCGGCATATGGAATTACCATTTGCCGGTACGATCCCCGGATGATTTATCAGGAAGGATTTTCAGGCTATATGAGTCCGGCTGATGCTCATTTTATGGCAGGCTGGGGATGGATTCCATTGTATGAAACAACGGGTGACCAGCGTTTTCTGGATGCTGCGGTTCTTCAATCTGAGCAAATTGGCAGAGTAATGAAAGGCGATAGCATCGTAGAGCAGGATTTCGTTCTGAAAGCCAACAAATGGAAAAACTGGACGATGGATGAATCCGGGTTCGGAATGATTGGCTTTTCGGAAACGTACAAGCACACAAAAAATGAAAAACATAAACAAATAGGTAAAGAATATTTAGACGGTTTGATCCACGTATTGGAAGATCCCAGTGGTTTGTGGTACCGAAATTTTCATCGAAATCAAGCTGATCATACCGATGATTGCTGGCCAACCGGGAGACCGGTCGGAAGCCCAATCTTAATGAAGGATGGCCAAACTTCGCGAGGGAATGGCTGGGCCATGATCGGATTATTGTCTGCTCACCAAATGATGCCGGAAGGTAATTATTACCTGAAAAAAGCAATTACGCTTGCGGATAATGTAATTGACAAACAGTTGGAAGACGGTTCATTTCGTGGCAATTGTATGTCGATCCGCAAAAAGTAGGGATTAGCGAAAAAGGAACACCTCTATGGAGCTTACTGTTATATCAGCTTTATCAATATTCTGACAATCCCAAATATTTGAAATCTGCCCAAAAGGCTTTGCAATGGTGTATGAAGAATCAATATACCGGAGATGATAAATTCGCAAAAGGAGGAATTGTCGGAGATACCTGGGCTTCAGGAATTGTTTATCGGCACTATTATCCGTTGATATGTACTTATACGATGGATTGGTTTGGCTTAGCCGCAATTGAAGAATTAAAAATATTAGAATCAAAGTAAAATGAAATACCTATTTCTCTTAGCTGTACTCTTAATGGTTGGCTGTACCTCAAAACAGAATCGTAAAACAATTTCATTAAATGGAGAATGGCAGGTAGCGCAGTCAATTTCCGAGGACGAAATACCCAACGATTATACTAGTCATGTTCAGGTTCCTGGCTTAATTGATTTGTCGACTCCTGCTTTTGACAGTGTTTATTCAACATCTCCGTTGCGAGATTATTTCTGGTATAAAAAAGAAATTAAAATTGAAGGTAATGTTCCTCCGGTTGCTATTTTGAAAACGCACAAAATTGCATACGGACAAAAGGCTTTTGTGAATGGTCATTTTGTTGGAGAAAAGTTATATTCCTATACGCCGAAGTTTTACGATATCGCAGAATACTTAAAAGGAAATGGAGAAACCAATGAGATCGTTATTCGGGTAGGAGCCAACACCGATGTTTTACCTGATACAATTCCTTACGGGAAAGACAATGAGAAAATTCGATATACTCCCGGTATTTATGATGAGGTAGAATTGATATTAACGGACTATCCATATATTCAAAACGTACAGATCGTGCCTGAGATCGAAACAAACACCGTTCGGGTGGTTGCCTACCTGATCAGTGATCATGATGAAAACGTTCAATTGAAATATGAATTGTCTGAGTTTAAAAGCGGAGCTGTAGTTAAAAATGGCAAGAGCAGGTCAAAATCATTAAAAGCAAATCAGTTGGATACGCTCGATTTTCGAATTCCTATCGCTGATAGCCAACTATGGTCACCGGAGAATCCGTTTTTATATTCTATACATCTATCAACCGGATCAGATACAAAGAGTGTTCGCTTTGGGATGCGTGAGTTCAGATTCGATCCGGAGAAAAAAGTCGGAATGCTTAATGGCAAACCTTATTACATGAGGGGAACTAACTTGGCTTTGCATCGCTTTATGGATGATACCGTTCGTCATGATTTGTTGTGGAATAAGGATTGGGTGATTAAGATGCATCAAAAATTTAAGGACTTGCATTGGAATACCTACAGATATCATGTTGGCTTTGCACCTGATTTTTGGTACGATATTGCTGATGAAATGGGGTTCCTAATTGCTGATGAATATGCATTTTGGGGAATTTTTCTGGATGACACCGCCCGGGTGAATACCGGACAGCATGAACGTTATATGGCACCAACATTAGTAAAAGAATATACCGAATGGATGCACGAACGCTGGAATCATCCTTCAGTCGTTATTTGGGATGCACAAAACGAAACATTGTGGCAGGAGGTTGGTAAAGCGATCAATCAGGCGCGCCACCTCGATTTATCTAACCGCCCGTGGGATAATGGATTTTCTGCTCCAGCATCTCCAACCGATGTAATTGAATCTCATCCGTATTTATTTCTTCATCCCTATTTTCTGGGGAATGACAAAGTTTCCCGGAACGGAATGTTATATGATGTTTTGAAAGGCGACTATATCGAGACTTTTAATGATCCAAATGAGTATCAATCGCCAGTCGACGGCGGCCGTTATCCAAATGCGATCATCAATAATGAGTATGCCTGGGTGTGGCTAACCCGAGACGGAAACCCGACCCCGCTGACAGAATGTGTTTATAGTCGACTACCCGAACTGGATACGCCTGAAAAACGATTGGAATGGAAAGCCAGAACTTTGGCGGCAAAAACGGAATATTGGCGTTGTCATCGTCAAATGGCCGGAGTGCTTCATTTCTGTGCCCTGACGAACAGCACCAATGCCATGACAGGTGACGACTGGAAAGATGTCAAAAACCTGATTCTGCATCGCCCATTTGAAAAATATACTAAATCAGCTTTCGCTCCGGTTGGTTTAATGATCGACTGGTGGTCTAATCACGCTAAGTCTGAAGAAAAAAAGTCTGTTTCAGTATTTGCAATCAACGATTTATATGAAAGCTATTCAGGTGATTTGAAATTTCAGATTTTAAAGAACGGGAAGATTGTTTCCGAGTCCACGAAATCTATTAGCATTGATGAGGTTGGTCGAACAATTACTGACTTTGATATTGAAATACCTAAAGAAACAGGCAACTATCAGTTGAAGGCCAGTATTGATTCTAATGGAGAGGAAGTATCTAGTATTCGTGATATTAAAGTAGATTAACTACATAAAAAACAAACTATGAAAATTGCTATTAGTCTATTAATTGTGCTGTTCTATGTTGGTACAAGTTCATGCAATAGTCAAACCGTTGATAAAATGATCGAAAAGGAAACGTCAGAGCCAGGGGTAACGGATTTTCTAGTTAATGGAGGGTATCACCAGCCGTTCTACCTTGATAAAACCAGTTCACCGTATGGTTATTATTTCTTTACACCTTCAAGTTCATTGAACTCTGATGAGAAATATCCCTTGCTGATTTTTTTACATGGATATGGTGAGCGGGGAAATAGTAAAACTACGCCAACTGATTTGGAAAAAGTCCTAAAACATGGTCCTCCAAAAATGATTAAAAACGGGACATGGAAACCTTCTGTTGAGATGTTTGTGGCTTCACCGCAATGCCATGGAGACTGGTGGAATCGTGATTTGGTGAAGCAGTTTGTTGAATATCTGATGGATTCAAATAATCAGATTGATACCAGTCGAATTTACCTTACCGGAATAAGTATGGGCGGTTTTGCCACTTTTGATCTGCTTTGTTCATTTGGTGAAGCATCTCATATTGCCGCTGCTGTGCCAATTTGCGGGAAAGGTGAATTGAGTGACGAAGGGAATGAAAATTTATCAAAGATTCCGCTTTGGGTTTTTCACGGTGATGCTGATGGAACGGTTTCTCCTGAATATTCAAAAACCATTGTTCCAATGATTAATGAACTCAATCCCCCGGTTCCAGCTAAATTGACTATCTATCCCGGAGTCGGACACGACTCATGGACTGTAACATACAGTGGGTCTGGGATGGGAAGAAAAGATACCACCTATGATGTATTTGATATAGATATTTATACCTGGATGAACCAATTTAAGAAGCAATAAAATTAAAGTATATGAAAAAGTTTCTTGTACTAATTCAAATCATTTTAGTTTCATGCGTAGTAGCAAATGCGCAATCACTTTTTGAAATGCCTGCCGGAGTTAAGACCCGTTGGACGAGTGCAGAAAACTGGAAAGGAGAAAAAGGGAAAGGTGGGATAACCAATGGTGGACGAAAAGGATCACCCAGCTTTGTGTTTAATAACGGCGAAGTGAAAACACTTGCCGAAGTTTCCGAAAGCAGTGGAATAGTGAGACGAATTTGGCTTACTATCGACGACCGGTCTCCAGAGATGTTGCGCGGTATTAAAATACAAATGTTCTGGGATGGAGCCTCAACTCCTGCAGTTTCTGCTCCTTTGTCTGATTTTTTTAACCAGGGACTGGCAAGGATGAGCCAATTTGAAAATGCTTTCTTTTCAAGTCCCGAAGGGAGGAGTTTTAATTGTTACATTCCAATGCCTTTTCGCGAAAGCATGAAGATTCAGGTTGTTAATGAATCAGGAAAAGATTTGTATAAGTTTTACTATGAAGTTGATTATACCCTTGGTGATAAGATTGATGATTCTGTTCTATACTTCCATGCCATATTTAATCAACAAAATCCAACAATTTTAAAAGAAGACTACCGCATATTACCGCGAGTTGAAGGAAAGGGACGATTTTTAGGAACCAATATCAGTGTTGTGGCTAACGATATTCAGTACACTCGTGCCTGGTGGGGAGAAGGTGAAGTGAAAATATATTTAGATGGCGATGAAAAGTACCCAACTCTTTGTGGAACAGGAACTGAAGATTATATTGGAACAGGCTGGGGACAAGGACAATATGATAACCTGTATCAGGGGTGCACAGTTGCTGACGAATCTAAGTTTGAATATGCGTTTTATCGCTACCATAAGCCAGATCCTGTTTATTTTTATGAAGACATAGAGGTTACTATTCAGCAAATTGGCTACGCCGGAAAAAAGGACAGAGAAAAGATGAGGCTGTTAAAAGTGCCAATATATAAAACAGGTGAAAATTTGGAGGCAGTTGATTTTGATAAACAAGAAGGAGATTTTCTGTTTGAACGTACCGATAATGTTTCGTCTTGCGCCTATTTTTATTTGGATTCACCGGAATCACCCTTAAATGTTCATTAGTCAGCAAACTAAACGTGGATAACTAATTAGAATTTTGAGGCCTGCACATTGTGCCGAAATAATTCAGAAAGACGAAGAAAAGTGGTTTATAAGTCACTCAGGATGGGCTCTGGGAGGTGTTTGCCTTGCCCTTTTATTTTGGAGTGATAATGATAAATTGTAGTTAAAAAAGATGAAACAAATAATAGCGGTAGTAATTGGATTGGCTATAATAAGTTCGGTCGGATGTTCAATTTCTTCAAGCAAAAGAAAGGATAAGAAGATGACGAAATCTGCCTATGAAGAGGAAACTTATGGCTTTGATATGGCATTTTTTAAAGCACACAATTTAAATTGCCTTGAATTAACCGATGGCACTGGCGCCGGAGTACTTGTTTCTCCAGAACTACAAGGTAGAGTGATGACAAGTACAGTGAACGGCCCGAGTGGCAATAGTTTTGGGTGGATTAATTATGACTTGTTTAAGTCTGGAAAATTAAATGAGCAGTTTAATCCGTTTGGCGGCGAAGAACGCTTTTGGTTAGGACCAGAAGGGGGACCATTCTCTATTTACTTTAAAGAAGGTGCTGAGCAGGTTTTTGAAAACTGGAAGGTTCCGGCGGTGATAGACACAGAACCATTTGATGTCAAAAAACAAACAAAAGGAAGTGTCACGTTTGAAAAAAATATGCAGGTTGTAAATGCCTCAGGATTTAAATTTGAAGTTGGCATTGAAAGAACGATTTCGTTGATGTCAATCGATCAATTGGAGTCTGAATTAAAAATGGAGATTCCTGATGAATCAGTGAACGTGGTCGTCTATCAATCGGAGAATAAAATTACCAATGTTGGCAATCAGGCCTGGACAAAAGAAAATGGATTACTTTCCATATGGTTGCTTTGTATGTTCAATCCTTCACCAACAACTACTGTCTTTATTCCATTTAAAGAAGAAGGTGACGGAGTAGTCGTAAATGACGAATATTTTGGTAAAGTTCCAGCCAACAGGTTAATTGTTGAAGAGGGAATGGTTTATTTTAAGATTGACGGTGAATATCGTAGCAAAATTGGTATTCCACCATTTAGAGCAAAGGAAATTTGCGGAAGCTATGACTCTAAAAAAAAGGTTTTGACTTTGCTTTGGTGTTCATTGCCAGATGAACCAAAAGAGTATGTGAATTCCAATTGGGGAGATCAGGAAGATCCATACAGTGGTGATGCTGTTAATTCATACAATGATGGGCCTGTTGATGGTAAAATCATGGGCCCATTCTACGAGATCGAAACGTCTTCACCCGCAGCAGATCTTCAACCCGGTCAGTCGCTAGTACATAAACAAAGAGTTATTCATATTCAGGGTGAAGAATCAGAACTAACAAAGATTCTACAGTATGTAATTAACGTGGATATAGAAACAATTAAATCTAATTTTTAATTATCGATGGAAAACGAAGATAAACCAGAAGGGATTTTACTCCCATTTATACCATAACCGATTTTATTATGAAAAAAAATATCAAAAAGTTCAGTTTGTTATTTGTTGCCGTATTAATTTTCGCAACCAACATTGCTTTTGCTCAATATGATCCTGAAGTAAAATGGGGACCATCAATCGCTAATTATGAACACAAGGATTCTATTGCGATGCCTGAACCGGGTGGAATTCTTTTACTGGGAAGCTCTTCATTTACCATTTGGCAAGATGTTCAGGATTATTTCCCGGACAAAAACATTGTGAATCGCGGTTTCGGCGGTGCACAAATGAGCGATATCCTTCACTTTAAAGAACGCTTGATTTTGCCATACAAACCCAGCCAGATTGTTGTATTTGTTGGAGGTAATGATTTAGCGGCAGGCGATGATCCGAAAACGATCTTCAGGGAAGGTAAAGAACTGGTGAAATGGACAAGAAAACAGTTTCCGGATGTGCAATTTTCATTTTTATCAATGAAACCGAGTCCCAAAAGGTGGGAGCTAAAAAATGATATGCTGGAACTAAATAATATGCTCATTAAACGCGCCAGAAAAAAATATATTGATTACATCGATATCTGGAATCCGATGCTGGTTAACGGTGAGCCGGTGAAGGAAAATTATTTAGACGATTTACTTCACCTGAACAGCATGGGGTATAAAATTTGGCAAAACGCCATGAATCCTTACCTGAAATAACTTATACCACTCAATAATCGTAAAAAAACAGTTTCTATGAAAATTAATGTACTCATATTATTGTTCGCAATTTTTATTTCAATTTCAGCTTGTACTGTATCCGAGGAAAATAAGAATACTCCACCCAACTATGTTGTTATTTTTTGTGACGACATGGGCTATGGTGATTTGGGGGTTTATGGCCATCCTACCATTCGAACTCCGAACCTGGATAAAATGGCTGATGAAGGTCAGAAGTGGACCAACTTCTATGTTTCCTCATCAGTTTGCACACCGAGTCGTGCAGGAATTATGACTGGGAGATTGCCAATACGAAACGGTATGTGCAGCGATAACCATCGGGTTATTTTCCCTGAATCAAAAGGCGGTCTGCCTGAATCGGAAATCACATTTGCTAAAATTCTTCAGCAAAATGGCTATGCAACCGGTATCATTGGAAAATGGCATTTGGGGCACGAGCCACAGTTTTTGCCAACAAGCCATGGATTCGATTATTTCTACGGATTAAAATACAGCAATGACATGGATCGCGATCCAAACATCGATTATTGGGAATCGTGTAGATATCCTGAACAGGAATATTTTCAGATATCACTTTATCAGAATAACGAAATTATTCAGGAACAGGCTGTTCAAACCGAATTAACTAAAAATTACACACGCGAAGCAGTGGCTTATATCGAAAAGAATAAAGAAAAACCCTTTGCTCTTTACCTGGCACACGCCATGCCGCACGTTCCGCTTTTTCGCAGCGAAGAGTTTGAAGGAGCCAGCAAGAGAGGCCGTTATGGAGATGTGATAGAGGAACTTGACTGGAGTGTTGGGCAGGTGTTAAAAGCCATAAAAGATAACGGATTGGCAGATAACACCATTGTGGTATTCACTTCTGATAATGGCCCATGGCTAACATTCGACACACATGGAGGCACTGCCGGATTACTAACCGGAGGTAAAGGTTCTACTTACGAAGGAGGAATGCGTGTTCCGGCTATTTTTTGGGGGCCGGGTATTGTTAAGCCCGGAGTTGTTATGGAAATGGGATCTACGCTTGATTTATTTCCAACGTTTTGCGCCCAAAGCGGAATTCCTTTACCGCAGGACCGAATCTATGATGGGAATGACCTTACTCCGCTACTTCGTGGAGGAAATGAGCCGGTACGGAACGAAATTTTCTATTACAGAGGAACAAAAATATATGCTGTGAGAAAAGGAAAATACAAGGCGCATTTTCTGACTAAATCAGGCTATGGAGGTGATCCTTTAGTGGATCATGAAACTCCATTACTGTATGATCTGGAGGTTGATCCTTCTGAAAAATTTAATATTGCAGATAAATACCCAGAGGTAATTCAAGAGATTAATGCACTGGTAGAAGCTCACAAAAAAACATTAAAACCTGTAACCAATCAACTTGATTTGTATTAAACGAAGAGTTTGATTCTTAAAAATATAGAAATGCGATTCTACATTCCATTATTGGCAGTTGCTTTTATCATGATATTGGCTGGCTGCGATCAAAAGCAAGCAACTAAAAAAGAAACAATTAAAACATTTTGCAATCCATTGGATCTGGACTATCGTTTCCAATTGGAAGGTCCTTCGCGGCGTGAGGCAGCAGACCCAACCGTAGTTTATTTTAGAGATCGGTATTATTTGTTTGCTTCAAAGACAGGAGGCTACTGGCATTCAACAGATTTGGTAGAATGGAGTTTTGTAGAAACAAATCAAATACCCACGGAAGAATATGCGCCAACGGCCATTGATATCAATGATACACTTTATTTTCTGGCGTCTTCCAGAACCAAAAGTACACTTTATAAATCCGGAGATCCTTTGTCAGGAAAATGGGAGATAACCAGAGATTCGTTGGACGTTGCCGTTTGGGATCCGGCATTCTTTTTAGACGATGATAAACGTTTATATCTGTATTGGGAATGTTCGCACAAATTACCCATCAAAGGAATTGAACTGGATTATAAAAACAACTTTGATACTATCGGACATCCGGTAGATTTTATTCTGGCTAAAACAGATGAGCATGGATGGGAAGTTCCCGGAGATTATAACGAACGAATTAATAATCATCCGTGGATAGAGGGCGCCTGGGTAAACAAATATAAAGGGAAATATTATTTACAATATGCCGGGCCCGGAACTGAATATAAAAGTTATTCTGATGGGGTATATGTCGCAGAATCGCCACTTGGCCCTTACAAAATTGCAAAACATAATCCGTTTGCATATAAGCCTGAAGGTTTCGCGGCAGGTGCTGGTCATGGAAGCACATTTAAAGATAAATTCGGAAATTATTGGCATGTTGGAACAATGAGCATTTCGGTAAAACATCCGTTTGAAAGGCGGATCGGGCTATTCCCAACTTTTTTTGATAAAGATGGGGAGTTGTTTTCAGTAACCAAATTTGGCGACTTTCCCATTCAAATTCCGGGGATAAAAGTCGCGTCGTTTGATGATGTTTTTCCGTCGTGGATGTTACTTTCCTATAACAAACCTGTACAAGTTTCATCAGAAATTGATTCGCTTCCCGCCTCAAATATGGTAAATGAGGATATCAGAACTTATTGGTCGGCTGAAACGGGAAGCGATAAAGAATGGGCGGTGATTGATTTGGAGCAAAACTTCGATGTTTCTGCTATTCAAATCAACTTTGCGGAGCATGAAACCAAAATTTACGGCAGGCCCGACGCCGTGTTTCATAGGTATACAATCGACTATTCTGTAGATAATAATAATTGGGAAGTTTTGATTGATCAGTCTCAAAATCAGAATGATCGTAGCCATCCATATTTTCAATTACCTCAAAAGGAGAATTGTCGTTATCTGCGTATTCGTAATATTGAAGTACCTGATGGAACTTTTGCAATTTCTGGTTTTCGGGTATTTGGAAAAGGAAATGGAGAACAACCTGACGTAGTTTCTGATTTCAATATCGTTCGAAAAACGGACAGAAGGAGTGTCTCTTTAAAATGGGAAAAAGTAGCAGGGGCTGATGGATACAACGTTATTTATGGCACCGATAAAGAAAAATTTTACCACAACTATCAGGTATATGGTGATACATCGGTAACAATTAATAGCTTGAATACCAACCTATCTTATTATTTTAAGATTGAGCCGTTCAATGAAAATGGGGTTGGAGTAAGTGAGCTCATAAAGTACGTCGAATAATATGTTTGTTTCTAATAAACCTTTACAATGAAACTACTTCGGATTTTTATTTATTTCTTCCTTGTGATGCTTCAGGTTTCATGCCTTTCGGATAAAGAAGAGCAGGGCGGAAAGCAGATTGCATTTGTTGCCCCGGAAAATAATTCGCGCATGAGGCTTTTTGATGATGGATGGCGTTTTTCAAAAACAGACGGTGAAGCAGCAGTTTTGCCCGGTTTTGATGACAGCTCCTGGAGAAAGCTTGATTTACCGCATGATTGGAGTATTGAAGATTTGCCCGAGGGAGAAGGAGTTGTTGGGCCATTTTCAAAAGAAAGCCCTGGAGGAATGTCAACTGGTTACACCATTGGAGGAACGGGTATTTATCGAAAAACATTTAGCATTTCAGAAGAAGACGTCAACAAAATCTTCACTATTTATTTTGATGGCGTATACATGGAATCTGATGTATGGATTAATGGACAACATCTGGGTTTTCACCCAAACGGATATACCCCATTTTATTATGAAATGACCGACTATTTGAATATTCCGGGAGATAACGTTTTGGTGGTGCGAGCCAGGAATATTGGAGAAAACAGCCGTTGGTATTCCGGTTCCGGTATTTACAGACATGTTTGGCTTCGGGTAACTGATCAAGCTAATATTCCGGTTTGGGGCGTTAAACTTACTACTTCAAATGCTAACAAGGAATTGGCTACGATCCATTCAGAAATAAAAGTTGATAATCTTTCACAGACTGATATTGATGTAAAACTAAAGAATTCAGTGTACTTTAGAGATCAGTTTACAGGAATTACTAAAGAGACAGAGGTCTCGGTTTCTGATAAATCACAACAAACAATAAGCTCTGACATTACAATAAGTTCACCCAGGCTTTGGTCCTTAGAATTTCCGAATCTATATACTTTGAAAACAGAGATTATTCAGGATGAACGAGTAATTGATGTCGTTGAAACCAAGTTTGGTATTCGAACATTGGAATTCTCACCAGTAAAGGGATTTTTACTAAACGGAGAGTCTGTAATTCTAAAAGGAGGATGTCTCCATCACGACAATGGTATTCTTGGAGCAGCAACTTTTGATCGGGCAGAACAGCGCCGGGTTGAACTAATGAAAGCCAATGGTTTTAACGCCATTCGTACCAGCCACAATCCTCCATCACAACAGTTTTTAGATGCTTGCGACCGATTGGGAATTTTGGTTATGGATGAAGCTTTTGACCGTTGGGAACATCCCAAAAGACCAAATGATTATCACCGCTTTTTTAAGGAATGGTCAAAAAAGGATATTCAAAGTATGGTGCTTCGCGACCAGAATCATCCGTCCATTTTTGCATGGAGTTACGGAAATGAGATATACGAGCGGGCAGATACTTCCGGCATTCGCATTGCAAAACAACTAATTGCTGCAATAAAGGAAGTTGATACCAGCATACCAGTTACCCAGGCTATTTGTGGTTTTTGGGAATTTAAGGACAGGCAGCGTCCATGGTCTGATTCAGAACCTGCTTTTGGGTTGATGGACATTCACGGATATAACTATAAGTGGCAAGAATATGAAAACGATCATGCTCAATTCCCGGAGCGCGTCATGGTTGGTACAGAGTCATTTGCCATGGAAATGTATGAGAATTACCAAATGGCTGTTAATAATCCGTACGTGATTGGCGATTTTGTATGGACCGGAATGGATTATCTGGGAGAAGCAGGTATCGGGCAGGCATCGCTGGATTCAGTTAATATGGCTTATCCTTGGTTTAATGGTTATTGTGGTGATATTGATCTGATTGGGTTTAAGAAACCCCAGTCGTATTACCGTGATTTGGTTTGGGGAAGAAGTCAACTGGAGATTGCTGTTGAAGCACCTGCACCGGAAGGACATAAATGGGTAATTAGTGCGTGGGGCTGGCGTAATGAATTGCCAAGCTGGAATTGGTCTGGACAGGAAGGTAAATCATTGGATGTATATGTTTATTCGCAGGCTGAAAAAGTTGAGCTTAAACTGAATGAGAATCTTATTGACACACAATTGTCAACCGATACATCAAAATATGTATTCCATTTTAAAGTTCCTTATGAGAAAGGAAAACTTAAAGCATTAGCATATTCTGGTGAAAAATTGATTGCTGAGAAGTCAATTGAAACAACCGGAAAAGCGTCACAAATAAAGCTTATCCCTGAACGACAAACTGTCACTTCTAATAAAAATGACTTGGCATATATTCAGGTTCAACTGGTTGATGAAGATGGTCTGTTAGTAATGAACGACGATCAAATTGTACACTTTACGGTTGTGGGTGATGCCCAGATACAAGCCGTTGGAAACGGGAACCCGAAAGATATGAAAAGCTTTCAGTCCGGCAGTTGTATGACTTATTTAGGTCGATGTATGGCAATTATACGGCCAGAGGGAAGAGAGGGGAAATTAACTGTTACTGCCAAATCCAAATCTCTCGAATCTGATGGAATTGACGTAATGATGAAGTAGAAATTATTGTTTTAAAATAAATTCAAAGAAAAAAAAAGAGTATATGGAGATTAACATTAAAGGACTTTTTCAAAAAGTACTATTTGTAGCTTTTATCGGGATATTCACCTTGAATGCAA
The DNA here is from genome assembly GCF_963678245.1 of uncultured Sunxiuqinia sp. Lineage (NCBI taxonomy): Bacteria > Pseudomonadati > Bacteroidota > Bacteroidia > Marinilabiliales > Prolixibacteraceae > Sunxiuqinia > uncultured Sunxiuqinia sp. Next base: position 446,048 of record NZ_OY782776.1, read on the forward strand.
GTTGTACTGATAAAAAGAAAAGAGATATTGAGCAGGTTATTAATGATGCGTTAAATAAATCAGTAAGTCAGAGTCTTTTGATGGCCGAGAAATATGCAGATCAACCTCTGGTTTTGCCAAGGTCGTACATTGATGGAGAAATGACTACCTCTGATTATGGCTGGTGGTGCAGTGGTTTTTTCCCTGGGGTGTTATGGTACTTATATGAGGATAGAGGTGACGAAGATTTGCTAAAATACGCCAAACAATATACAGCAAGAATAGAAGATGCCAAGTACATGACAAGTAATCACGATGTTGGGTTTATGTTGTATTGCAGTTATGGAAATGGCTTGCGAATAACTGGAGATACCACCTATAACGAAGTTCTTCTAACAGGAGCTAAATCGTTATCAGAGCGTTACCACGAAAATATGGGATTAATTAAATCGTGGGATTTTAATGAAAAAATCTGGCAATATCCCGTGATTATAGATAATATGATGAACCTGGAATTGTTGTTGTGGGCATCGAAGACTTCAGGTGATAGTACATTTAAGCATATTTCGGTATCGCATGCTGATAAAACAATGAGTAATCATTATCGTCCGGACTATAGTTGTTATCACGTGGTGTCGTACGATACCATTACTACTGAGCCGCATAAAAAACAAACGTTTCAGGGGTATAGCGATGAGTCATCCTGGAGTAGAGGACAGGCTTGGGGATTATACGGCTTTACTTATATGTACCGCGAAACGAAAGAGAAAAGATACTTGGATCAGGCTAACCGGATAGCATCTTATTTACTGAATCATCCAAATATGCCAAAGGATTATATTCCCTATTGGGATTTTGATGCTCCCAACATTCCAAACGAAGAGCGTGATGCATCTGCAGGGGCATTGATTGCTTCAGCATTAATCGAGTTAAGCAGTTATGTCGAAAAGGATGCCGCTGATAAGTATTTGACTGTTGCAGAAAAGCAGATTCGGACACTGGCTTCGGATGAATATACCGCGAAAGTGGGAGAAAACGGCAATTTTATTCTGATGCACAGTGTTGGCTCCAAACCTCACAACTCCGAAGTTGATGTCCCGTTGACTTATGCCGACTACTATTATGTAGAGGCGCTTGTGAGGTATAAAAAAATGATGGAGAAAACAGCTCAAGATAAATAATAAGCTTGGTAAATATGGGAGACATAGGTTAGTCCCAAGTTTATAAATATAAAACAACTAAAATAATATCAATGTTTAAGAATATATTTTCGGCTATTATAATCATTGACCTTGTTATCATCAGTTCATCAGCAATCATGGCGAAAGGGGATGATGTTCCGAATAAAGTAGAAGATTTGATATCGAGAATGACCTTGGAAGAAAAAGTTGGTCAATTACAACAGTATTCGAGTCGATGGGCAATGACAGGCCCTGTTCCTGATGGAGCGGTGGCGCAAGAAATGTATCAAAACATAAAAGATGGATTGGCCGGTTCTATGTTGAATATAGCTGGGACTGAAGCCACCCGAAAAGCGCAAGAGATAGCAGTGAATAACAGTAGGCTTGGAATTCCTATGATTTTTGGATTTGATGTTGTTCATGGATATAAAACCATATTTCCAATTCCGTTGGCTGCGGCTGCGAGTTGGGATGTTGAAGCTGTAAGAACCAGTGCGAGTGTTGCAGCAAAAGAGGCTGCCGCTGATGGTTTGCATTGGACTTTTGCTCCAATGGTTGACATTTCGCGCGACGCACGTTGGGGACGTGTAATGGAAGGCGCAGGCGAAGATCCTTATTTAGGATCTGTTATGGCAAAGGCTCAAGTTGAAGGTTTTCAAGGCGGAGATTTAGCTAATGAAACTACCATCGCCGCATGTGCCAAGCATTTTGCAGCCTATGGCTTTGTTGAAGGTGGTCGCGACTATAACATAGCTGATATTGGAGAGTCAACACTGAGAAATGTCGTTCTTCCTCCTTTTAAAGCATGCGCAGATGCGGGAGTTGCTACATTTATGAACTCGTTTAATGAAGTTGATGGAGTACCAGCGACTGGCAATGCTCATTTACTGAGAGATGTTTTAAAAGGCGAATGGGAATTCGACGGCTTTGTTGTTTCTGACTGGGCTTCGATTGATGAAATGCGTTTTCATGGAGTGGCTGCCAATAAAAGTGAAGCCGCCCTTTTAGCGATCACAGCAGGTTCTGACATGGATATGGAAGGACATTGCTATTTCCCAAAACTTATTGAAATGGTCGAAAGTGGAGAGGTCGATGAGGCATTGGTTGATGATGCAGTTCGGCGAATTCTGACCATTAAATTCAGGTTAGGCTTGTTTGATGATCCATACCGATACTGTAATCAAAATATCGAAGAGGTTTTCCTTAGCGCTGAAAACCTTGAAAAAGTCCGTGATGTGGCTCGAAAAAGCATTGTTTTACTAAAAAATGAAAATCAATTACTGCCTTTAAGCAAAGAAAATAAGAAAATTGCGGTTATCGGCGATCTGGCCGATGACAAAGACACTCCCTTGGGAAACTGGAGAGGAAAGGGCGGACGAAATGTGGCGGTTTCTCTGCTGGAAGGGATTCAGGATGCGGTGGGAAACAAGGATCTTGTAACTTTTGAACGGGGGCCTGTTTTTGCAGAAAACCTGCCTAAATTTTCAACTCTGGTACAAATTAATGAAACAGATCGAACGGGAATAACCGAAGCAATAGAAGCTGCTCAAGACGCAGATGCGGTTGTGTTGGCCTTAGGTGAAAACTGCTTCCAGTCCGGCGAGGCAAGAAGTCAGTCCGAAATTGGCTTAAAAGGTCTTCAGCAGGAGTTGCTCGAGGCCGTTTGTGCCGTGAATAGAAATGTTGTCGTTGTATTAATGAATGGTCGGCCGATGGCTATTAGTTGGATGGCAGAGCATATTCCGGCTATCGTCGAGTCCTGGCATTTAGGATCGGAAGCAGGAAATGCAATTGCAGACGTTTTATTCGGAGATTATAATCCTTCGGGAAAACTCCCAATGTCCTTTCCTCGCTCTGTTGGGCAATGTCCGATATACTACAATCATAAAAACACGGGTCGTCCGGCAGAGAGTGAAGAAGATTATATGTTTACGACCAGGTATGTCGACGAAAAAGTTAGTCCACTATTTCCATTTGGCTACGGACTTAGCTATACAACTTTCGACTACTCAGGACTGGAACTAAGTGATCAGGATATAAAGAAGGGCGATACACTGAAAATTGCAGTTAAATTGAAGAATACAGGAGCAATGGATGGAGCTGAAGTGGTTCAGCTTTATATTAGAGATTTGGTTGGAAGTGTGACTCGACCGATAAAAGAGCTTAAGGATTTCAAAAAGGTCTTTCTAAAGTCAGGAGAGACAAAAAGAATTGAATTTGAATTAACAGCAGATGATTTGACATTCTATACTAAAAAAGGAATTTGGGAAACTGAACCTGGAGAATTTCATTTATGGGTGGGAACAAACTCACAGCAAGGACTCCAAACTAAATTCTATTTGAAGTAAATCGAAATGGATCAGATTAATAATCTGATCTTTTGGTTGTGATGTATAGTGTTAGGTTTTTGATAAGTGAATCTTATATATGGAATAGGAGTGATAATTCCAATAAAATAATTTAATGAAAATGAATTGGATGAAAAGGCTTTTTTCAATACTATTTTTACGTTTTTCTGTTGTTCTATTTCTAATGCTGGGATTGTCCTCATGCCAACGGGCTGAAAACGGCAACGAGGCTGATATCATCGTTTATGGTGGAACTTCTTCCGGATTGGCCGCAGCGATACAGGCAACGCGAATGGGGAAGTCTGTTATCGTTCTTGAACCATCCTCCAGAATGGGGGGGCTGACAACTGGTGGGCTAGGCCAGACCGATATCGGTAAAAAACAGGCAATTGGAGGTATTGCGAGAGAATTTTATCAGAATATTCGACAACATTACGACAATCCGGATAACTGGAAATGGCAGGATCGGTCGGAATATAAAGATGGAGGACAAACCAAAACTGAGGAAAACGAGGATGCGATGTGGACCTTTGAGCCTTCAGCGGCTTTAAGTGTATTTCAGCAGATGGTAAACTCAGAAAATATTGATATTCGCTATAATCAACGGCTCGATCTGAATGAAGGAGTTGTGAAAGAACATGGAATGATTGTATCGATCGCCATGGATAATGGTGAAGTGTTTCAAGGAAATATGTTTATTGATGCAACCTACGAAGGCGATCTGATGGCAAAAGCAGGAGTGTCTTATACCTTTGGGCGGGAAAGTGTCAAACAGTATGGCGAATCTTTAAATGGCGTACAAACTGAACGAGCGACACATCATCAATTTAAGGATGGCGTTGATCCTTATGTTCGAAAAGGAGATCCAGAGAGCGGACTGTTGAAAAATGTTTTTAAAGAAGCTGGACAAGAAGGCAGTGCCGACAAAAAAATTCAGGCTTATTGTTTCCGGATGTGTTTAACTGATGTGCCGGAAAATCGAATTCCGGTTGAGAAACCGACTGCTTACGATGAGCAAGAGTATGAGCTTTTGTTTCGAGCTTTCGAAAACACCGATTTATGGCCTCTGTTTATCATGTCTAAAATGCCAAACGGAAAAACGGATTCGAATAATTATGGCTGTTTTTCATCAGATTATATCGGAATGAATTACGACTATCCTGAAGGAGACTATGAGACCAGAGAGGCAATTATTAATGCGCATAAAAACTATACGCTGGGATTATTGTGGACTTTGGCCAATCATCCGCGTATTCCTCAAAAAATAAGAGACGAATATAAAAAATGGGGGTTGCCAAAAGATGAATACATTGAAACAGAGAATTGGTCGCCACAATTATACATTCGTGAAGCCCGCCGTATGGTTAGCGACTATGTGATGACGCAACATCATTGTACTCAGGATTCGATTTCCGCAGATATGTCAATTGGTCTTGGAGCATATACGATGGATTCTCACAATGTCCAACGATATGTTACAAATGACGGTTTTGTAAAAAATGAAGGGAATATAGAAGTTGGAGGTTTTGGCTCCTATCCAATTGATTACCGTTCAATTGTTCCTTCAAAAGAGGAATGTCGTAATCTGCTTGTGCCTGTTTGTTTAAGTGCAACGCATATTGCTTTTGGTTCTATCAGAATGGAACCTGTTTTTATGGTATTGGGGCAGTCTGCTGCAACAGCTGCTAGTTTGGCGATTGACAGTCAGGTGAGTGTTCAGGAGGTCGAATATCGTCAGTTAAGAAAAAGATTGGTCGACGATAAACAGCGGCTTTGATAGTGTGAATTTATTTGAATCCCAACTGAATTACAGCTGACCGCTTTCTGTAAATTTCCGAAGATTCTCCTGTTTCTTTTCGAAAAAGATGATGAAAATTACTGGGGCTTTCAGTGCTGTATTCGACGGCGTCCACCGTAGCCCTACTGTTTCTAATAAATTGGCAATTTGTTGGATGATGGACTTTAAATAAAAAGCCCTCCGTCGCTATAGCTCTGGAGGGCGAATGTGGAGCTGCCGGGAATCGAACAATACTTTCTTTTTAGTTGTAATTCAGTGAATTATAGTTGGCGGTTTTTCCTTGTTAACCGATTTGTTCACCAGCTTGATTTTTTTCATAAAATTTGACTGCTTTTAGTATGGTTTGAATATCTCTCTATACCTATTTTCTCTCTATTTTATTTCAAGTTCAGTCAATGCACTAAATTCTTTTTCTCTAGCTCTTTTTGAGATAACGCCATTATTTTGATCCAAAAAACCTTACCAGAAGGGCAATCTTTTTATCAGGTATTTCAAGTGTTTTTTTGCCAAGGTATGATGAATTAAATACCGGTGGGGTCTTCCGTTTCCATCTTCAAATGGATGGATGAAAACAAATTCAAAAGCAATAATGGAACCCTCCAACACAGTATCGAATTCATTTTCTACTAGCAGGTTGTTTGTTCCTATTGAGCCATTATTCAGTGATTCAATATCTTTCCATTTTGCTGAGATATGTTCTGGTAAAGTTTCTTCTGTGGTTTTGTTATGTTCATCTACAAAACCACCCTTTTTGTAAAATCCCATCTCTATAGATAGGGTATCTTCGATTACGATGTTGTATCTTTTTTTTGATTTTTGGTAATCAATTGAATATCAATAATGAAAAAAATAATCAAATAATGTTTTGGATAGTATCCTTTGTCTGCAACTAATTTCCCGAAGATTTTGTCATGAAAGTTTTAGTTTTTCAGCGGCTCACGATCGTCCAAATTGCCGTGAGTAAAGAGAAAATCAAGAATTTTTCCTTTATCATTGATTACAATGTGCAGTTTGAACCCGAAGAACCACCCAATCGAGCATTGGTCCTTCGCAGCCAAATGAAAAAGGGCATATTTGAAAACCTCATGGTCAGGATGGTAAATACACCGACATTAATGCAAAAACAAATAATTGCTTAAATGCCTAATTCAATCAGATTTTATCATGAAACAATATAGTGCTTTGATTATTAGTGTAATACTGCCTTTAGGGAAGCTGTCGGTTGTTTTTATAACGATAAATCTTCATATTTGGTGCACTTTTATAATAATATCGTAAAACGAATTAGAGGGAGAACTAAATCACTTTTGTACTATTTTTGTTTTGTGTATCACTTTTCAATGTGAAAGTGAAAATAAATAATAATTGATGGCCTATCTCAATAATAATATTGATAAGGAGTGTTGGGAGAGTTTTATAGAAGGCGAAGAAAATGCTTTTTCTTCGATTTATAGAAAAAGTATGGATGACTTGTATTCCTACGGCCTAAGCAAAACCTCATATACTGATATTATTGAAGATACTATTCAGGATGTTTTTATTACTCTTTTTAACAAAAGGCATCTGTTAGATCCATCGCAAAATTTACAAGCCTACCTTTTTAGATCCTTTCGAAATATGCTTATTGAGCGTTTACGCGAACGATCCCGCAAAGAAGAGTTTGTTTATAAACATGCAACAGTTGATGCCGAATCAGCTCTTGAAAATATAGAGGACGCTATTATTCGAACCGAAGAAAGTGACAAGTATTTTAAGCTTATCTCAAAGTGCATGGCTTCACTGTCTGATCGGCAACGAGAAGCCGTTTATTTGAAATATACCAGCGGCTATAGCTACGAAGATATCTCTGAAATTCTCGAAATAGATGTTGCTTCTTCGCGCACATTAATCTATCGGAGCATAAAAAAAATAAGAGAGTTGTTAGGGCGAGAGGTGATCGTCTTTTTCCTCTTTATAAAAAAAATCCAATAATTTATTCTTGATATTATCTGATTTATAGTGCTTTATATAGAGAGTAGTTTTTTTTCTTCTTTTTTTGTCTATAAAGTTGTACCAACACCGTAAGTAAGATAAATAGACCAATGAGATTAAAGGGAAAAATAGTGTTTGAAGAATTAATCCAGGATGATCAGTTTGTCCTGGATATTTCAGATGCAAGAACATCTGGAGAATCAATATCAGAATTAATCAGCCAACATCCTGAACAGAAAGACGTAATCTTGTTGGCAGTTGAGTTTATAAGGTTTAATAATTCTCAACAGAAAAATGTTTCCTACCAATATCGCGAAGAACTGCTTTCTTCAATCCTTAAGGAGATAAATAGTAGTACCGTTAAACCTTTGAAAAAACGTAAACTTTATCGACTGAATGCTCTGTCTCGAATAGCAGCTATTGCAATTATCCTGCTTTCGGTTGGTTATTGGGGGTATGTTGAGTACAACAAAGATATCTTCGAGGATTTTAAGCAAACATTAAGTGAGAATTATATTGAAGAAGGCAGTTCTAAACTGATCATGTCTGATGGTTCGGAATATATCTTGGACGATGAACATTCGGAAGTAATATATAAAGACAATGGCAAAAAGATTCTTATCAATACAGAAGAAGGAGATAAAGTACTCCTAAATACAAGCGAAAAAGTAAAATTCAACCAGTTGGTTGTTCCTTTTGGAAAAATGCAAAGGTTGTTGTTGAGTGATGGCTCTTCGGTAGTCGTTAATTCTGGAAGTAAGTTAATTTACCCTGCCGAGTTCAGTGGAAATTCACGAAAAGTTTTTCTTGAAGGTGAGGCTTTCTTTAAGGTGACGAAACGCGAAGATAGAATGCCCTTTTTAGTTGAAACAGAAAATATCGACATTAAGGTGTTGGGTACTGAGTTTAATGTCTCGGCTTACGCTAGCGACAAAGAGATTTCTACAATATTGGTCACCGGGAAAGTTGAGGTATCACAAAAAAATAGATTATTAAACAATCCTGAATTTGTTTTAAGCCCGGGGCAGGCATGTTTTTACAGTGTCAATGAAGAATCTTCGTTAGTAAAAGAAGTAGATACAGAAAATTATGTGGCCTGGATGAAAGGGTACCTTAAGTTTGAAGATCAAACGCTTGAAAATATTGTTCGAAAATTGAAGCGGTATTATAACCGCGAAATCATAATAGAAGACGAGCAATTTGCCAATATTATTATCTCCGGAAAATTCGCTCTTTCTGAAGATTTCAATTCTGTTTTGTATAACCTGAGCAAGCTGTTAAAAACCAACATAACGACTGATGGAAACGATGTAGTAATTATTAACCAAAAATAAGAAGATATGATAGAAAACACTAATTGAACCTAGAAAAGAAAACCGGCAGATGTTGGCGCATCCACCGGTAAATTCTGTGATTAAAATGAATGTCTAATATTTTAACCATTACAAATTTATGAAAAAAAAATTGAATGGATGGAGGAGTTACAGCTCCTTCATTAAAATCCTTTGGGTAATGAAACTAACTATACTGATAATTTTTGTTTCTCTTGTTAGTGTTTCTGCCTCCACGTATTCGCAAAGCACAAAGTTTACTGTTAATGCAAAAGATGCATCAATTCTTGAAATTTTTGAAGATATTGAAGTTCAGAGTGAATTTGTGTTCGTATATCAAAATGAGACATTAGATAACAACAACAGGTACAACATCGATTTAAAAAACTTGACCGTTGATGAGATTCTTGAGATTTTACTAAAGGATTCAGGTACAACTTATGAAATCAATGATCGGCAGGTAATCATTACGACCAAAGATAGTATTCCGGCAAAAAGAAGCAACCCGGATTCAGGAAAAGGAGATGTCGATCAGCCCAAAAGACTAACGGGGACAGTCGCAAATAAAGATGGTGAACCGATTCCTGGTGTAACAGTTTTTATCAAAGGAACAACGCAAGGAACAATTACCGATCTGGATGGAAATTTTTCAATTGCAGATGTACCTGAAGATGCGATACTCTCAGTTTCATTTATTGGGCTGAAGTCTCAGGAGATTTCAGTTGCCGGAAAGAATAACTTCAAGATAACCATGCAAGAAGATACAGTTGGCATTGAAGAAGTTGTGGCAATTGGTTATGGTGTTATAAAAAAGTCTGATTTAACAGGCTCAACAACATCTGTTAATGCTGATGATTTCAATAATGGGGCAATTATGGCTCCTGAACAGTTGATGCAAGGTAAAGTATCAGGCGTAAACATCACATTAAACAGTGGTGAACCGGGTGCAAACTCTGTTGTGCGTATCCGTGGTGGCACCTCCATTACGGCAGGTAATGATCCGTTGTATGTAATTGATGGTTTCCCTGTGGCGTTTTCAAGTGCGAGTTTTGAAAAAGCCGACGAAGATAGGATGCCATCATTAGCGAGCAATCCACTTAATATGATTAATCCTTCTGATATTAAGTCGATCGACATTTTAAAAGATGCTTCGGCCACTGCTATTTATGGCTCTCGCGGAGCAAATGGTGTGATTTTAATTACGACTAAAAGCGGACAAAAAGGGAAAAGTCGTATTGAGTATGATTCGTATGTATCGGTTTCTTCAGTTCGTAAAAAGATTGATTTACTTAGTGCTGACGAGTTTCGGAATTATCTGAATGCGAATCAAAATACGATTGGCGATTGGGACGATGGTGGTGCAAGTACCGATTGGCAAGACGAAATTTTCAGAACAGCACTTTCTCATTCTCATAATTTTGCCTTGATTGGGGGAGGTGAAAAGACAAATTACCGTGCTTCTTTAAATTATACCAATCAGGAAGGAATCATTATTTCTTCCGGGCTGGAAAAGATTGTTGGAAGAATCAACGTCAATCATAAAACATTAAATGATCGACTTTCTGTTGGTGTTAACCTGACCAATGCAATGCTCACCAATGATAATTCAGCAAATACAGAATCAGCCAAAGGTGATTTAACTGGTGGCGTAATTCGTGACGCATTACGTTATAATCCAACCTTTCCTGTAAAAAATAGCGAAGGAGAATACACTTTCCGTTCTGTTTTTAATCAAAACCCGGTAGAACAAGCCGAGATGATTGATGATGACACGGAAACTTTCCGTTCATTAGGCAATGTGACAATAGACTATAAAATCACGAATGATTTAAGTTTCAATGGAAATGCTGGTTTTACTAAAGAGTTTGTTGAACGAATGTATTATGCTCCAAAGGCCAGTAAAATTGGTGAACCATTTGGAGGACGAGCTTCACATGAAACACGAAATAATATCTCAAAATTATTGGAAACCAACCTTAAATATAATAAGCAATTTAAGGAAAAACACACAATCGATGCATTGCTGGGATATTCGTATCAGGATTTTAATTACCGAGGAACTTTCGTTCGTACGGAAAAGTTTATTTCAGATGCAACTTCGTATAATAATTTGGATGGAGGCTTGGTTTACGAACAACCAAGTAGTTATCGGTCGGGTAACCGCCTGATTTCATTTTATGGAAGATTAAACTACAACTACGATAACCGTTACCTTATAACAGGATCATTAAGAAGAGATGGTTCTTCGCGTTTTGGTGACAACAATAAATGGGGACTTTTCCCTTCGGCAGCACTTGCATGGAGAATTATTGAGGAAGATTTTATGAGTTCGTTGGAAAATGTGAGTAACTTGAAATTGAGATTAGGATATGGTGTTACTGGAAACCAGGAAATAGGAAATTACCTGTCGTTGCCTACATTAAGCGCCGGAACCGATAAATATATTTTCGGAGGTCAAGTGGTTACTGCCGTTGGGCCTGATCAGTATTACAACCCCGATTTAAAATGGGAAACAACAGCCCAGGTAAACCTTGGTCTTGACTTTGGATTTTGGGATAACAAATTGAGTGGTACTATTGATCTTTATAAAAAGACAACCACCGACCTGTTGTTACGATTTAACGTTCCGCAACCTGCCGTAGTAAACACAACTGTTGCTAATGTTGGCGAAGTGCAGAATAAAGGATTTGAACTGGAATTAAACGGACTTTTGGTGAATACCGATAAGGTTCGCTGGAACTGGAATGCGAATATCAGTCGAAATGTAAATGAAGTGAAGAGTCTTTCAAATGAAACATGGAAAACCGAACGCATTTTTACACAAACAATTCCGGCGCCGGGCTTCACTGGTGTGCAAGCACAGATTATTGAGCCTGGAGAGTCAATGGGGAGCTTTTACGGTTATGAGTACATTGGTATTGACGAAAATGGGGTGCAGCAATACGAAGATTTAAATAATGATGGACAAATCTTGCCTAAAGACGATCGCAAAATAATCGGAAATTACAATCCTGATTTTATTTATGGTTTTGGCTCAACATTGAAATATGGGAGGTTTAACTTTGACGCATCTTTTAGAGGGGCATATGGAATGGATGTTTTGAATGCCACAGGAATGGATATTGAAAGTGTTTCGAAATTGCCTGGTTTTAATACCACTCATAATGCTATAGAAGAAGGTTTAGCTTATGGCGAAGCCACTATATATTCAAGTAAGTGGGTTCAGGATGCATCTTTCTTGCGCCTTGAAAACTTAACTGTTGGCTATGATATTGATGTTAATCGGATTGAATGGATTAATAAAGCAAGCATTTACCTTACCGGGCAAAATTTATTCGTTTTAACGAAATACGATGGATATGATCCTGAGTTGAGTAACGGATTGGATATGACAAATTATCCGCGCCCTCGGAATATCTTGTTGGGTGTTCGGGTATCATTTTAATTTGCCAATAATAGAAAAATTAGATTTTGAATTATGAAAAAAATAAAAATAATATTATCCGTTTTCGTATTGTTTATTGGTTCGGCTTGCACCGATCTTGACGAGACTTTATATGATCGTTTGGGTGCAGGCAACTTCTTTCAAAATGAAGAAGAAATAAAGGCAGGTTTGGCCAATGTGTATTACCGTTTAATGGCCTCGCATAACTGGCTGTTTGCTTGGCAATTGCAGGAAGTTACGACTGATCACGGCGAAGTTCCGACACGGAATAATGGTGGTTGGTACGACGGAGGAAAATACATCACCGCAACTACACATACCTGGGACGCCACGCAAGAAACAGTTAATAACGTATATAGTGGATTGTATTGGACAATTGCAGCAACAAATACATTTATAGAAACCATTCAGGTAGCTCAAAAAGATATCGACGGATTGGAACCAATTGAAGCAGAAGTGAGGGCAATTAGAGCTTGGAGTTATTATGAACTTTGCGACTATTATGGCAATGTACCTTTAGTCACTGTTTCGAAACTGGATCAGCAAAATCTACCAACCAACAGCACACGTTTGGCCGTGTTTAATTTTATTGAGGAAGAGTTGCTTGCAGCTGCCGAAGTCCTGCCATCTGTGAATGATGTGAGTCGTTCAGATTATTATCCACGTATTTCAAAAGAAACGGTTTGGGCGATGCTGGCTCGCTTGTATTTAAATGCAAAAGTTTACTCCGGTACAGCACGTTGGGAAGATTGTATTGATATTTGTGATAAAATTATTAGTTCAGAAGCTTTTCAACTGACACCAAGTATTTGGGATAGTTTTGTCCCCGAGAATGAAGATTCTCCTGAAATTATTTTCGGTATCTCTTATAGCAATAAAGATATTACAAATGGTTCAACAGGAAGTAACTACATTAATCAATTAGGTCTACATCCGCTATTGCAGCAAAAATACGACTTGCCTTTTACACCATGGGGAGGTCCGCGGGTAGGAGGAGATCATTACAAAATTTATGATGATGCTGATTTCCGAAAATCACTTATTTTGTCAGGAAAACAATATTCTTCCAGTGGCGAATTCTTATTCGAAATTCTTCCTTTGGAACATATGAACAATGCTCATCCAGACGAAGGCCTTATTAGTGTGAAATATGTTCCCGATCCGGAACAAATTGGCGTTTCTGGGCGGAATGACTTGGTGATGATCCGATATGCCGAAATTCTTTTAAATAAAGCTGAGGCAATATTACGTTTAGGGGGAAGTGAGAGTGATGCCGTTGATCTTGTTAACGAGGTGAGAGAAAGAAACTTTACACCATATGTTCCATTAACATCGATTACTCTTGATGAAATTTTAGAGGAAAGATCGCGCGAGTTTTTGTGGGAATGTAACTATCGCACCGATTTAATTCGTTATAACAAATTCTTGAGTAACACGTATAAATTTAAACCCGAACCAACTACAGAATCTTTTCGGACTGTCTTCCCGATACCGCAAAGCGAGTTGGAGTCAAATCCAAACCTGGTTCAGAATCCAGGATATTAATACTGAAAATACAGATGCTTTGTTTTTTAGGCATCTGTATTTTTTATTTTAATTTCATAAAGAACATTCATCAGTTTTAGACCAGATTGTTTTATGTTTTTCTTATTAGTGCCGAACTTTTTGACTGCGACTAGGAAGAACTTCAAGATGCAGATTATCCCGATTCTATGCTTTACATCCCGACCTCTTATTCGGGAATTTATAAGGTTGCCGAAGAACTGGATATGGTAAGTATACCAGCCGATAGCGGATCATCTTGTTATTATTCTGACGATACAAACGCTACCTTGGAAATTCCTCTTGGCATTTACCGTGGCGGAATTAATCTTGCTGGTTCTTTTGTAGTTTTTATTACGGCCGATACCGACACGGTTACGCAGTTAATTAGCTCCAGTGAATTGGATGGAACAACTATTTTACCTGAATCTGCTTTTTCTATTCCAGGTGAAATGGAATTGCCAGCAAAAAAGAATCGGTAAAATTCAATTTAAACGTAGATATGAATTTTAGAAATAGCCACCAAAGCGAAAAATTTGCAATTGATATCGGAATTGCCAGCAAAGAGGTAGAAATTAATTCTGAGCTAAAAACAACGATTGTTTTCCTTGATCCTGCTCAGATTGAGTAAGCAGGTAAATTTATAAATTAGAATAAGTATCTTTTATTTCAGCAGAAAATAAAAATTGTTTGTTTTTTCTGCACATTAACCTATAATAAACTCGTAATTATGCGCCGGAATTGGTCATTCTTTTGTTTTATTTCTCTTTCCATTATTCTGCTTTTTTCGTTTGCTACAACGAGATTATCAGCACAAATAACGCCAAATGAAGCACCGTTTTTTGGTGCCCAAATTTTTATTGAACCGGGACAAACTCCCGAACAAATCGATAATTGGTTTCAAATTTTAAAAGAAAATGAAATGTCGGTTTGCCGTATCAGGATGTTTGAGTCGTATATGAAAGATGAAGATGGCAATTGGGATTACACTTTGTTTGATTATGCATTTAAATCGGCAGAAAAGTACGATATAAAGATTTTAGCTACGCTGTTCCCTTACACTGAAAAAACAGATATTGGTGGTTTTAAATTCCCGCACAACGAGGCTCATTTAGACTCAATTGAAACTTTTATCGATAACGTAGTAAGTCACTTCAAACAATACAGTTGTTTAATTGGCTGGGTGTTAATTAACGAACCCGGGCAAACATCGGTTCCTGTTAATTCTTTTGCTGAAAAAAGGTATAAAGAATGGAGTAAAGCCAATCCGCTTATCGACTATACCAAGGATGGTTACCCGGTACTAATGGACTTGCGGAAACAGCGTTTCCAGATGGATTACAATACCTGGTACCTGCAATGGCTTGCTAACGAAATACGAAAAGTTGACCCCGAAACCCATTTGCATGTAAATAGCCACGCGATTTTTGATAATGCCCCACAATATGATTTTCCTGCGTGGCGAAAATTTCTGACGAGTCTCGGAGGTTCAGCACATCCCAGCTGGCATTTTGGTTATTTCAACCGGAAACAGTATGCATTGGCAATGGCTGCAAATAGCGAAATCATTCGTTCCGGCGCAGGAAATCTGCCTTGGATAATGACCGAGATTCAGGGTGGAAATAATACCTATAGTGGCTCAGCCCCATTTTGTCCAACAGCCGACGAAATTACCCAATGGCTTTGGGTTACCCTTGGTGCTGAATCAAAAGGTGCAATATTCTGGTCGTTAAATGCCAGAGCTTCCGGAATAGAGGCTGGCGAATGGGCAATGCTTACCTTTCAGGATAAACCTTCTGAACGCTTAATTGCAGCTAAAAATGTAGCTCAATCAGTGAAGAAACACGAAACACTTTTTGCAAACGCAAAAGAATTTAATAGCGGAATAAATGTGTTGTATGTGCGAGAAGCGATGTGGGCAGAGGAAGCAATGGAACGCCCATCGAAGCAAAATTATACAGGAAGGCAACGCGGCGCTGTAATAAAATCGGTATTGGGGTATTACAAAGCTATTTCTGAACTGGGGCTAAATTGTGCATTAAAAGAAATTAGCGAATTTGATTTCCAAAAGGCGGATTATTCGGGAGAGGTTATTGTGCTTTCTCATCAGTTGTCTCTGCCCTCTAAATATGCTCACGCCTTAGAGAATTTCGTTAAAAAAGGCGGTACTCTACTGGTTGACGGTTTAACTGCTTTTTTCGATGAGAATCTGCATTGTACTGCCCTTAGTTCTTTCCCTTTTAGATCGCTGTTTGGCGGAGAAATCAGCGAATACAAGCTGGTTGACAATGTATTTAATGTTGAACTCGCCAAAAACGAAATACCCGCTCATTTATGGCAGGGAAACATCGCAATTAATAAATCAGCAAAAACCATCTCCGAAGATCAAAAAGAAATATATGGAGTTCAGAACGAATACGGAAAAGGAAAAACAATTTGGGTTCCTTCGTTAATGGGGTTGGGAAGCTGGATTACCGGAAATAATGCAGCTTTAAGCGACTGGCTTAAAGATTACCTGCCTCTGGAAAAGCAACCAGTTTATTTTAGTCTCCAAATGGATGATGTTTTAATGAGAACGATGACCAGCGGAGAAAAACTGATTACCATTTTGGTTAATAAATCAGGCGAAGAGAAAAATATCCCACTTGTATTTCAAAACAAAGAGTTAAGTCCCAAACTCATTTTCTCAAATCATAAGAATAAAATGATGAATAAATCATCTGTAAATATAAAAGCAGAAGAAACATTGGTGATTGAGTGGGAATAAATACGAGATATATCAAGAGAGAAACCAATAAAAACAATTCTGACATATGAAAAATATCTTATTAGTAATATTTATTTTTTTCGGCAGTGTAACAATGCTATCTGCCGCAAAATTTCAAACAAAAATAGAACCACTTGCCGGCGAAAAATGGTATGGCGCCTATACTGCCCAAGCTTGGCCCAATACACCTCTAAATAAAATTCAATTCCAACCATTTGAGGCCAATTTTGAGAAAACTGATTTGGCAACTGAAAACCTCGGAAACCAAGCTGCGCCATTTCTGTTATCGAATATGGGGCGTTACGTCTGGAGTGATGAACCGTTTGCTTTTGAATTCAAAAATGGAATTCTGATACTCCATTCTGATGCTGAAAAAATAAATGCTGTAAACGCCGGAAAAACGTTGCGCGAGGCTTATCGGGCAGCTTCACAAAAGCATTTCCCGGCATCGGGGAAAACCCCAAATCCGCTAATGTTTAAAATTCCACAGTATAATACATGGATTGAGCTGGGAACAAACCAGAACCAGCAAGATGTAATGAAATATGCAGAGAATGTATTGAAGAACAATTTTCCTCCCGGCGTTTTTATGATTGATGATATCTGGCAAAAGTACTATGGAAATTTTGAGTTCGATGCTGCTAAATTTCACGACCCCAAAGGAATGGTCGATTCGCTACATGCTGAAGGTTTCAGGGTAATGTTGTGGGTTACGCCATTTATAAGTGCTGATAGCAAAGAGTTTCGTTTTCTGGAAAAGAATGGCGGTTTGGTGATGAATACACAAACAAATTCGCCGGTTTTAATAAAATGGTGGAATGGCTATAGTGCCTGCCTCGACCTCTCTAAAAATTTCGCATTTAGCTGGCTGAAGAAGAACCTAAAAAGCTTACAAGACTTGTACAGTATTGACGGTTTTAAATTTGATGCTGCCGATTTTCATTTTTACACGGATTATCCTACAAACACAAGCGGAAATTTGCAGTCTGAATTATATGCTAAATTGGGAACAGAGTTTGGGTTTAATGAATTCAGAGCCTGCTGGAAAATGGGAAATCAACCCTTAGCCCAGCGTTTACAGGATAAAGCTTACTCCTGGGATGATTTAAATCTATTAATTCCAGATATGATTTCGGCCGGATTAATTGGGCACCCGTTTACTTGCCCCGACATGATTGGCGGCGGTTTAATTCAGACTTTCGAGAATATTGATTACAACAAATTTGACCAGGAACTGATGATTCGCTCGGCTCAATTACAGGCGCTAATGCCCATGATGCAGTTTTCGGTGGCTCCATGGAGAGTTCTTGACAAAAAGCACTTGACCTTGTGCCGCAACGTGGCTTTGCTTCATGCTAAAATGGGAGATTACATTTTGGCATTGGCCAAACAGGCAGCAAAAGATGGTGAACCTATAATCCGGCACATGGAGTATGTCTTTCCGCATGAAGGATTCGAAACTTGCAAAAACCAGTATATGCTGGGCGATGAATACTTGGTGGCGCCAATGATTAATAAAGAGAGAAGGCGTGAAGTGAAACTTCCGAAAGGAAAGTGGATTGATGAACGGGGCAAAAAATACAAAGGTGGCAAAACGGTAACTATTGATGTTCCTTTAAGCAGGCTTCCTTATTTCAAATTGCAGAAATAATAGTTTTTTCTGCCAGTAAACAGTTTCTAAGTTTTTTAGGAAATAATATACGATTAACGAATTGAATCGAGGAACTTAGTAGTTCCATTTTAACTGACAATAAAATTCAAGATGAAAAGTTTTTTTCTGATTATTAGCTTCTTTTGTTCAATTTTAATATTAAATGCACAGCAGAGCTGGCAAGGAAAATCTGTTGATTTTTCGCATGGTGATTTAAAGGTTTCCGAGAATCATCGCTATCTTGTACATGCAGATGGCACACCGTTTTTATATTTGGGAGATACTGCCTGGGAACTCTTACACCGTTTAAGTAAAGACGACACGAAATTGTACCTGGAGAATCGTCGTTCAAAAGGCTTTACCGTTATTCAAACCGTGATATTGGCGGAGCCCAACGGATTGACAGCTCCAAATGCAGAAGGGGAAACACCATTGCTCGACAACGACCCCACGAAACCCAACGAAGCTTATTTTAAACATGTCGATTGGGTATTGCAAAATGCAGCTGAAAAAGGCTTGTACGTTGGTTTGCTGCCCACCTGGGGAGACAAAGTGGACAAACAGTGGGGAAGTGGCCCCGAAATATTCACGAAAAAGAACGCAAAGAAATACGGTCGCTGGTTGGGTAAACGTTATGCTTCGTTTCCAAATGTTATTTGGATAATTGGCGGCGACAGAAAGGGAGGAGAAGATAATTTTGCGATCTGGAATGCGATGGCAGAGGGAATAAAATCGAAAGATAAACACCACCTCTTAACATATCATCCGTCTGGCGAATCTTCATCTTCTGAATGGTTTCATCACTGCAACTGGCTTGATTTTAACACCTACCAAAGTGGCCATGCAAAAGAAGATTATGCAATTGTGGAGAAAATGCTGGGGCATGATTATAATTTAAAACCGGTGAAACCTGTTATGGATTCGGAACCGCGTTATGAAAATATTCCTAAAAATTTTAAAAAGGAAAATGGCGTGTTTAGTGCTGCTGATAGCCGGGAAATAATGTACCAGAGCTTATTGGGCGGCGCCTGCGGACACACCTACGGATGTAACGAAATATGGCAAATGTACAGCCCCGGATTTAGCCCGGTAATTGATGCTTTTGTGCCATGGAAAGAGGCACTGGATTTTAAAGGTGCACAAGCTGTACTTTTCGCCCGAGAGCTGTTTGAATCCATTGATTTTACAACAATTCAACCAGCTCCTTCTTTGTTGCTCTCTGGAAATAGTGATTACAAAGATATGGCAGTGGCAGCTATCGGAAAAGATTTTGCGATGGTTTACTTGCCCAATGGAAATCGAGTTTCAATAAATCTTGAAAAAGCATTTCAAACAGAGTCGGTAAAAATGTGCTGGTTTAATCCACGAAATGGCGAATATTCTAATCCTTGGAACGAAAAGGTTATCGGAAATTTTGAGGTTCAGCCTCCTGTTCCAGGTGAAGGCACTGACTGGTTGTTGCTGATTAAAAAGAAATGAATTTTTACTTTTTTTGGTTGAAGTAAGATTATCAAAATATCTGTTTCTCAAATTTTAGTTATGAAAATGAGTCAAATTAAACTTTTTACCCCTCGTTGCTCCAAAGTTGTAATTCTTGCTTTTTTACTTGTATTTCAACTGAATTCTTTTGCTCAGAAACTGGAGCTTGCTTCCATTTTTGGCGATAATATGGTATTGCAACAAGGAATGAATGTTCCTGTGTGGGGAAAATCAGCACCGAACAGTACTGTGAAAATTGATTTTGCAGGTTTTGTTTATGCAACAAAAGCAGATACGTTGGGGAAATGGATGGTAAAAATGCCACTGTTGGATTATGGCGGACCGTTTACCATGAATGTTTCTAGTGAGGACACAATTGTTTTTCAGAATGTAATGGTTGGCGAAGTTTGGCTAGCTTCTGGTCAGTCGAATATGGAGTATCAGATGAAAAACGGAGTGGGGCCAAACACCAAAGAAGTTATAGAGAATGCGGACTTTCCCGAAATCCGGTATTTTGATGTGCCACGCGAAACAAGTGTAGTGCCGTTGCAAAATACGAGTGTTGCCAGTTGGCAATCGATTACGCCTGAGTCGGTAAAAGAATCATCGGCTGTGGCTTACTTTTTTGCCCGTGCGTTACATCAGGATAAAAACATTGCAGTGGGTATTATCAATTCATCGTGGGGAGCAACAAGTGTTGAAGCCTGGATTAGCGCCGAAATGCTGAAAACTCATCCTGATTTTGTTAACGAGGTGAAAGCGCAGAACAAAAATCAAGAAGCATGGAAAGCTTATGTGAAACAGAGCTGGCGAAATGACGCATCGCGCGACAGTATTGCTCAAGCTTCTACAAATGGCTTAGACATGGGAGTTCATACTTTGAAATATCAGCCAACAGATTGGAAACATGTTGACTATCCTGTTGATTTTGGAAAAGCCGGTTTAAGTGGTTTGTGGGGAGTTGTATGGTTTCGGAAAAACTTTGAATTGGATAGAGACGACATCGCAAAAGAAAATACACTGTCAATCTACATTCGCGCCAGAAAAGCTAGTTTGTATGTTAACGGTACAGAAGTGGAAACGAAGGAAAATATTGATGGACAACTTGCAATAGAAGTGCCGCAAAAGGTACTTCAAAAAGGAAAAAATGTACTGGCAATTCGGTTGTATTGTCATTGGGGAAGTGGATTAATCGGGAAAGATAACAGTGAAGTCTCGCTTAATAAAGCTGTTTCTTTGTCTGGAGAATGGCTGTTTAACTCCACCATTGAAACAAAACTTCCACAGTGGCAGGACTATTACACGCAATTATCTGTACAGTACAATGGTCGGATTGCACCAATAATTCCTTACGGAATAAAAGGAGTTATTTGGTATCAGGGGGAGGCAAATGTGGGACGCGCTCAGCAATACCAGTCACTTTTTCCGCTTCTTATTAGCGATTGGCGAGTGCGCTGGCAGGAAGGTTACTTTCCATTTTTATTTGTACAATTGGCCAACTACGGACAAAAACAAACGGAGCCGGAAGAAAGCAGTTGGGCTGAACTTCGTGAGGCTCAAACGGAAACGTTGAAATATCCAAAAACTGGAATGGCTTGTATAATTGATATCGGCGAAGCAAGCGACATTCATCCGAAAAATAAAATGGATGTTGGGAAACGTTTGTATTTAGCTGCCCGAAAAGTAGCTTACGGCGAAAATATTGTTAGTTCCGGTCCAACTTTTGAATCGATGGAAGTGGACGGAAACAAAGTGAAAATACATTTTTCTTCAACCGGGAAAGGTCTTGAATTCAGAAATGAAAATTTACCTTCCGGCTTTGCAATTGCCGGAGAAGGTCATGCCTTTGTTTGGGCAAAAGCCAGAATTATCGACAATGAAACGATTGAAGTTTGGTCGTCTGAAATAGAGGACCCCACAGCAGTGCGTTATGCCTGGGGCGATAATCCAGACGCTAATCTTTACAACAAAGAAGGATTACCTGCTGTTCCGTTTAGAACAGAATGATATTAAAGAAAACTGGCGGAATATTTTTTATTTAAGCATTAACTTCCCAGATGTGAGTTGGTAAGCTTTTTATACATCTTTGTTTTTGAATTGAGAAAGACTATATTAAACTTAATTTGATGAAAATTATTCTTTTATTTTTATTTATTTTCTTGTATTACGCTGGATTAAAGGCCCAACCAGCCTCTTTTCAAGTTACGAAACTTCGTTGTGAGTACCTGGAAAATCCGCTTGGTATTGATTGTCAAAACCCGCGTTTTACTTGGCAGCTGGAGAGTGGAGAAGACAACCTGATGCAATCTGCTTACCAATTGTTCGTCGGAACCGATTCGGCAGAAGTTGCAAATGCAAATGCAAATGTCTGGAACTCCGGAGTGGTGATTTCAGGAACAATCCCGGCAATCTATTCTGGCAAAAAACCAGAAGCTTTCACGAAGTATTATTGGGCTGTGAAAATTCAGGATGAGCAGAGAAACTGGTCTGCTTTGTCGGAGGTCGCCTCGTTTGAAACTGGCATGATTGACCAGCAAAACTGGCGTGGATCCTGGATTTCCGACACGCATGACTTTAATATAAAAGCGGCTCCCTATTTTCGCAAACAATTCGAATTAACAAAAAAAATAGAATCAGCCCGTGCTTACATTGCTGTGGCTGGCTTGTACGAACTGACCTTGAATGGAGAGAAAGTAGGAAAACACCGTCTCGATCCTATGTACACGCGTTTCGACCGACGTAGTTTGTATGTTACTTATGATATCACAAGATTTTTAAGCGGCGGTGAAAATGTCGTTGGTGTGTTGTTGGGGAATGGCTGGTACAACCACCAATCAACTGCCGTTTGGTATTTCGATAAAGCTCCGTGGCGTGCTCGTCCCAAGTTTTGTATGGACATTCGGATTACTTATGAAGATGGTTCAACAGAAATTATAGAGAGCGGTGCCGACTGGAAGACCAAATTGAGCCCGGTCGTTTTTAACAGTATTTATACGGCAGAGCATTACGATGCCCGAAAGGAAATTCCGGGTTGGAATGAGCCTGGTTTTGATGCTTCCAAATGGCGGGGGGCCATGCTGACGAGTTCACCTTCTAAAAAAATTGTTTCACAAGCCATGGTTCCTGTTCGGAATGTTTTGGAGATTCCGCCGAAAAGCATTAATAAGTTAGACAAAAATACCTATTTATACGATTTTGGACGGAATATCTCGGGAGTGACAAAATTTCAAGTAAAAGGAGACGAGGGAACGACCGTTCGCCTGATTCATGCTGAACGGTTGGCTGATAACGGCCATGTGGATCAATCCAATATTGATGTCCACTATCGTCCAACTGATGATTCGGATCCTTTTCAAACCGATATTGTAATTTTAAGTGGAAAGAAGGAAGACATGTTCATGCCGCGCTTCAATTATAAAGGATTTCAATATGTTGAGGTCACTTCAGACAAGCCACTAGAATTGTCGAACGAGAATTTGACGGCTTACTTTATGCATAGCGATGTGGATTCAGTGGGGTATATTCAGTCATCGAATGCAACGTTGAATAAAACCTGGCAGGCTGCGAACAGTTCCTATTTGTCGAACCTGTTCGGGTATCCTACCGATTGCCCGCAGCGCGAAAAAAACGGTTGGACAGGCGATGCACACATCAATATAGAAACCGGCTTGTATAATTACGATGCCATTACTGTTTATGAAAAGTGGATGGCTGACCATCGCGATGAACAGCAGCCAAATGGGGTTCTTCCAGCAATTATTCCAACTAGTGGCTGGGGATACACTTGGGGCAATGGCCCCGATTGGACGAGTACCATTGCTATTATCCCGTGGAATATTTACCTCTTTTACGGAGATACAAAGATTTTGGAAGATTGCTACGATAATATCAAGCGATATGTGGACCATATTAATGAGTTGTATCCGGACGGAATTACGGACTGGGGGCTCGGCGACTGGGTGCCGGTCGGATCGGTTGCTCCCAAGGAATTTACATCAACAGCATACTATTATGTTGATGCCACTATCCTGGCAAAAACAGCTGAGATTCTGGGGAAACGAAAAGATGCAGAAACGTATTTTATGTTGTCCGATAAAATAAAAACAGCTTTAAATGACAAGTACCTAGATCAAGAAAGTGGAATGTATGGAAGTGGCCTGCAAACCGAATTGAGTTTTCCGTTGCAATGGGATTTTGCGCCTGATGATGTGGTTGAAAAAGTGGCCGCGAACTTAGCAAAAAGAGTAGAAGCGGATAACAAGCATATTGACGTTGGATTACTGGGCACAAAGGCTATTTTAAACGCTTTGAGTGAAAACGGCTATGCTGATCTGGCCTACGATGTGGCAGCGCAGGAATCTTACCCTTCCTGGGGGTGGTGGATTGTAAATGGAGCTACTACCTTTTTCGAAAACTGGCCTCTGGATGCCCAAAGCGATATTTCGATGAACCACATTATGTTTGGCGAAATCAATGCATGGTACTATAAAGCATTAGGTGGAATCTTTCCAGATGAAGAAAGTCCCGGATTTAAAAATGTGATTCTGAACCCCAACTTTGTTGCCGGACTTGATCGTTTTGAAGCTAGTCACGAAGGTCCTTATGGTGAAATTATTTCAGCTTGGAAAAAGTCGCTTGAAGGAATAGAATATAAAGTTCAAATTCCGCCGAACAGCAGTGCTGTGCTTATTCTGGACGCATCAGAGTTAACTGAAAGCGGGAAAGATATTTCAGAAAATGAAAGTATTAAAGTTGAAGAAAATAATGGAAATCGGTTGAAACTTCAACTGAAATCGGGAACCTATTCTTTCAACCTAAAAAAATAAAAAACGAATAAAATTAGTAAAATGAAAAAGGGAGTCTTTATTGGATTATTGTTGCTAGGGGGAGTTCTATTTTATACATGTTCAATGCCCAAAGAAGAAAAGAAACCTGTTGAAGTGAAGGCGGATGGTAAACCCAAAATTGTGAATATTATTAATTTTATTCGTTTACTAGAGCCCCGGAGCAAGAAAATAACTGAGGATGTGCTTTACCAAACAGTAGTAAAACAGCTTGAAATGATGCAGGAGTATAATTTGAGAGGTACTTTCTTACTGCAATACGATGCTTTGCTTGATTCGAGCTATCAATCGCTTTTGAAAAGTCTTCCCGATAGTCTGTATGAAATAGGAGGGTGGTTCGAGATTCCGCAACCGTTGGTTGAAAATGCGGGGATTAAATGGCGTGGCCGTTACCCTTGGGACTGGCATGCCGATGTGGGATTTTCTACCGGTTATTCTCCCGAAGAGCGTGAGAAACTTGTGGATGTATACATGGAGGATTTTAAAGAGATTTTTGGTTACTTCCCGAAATCGATGGGCTGTTGGTTTATTGATGCGCACTCGCTGAAATACATGTACGATAAGTATGGAATTGTGGCCTCTTGTAATTGTAAAGATCAGATAGGAACCGATGGTTACACTATGTGGGGGGGATACTGGAATCAGGGCTACTATGCAAGCGTAAAAAATGCATATATGCCTGCTCAGAATTATGAAAACCAGATTTCGGTCCCCATTTTTCGTATGTTGGGTAGCGATCCTATTCATCAGTATGATAACGGGCTCGGAACCAGTCATCAAGGAGTTGTGTCATTGGAGCCGGTGTATGGCGATGCAGGTGGCGATTCAACATGGGTCAACTGGTTCTTCAAGCATTTTGTTGAAGGAGAATGTCTGGAGTATAATTATGTGCAAGTTGGACAGGAAAATTCATTTACCTGGAACAATATGAAGAAAGGTTTTGAAATTCAGATTCCGTTGCTTGCTCAGTTGCGGGATGAAAAGAAGATAAAAGTGGAAACGCTTTCCGAATCGGGTGAGTGGTTTAGCAAAAAATATAAAATTACCCCAGCAACATCGGTTACTGCATTAAATGATTTATCTGGTAGCAATCAAAAAACCGTATGGTTTAACAGCCGATTTTACAGATCCAATTTGCTTTGGGATAACGGAACGCTTCGTTTTCGAGATATCCATATTTTTGATGAGGATATGGCTTCATCGTATTTAACCGAAAGAGCGATATCCAACCAATGTATTTACTTTACACTGCCATTTGTTGACGGTTATTGCTGGAGTTCGGCAGAAACAACTGCCGGCTTGTGGTTTAAAGCCGAAAAAAACAGACAGGAGATTCTTTTGAATGGGGAAAAGCTTACGGCTACCGAAGCAGAAGATGGAACCTTGATAGTGGTTTGGAAATTGGATGACGAACTAGGTACTTTTAGTATCCATTTTGATGAAAATAGCATGAGAATTGATTTTGAAGGTGACGACGATATCAACTGGTATCTGGCTTTAAATACTGCAGAAAATAGGGAGTTGCCTTTTTCTTCGGTAAACGGCAAAAAAGTAGAGCTGGAGTTTGAAAATATCGATTATGAAATAATTGCTGAAAAGGGTAAACTGCTGATTTCTGAAAAGTATAATATTCTTCAGATCCTTCCTGATCGTAACAGCATGGTGTTGAATTTATCAGGAGTAGGTATCTGATGCGTTAGCGATTACAGCGAAGATGAAAGAATGAAAGGAGCAAAGTTGTGTTGAGCTTTTCAACAGGGAGAGACGGTTCCCAATCTTATTATTGCCGATGGTGCTTTTTTTCGCTCAAGGGAGATTGTATAGCAGTGATATCGGAATGAATATTGCTAATTGAACGGTAAGAATATCATGAAATTTATTTTTTCTATTATGCTAATTTATTGTACGATTTTATATCAACAAAAGCTGATCGGTTAGTGATAGTACAGCTAAAGTTGAAGGAAAATGGAAAAATACCCGGTAACATTTTATGGCACTAATTACTAGGTTGAAGGGGCAAAATCAATTTTCTCATGGGGCACCGAGCTTTCAAGTACGGCAAAGAACTACGCCATATTTTTAGAGATGTATCTCAATGGCGGAGAATACAATGGAGTTAGAAAAATTCAAGAATATACAAAAAAATAAAAATGGATAAAGCAGAAGAACTTGAAAA
The DNA here is from genome assembly GCF_963678245.1 of uncultured Sunxiuqinia sp. Lineage (NCBI taxonomy): Bacteria > Pseudomonadati > Bacteroidota > Bacteroidia > Marinilabiliales > Prolixibacteraceae > Sunxiuqinia > uncultured Sunxiuqinia sp. Next base: position 472,560 of record NZ_OY782776.1, read on the forward strand.
AATGATAGACCACTCCGTCTTTCAGCCCACTACGACAGATGAAGATTTGAAAAGAGGGTGTGAAGTGGCAATAAAATATAATGTTGCTTCGGTTTGGGCAAAACCAGATATGGTTCCATTAGCCATAAATCAGTTAAAAGACAACAATGTTCTGGTCGGTCGCGTTATTGGTTTTTTTGCAAGAAATTCAACAACCGAAGCAAAAGTTATTGAAACGGAAAAAGCCTGTAAGGATGGTGCAGTTGAAATCGACCTGGTAATCAATATAAGCAAAGCCTTGCAAGGAGACTGGGATTATGTCGACAAAGAAATTGATGCGGTTACACAAGCATGCCACAAAAACGGCGCAATTGTGAAGGTAATGAGGGATTGCTTGCCGTTCAAAAGGCAGGATCCACCCAGCGTGGTGGCACAGCACTGACGCTATCAAGGCAGAGGCGGTTCTCAGGTTTGGAAAAATAACTAAATCCGTATTGAATTTTATATTTTTACACTTAAAAAAACTCAAAAAATGTTACCAAGAATTAAAAGGTTGGTTGTTGTAATAGGTACACTGTTATTATTATGGGGATGCCAGCAAAATGAAAAAGATTTTGCTCTTATGGTTCAAAAAGAAATTAATGAAGACTGGACATTCCGGCAAGTTGGCGAAGCAGAATGGCTTCCCGCCATAGTACCCGGTACGGTGCACACCGATTTAATGAAAAATGGAAAAATAGAAGACCCGTTTTACCGGCTCAATGAACATGATGTGCAATGGATTGACAAAACAGACTGGGAGTACAAAACCATTTTTGAGGCTGATGAAAGCATAATACACAGCGACAGGGTGCAACTCGATTTTAGAGGCTTGGATACCTATGCGGATGTTTTTGTAAATGACACACAGGTTTTGCAGGCCGATAACATGTTCCGCGAATGGCAGACTGATGTCAAAGAGTTTCTGAAGCAGGGTGAAAACGAATTGCGTATCATGTTCCGATCGCCTATTAATAAAGGCATCACAAAGTACGATGCTCAGGGATTTCAAGTTCCCGTTTCCGACAATGATTTAGCAGAAATCGGGCAGGTGGAAGGTGGTAAAAAGGTAAGCGTTTATACCCGAAAGGCCGGCTATCATTTTGGCTGGGATTGGGGGCCTAGACTGGTCACAAGTGGCATCTGGCGGCCTGTTTACCTTAAAGCATGGAATGAAGCCAGTATTGAGAATCTGCAAATCATTCAGCACGAAGTATCGAACGAAAAAGCCATATTCACGGCAGTTTTCGAAATCGAAGCCGAAGAAAGGAATAAAGTGTCGCTATCGGTTTTAAACAACGGGACAACACTGGCGACAACAGATGTAGAGCTAAAGGAAGGAACGAAAAAATATGAGGTCGATTTCGTGATTCAGAACCCGAAATTGTGGTGGACCAATGGTTTGGGTGACGCACATTTGTATAACATCACCGGTGAGCTGAAAACCGGACAGGGAACCATTTTCGAAGAAACCCGGATTGGAATCCGCACACTGGAGCTGGTTCGCAAAAAGGATAAACAAGGGCGTTCATTTTATATCAAACTGAACGGGCACCCTGTTTTTATGAAAGGTGCAAACATCATTCCGAATGACATATTCCTGCCGCGTGTAACCGCCCAAAACTACCGTACAATGATTGAAACAGCCAAGGAATCGAATATGAACATGCTGCGAGTTTGGGGTGGCGGTATTTACGAAGATAATACTTTTTACGATCTGTGTGATGAAAATGGGATTTTGGTTTGGCAGGACTTTATGTTTGCCTGCGCCATGTTCCCGGGCGATAGCGCTTTTCTCGAAAATGTAAAGCAGGAAGCCGTCGACAATGTAAAGCGGTTGCGAAATCATCCCAGTATTGCGTTGTGGTGCGGAAATAATGAAATTCTTGCAGCTTGGTACGGATGGGGCTGGAAAGAGCGCGAAGAGGCCAAAAGCAAAGAAAATGCAGATAAAATCTGGCAAGCTTATGTGAATATTTTTCATAAAATCCTGCCGGAAGTTGTGGAGGAACTCGACCCCCAACGCAGTTACTGGGGCTCCAGTCCGTCGTCAGGACTGGGTATTCCGGCTGATTTGGCGAATGGCGACGAACATTACTGGGGCGTTTGGTGGGGAAAAGAGCCGTTTTCTACCTACGCGACGCATCTTGCGCGCTTTATGAGCGAATACGGTTTCCAGTCGTTTCCAGAAATTTCTACTGTACGGAAATATGCCGAACCCGAAGATTACGATATTTTTTCGGATGTGATGAAGTCGCACCAGCGGTCGTCCATCGGAAACGGGACCATCGAATATTACATGTTGCAGGAATACCAGCAACCCAAAGATTTTGAATCATTCCTTTATGTCAATCATGTTCTGCAGGCAGAAGGCATCAAATTTGCACTGGAAGGCCATCGCCGGGCAATGCCTTTTTGCATGGGCAGCCTGTACTGGCAGTTGAACGACTGCTGGCCGGTGGCTTCGTGGAGTTCCACCGACTATTACCAAAAATGGAAAGCCCTTCAGTACTACGTAAAAAAAGGGTTTGAGCCGTTGTTAGTGAGCCCGTACATCGAGGGACAAAAGCTTAAAGTTGGTATTGTTAACGACCGCCTGGAAAAAGTAAACGGTCGGCTTATCCTGAGACTGATGGATTTTAACGGGCAAGTGGTTTGGAAAAAAGCTTCACCGGTAGAAATTCCGGCCAATTCGAGCCAGGATTATTTCAATGAAAATGAAAAAGAGTTTTTAAGGGGGAAAGACACCCGCAACCTACTTTTTTGTGCTGAACTTGTTGAAAATGACGAGATAATGTCCCGCAATATTTTCTTTTTCAGGCCATTTAAAGAACTGAATATTCCGCGATCCGAAGTAGAATACTCTCTTGAAAAGAGAGATTCCGGTTTCAACATTCATCTGAAAACCGGTAAACTGTCCAAAAACGTCTACCTGCAGATTGGTGATGAAGAAGGATTTTTCTCCAATAATTATTTCGATATGCTTCCCGGCGAAAGTGCAACCGTTAACCTGGAAACCGGAATTTCTGAAGCAAGGCTGAAAGAAGTATTGACACTGCGGACACTGGATGGTGCATTTTAATTCTCTAATACTTACAATTATAAATAGTAAAATTAAATACTGGATGGAATGCTAAACAAAGAAGTTATTTACAGCGAACAAAACAATAGTAAAAAAGGAGTAGTATAATTAGGACTTGATCCTTAAAATAAATAACAAAGAAGATATAACTACTTCTTAATTAGTCAATGTTGAGTATGCTTAGGTGTATAGCTCTGACCATAATTTATCGGAACCGGCATCATAATCTTGATATGTTGAAGAAGTCAATGTTTTCATGTGTACCTTGGGCGAACGTGGCAAAATGTCTCTTTCTGCATCCTGCCTTTTTAGCATGTTGAATATCGGGGTCGCTTGCCATTTCTCTCATTCATGCCGAATATGAGTATTATGCGAAAAAATACAGTGGTTTTATGCGCAAGCATATGGAAGGAGTTGGCTGAATGCACTCGGGTGAATTAGTAAAATGATGCCAAGGTATCGGGCGCAACCATTAATGCAAATGAGCAGTTATAAATTCCATTCCTTTGTCATTTTACGCTGAAGCGATTTTTTGAGGGTTCCTAATCGTTACGCATTCTTATCCCGGTGATCCAACCCTCTGGGGGTTCAATTCCCCAAGTTGCCAACAGCCGGATCGGCCAAGTTAATAAAAAAAACAGATAGCAATGGAGTTATATATGAGGAGTAAAATACAGAAGAGGCAAGCGATACTGCTTTTGTTCCTGTCGCTTCTTCTTGCCCAAGCTGGTTTTGCACAGGCGTGGGCATATGAAAATATAGACAATGACAAGATTGGCGGCAGATTACCGGGTTCTGCCGACTTGAAAATACCGGAAGCGCATCTTTCCGGTGCAGCTGATTCCTTTTTCTTTTCGCGGCGTCTTTTTCACCGGGTTGGCTTAGAGGCCCGGCCCGGTTATATTTTCCCGACCAATCCTTTCCTCAGGGGAGATAATGCATCCATGGAGCCGATCAACAGCTTCCTTGCCACACATCTGAAATATTCGTTCCAATTTCATTCCAACACGATGGGCGGCCGTATTTTTAGGGAGGCATACCAGGGGATCGGATTAGCTTGGTATTCCTTCAGAGAAAAGGAACAGTTGGGAAATCCGCTTACGCTTTACCTGTTCCAGGGAGCACCAATCAATCGATTTAACCGAAAGTTGTCGCTGAACTACGAGTGGGACTTCGGCCTGTCGTTTGGATGGAAGCCTTACGATTATGAGGATAATATTTACAACGTCATGATCGGCTCTAAGGTAAATGCTTATATCAACGTAGATTTATACCTGAGCTGGATGCTTTCGCGGCAATTTGATATGAACGGTGGGATTACTCTTTCTCATTTTTCCAACGGAAACACCAAGTTCCCAAATGCAGGACTGAATACCACAGGTTTAAGCCTCGGGGTGACCTATAATTTTAGCAGAGAAGATTTTTCCGGCATTGATCCTTCGTATCAGCCTCGTATTCCGGAGTTCCCACGTCACGTCAGTTACGACCTCGTGCTTTTCGGATCCTGGAGCCGAAAAGGTGTCGTTTTTGGGGATAAGATGGTGGCGTCGCCTGTCGCATACATGGTTGCGGGATTTAACTTTGCTCCGATGTATAATTTCGGATACAGGTTCCGTGCAGGGGTATCGGTTGACGGGGTTTACGATGGCAGTGCAAACGTTTATACGGAAGATTACATAATAGGAACCCGACAGGAGTTTTTCAAGCCAGCATTCAGTAGGCAGTTAGCCCTTGGAATATCTGGCCGGGCAGAATATGTCATGCCCTATTTTACCGTTGGTGTGGGTATGGGGGTTAACGTTCTTCACCGAGGGGGGGACCTCAAGGCGCAATACCAACTGGTGGCCTTGAAAATTAAAGTTAGCCGAAGATCATTCATCCACATCGGATATAATCTCAAAGATTTCCATGATCCTAATTTCCTGATGTTGGGTATCGGCTTTCGGTTTAATGATAACTCCCCATCCTTTCCATAAAGTTTCCCGTGCTGGCAGTCTGGATCTTTATAAATTGAAATTTGTAATCACCAAAAGAGAAAGTGGGCTGTTGCGGATAATCCGGGACAAACCGCGCTCTCATGCCTGGTAATTGGTTAGTTTTTTGTCTAGCACAGGTCACAAGATTGTATGCTTCACTTATGTTTTTTCAATGGGTTGGCTTTCCGGATTTTCCAAGATAAGTTACCATTCTGGTATAATATAACGGAATGTAATTTCACCCTTGCGTAGGTTTGGCTATACCCGGGTGGAAGCTTGGCTTCCTTTTGGCGGATTATGGATGGCACTGGAATGACAACAAAATCAGTAGGAGGGCTTCACCATCACCTCTGAACCGGAAACACCGTCTGAATATGATTTAGAGCGTTAAAGAAGGATCGGACTAGGGGCAAAATGAGGATACGATAGACCTTAACGACTTCGGAGGCTTGAGCAGTGTAGCCAAACCTCTTGAGCAAGGCGCTCACAATGTGGGTGACAAGTGCCGTGATTTAGGTGCTTTCATGCAAGCCACTTTCGCTAATCACAAATCATTTCAATTCTATAAGAAACGCTGGTGCTTAGGAGTTCTCTATCACCTAAAAAAACAAATGCTACTTCCATGGATCTCTTATTCCATATCAAGTACAACTGCTGTCAAAAATAATTTGGAGTGGAGGTAGCATAGAGAAATGATTTGCCCACGAACGATGCTGGCGAGGAATAATCCCCATTAATAGGGATTGTCTCCCGGTATTCAAGAGTTTACTTTTGTCCTCAGAAGATTGATGAAAACAGATGATTCTTTTAAAGAAAACAAAAAAAAACAGAGAGACAGGTCTGTTAACTCTAGTAGATAATCAAATAATAGCTGTGTTGAGATCAATAGAAATGGAATTGTTTTCAGTTTCACAAGCAGCTTTCATTGAACTGGAAAAGAAAGGGTATTTGCCTGGTCGCAAAATCGTTTTCATACAAGTTGCATCATGTTAAATTCCCATTTTTTTCAATCTATAAGATAGAATAAGTATAAATAAGAATAGTATTTTACAATGTCTGAAATGGCCAAATACTCCCTAATCGTATTCTTTTTGACCGTCGTGTCAGTTTATGGTCAAAACACTAAAGACAGTTTTGTTTTTGGCAAAATAACTTCTGAAGATGGCAGTCCGTTGGTTTTTGCCACGGTCGCAATCAATGGTACAGCGCTTGGGACACTGACTGACGAACAGGGGAGATATGAAATTTCCGCCCCGTCTTATGGGAAGCATAAAGTTTTCGTTTCATTCATAGGTTATGGCAAAGCCTCGAAAAACATCGAAACAAGTCCCGAAGAAAATCGGGTAAAACTTGATTTTGTCCTTAAAGAAAGTTCTGAAAACATAGACGAAGTGATTGTTAGCGGAAAGTCCAGGAAAACGGAGCTTGAGACCCAGGGGTTTGCCATGAATGCCGTTGAGACGAAAGAAATGAGTTTACGCAGTGTGCAGGCCAACGAATTATTAAACACAACAGCAGGTGTGAAAATTCGCCAAAACGGAGGATTGGGCTCTAATGTGGAGTATTCGTTAAACGGCTTATCTGGAAGTGCCGTTCGCATTTTTATTGATGGTATTCCCATTTCAACCTACGGTTCTTCATTCAACCTAAACAGTATTCCTCCCTCAATGATCAAGCAGATTGAGGTTTACAAGGGAGTGGTGCCTGGTCATTTAGCAGATGATGCATTGGGTGGAGCCATTAATATTCAGCTTCATAAAAAGGCAAGAACCAATTTCAATGCTTCCGTTTCTTACGGGTCATTCAATACTTTTCAAGCAAGTGTGAACGGCACTTATCGCTTTGATAAATCAGGCTTAACTGTAAAGACTTCGCTTTTCCATAATTACTCGGATAACGATTATAAGGTCTCGGGCAGAAGTGTTGTGGTCACTGGTTTAGGCGGTGTGCAAACCCCTATTACAGCCAGAAGGTTTAACGATGCCTACAGATCTACCGGCGGTATGGTACAAATTGGTTTTACCGACGTAAAATGGGCCGATCAATTTTTTGTTGGAGTTACCGGGTCAGACGACTATAAAGAAATTCAGCATGGAGCCTTTATGACCATTACCCCTTATAAGGATCGGTTTATGGAGTCGGATGCTTTGTTGGCCAACCTGAGCTATCAAAAAACTGATCTTTTTATCCCCGGATTGGAATTGAAAGTGAACGGTTTGTATGGTAAACGTAACCGTGATTTAATCGATACGCTAGCCTGGGCTTATAGTTGGAACGGGGAAAGGGCCATCGACTTCAGGGGCAATGAATACCAATATTCCTGGGGATCGCAGCAAGAAGGAGGCCCTACACTGTCTAAAATTAACCGAAACGTATCGTCCATTCGATCAGGTCTCTCATACGCCATCAACGACAATCACCGAATTTTGCTGAACCACGTTTTCAGTGGAATTGAAAGGGAGGATAGTGATGAATTGCGATCGGTACTGGAAAATACATTCAAAGGAACAAGAGATCTGCGCAAAAACATCTATTCTTTGACCTACGAATTTAATGTCTTTGAGAACAGGTTAAAAACCAGTTTGTTTGGGAAGCATTATCAACAAAAAACAACCAGTGTTGATCCCGCTATTGAAACAGATGCTGACGGAAATAGCCAGATCATAGATGAAGTGGTAAGCAGTAATAAGGAACATGACGGATTTGGTTTTGCCTTGTCTTATGCACTTATAACCAATGTTACGTTGCTGACCTCGGCAGAAAAGGCGATACGCCTTCCAAATGAAACTGAAATCTTTGGTAATGATGGGGACAACGTAGTGGCCAATTCAAGCATCAATCCTGAACAAAGCAACAACTACAACCTAGGATTTCGCCTGGGAACCTTTACCCTTCAAAAGCACAATTTTGGGATTTCGGCCAACTTCTTTACACGTAATATCAAGGACAGGATTGGCTTGCCCATCGAAACATCACTTAACGTGAATGATGAACTCATTCTGTATGTGAACCAAGGAAGTGGTACCTCCAAAGGTGTTGATGTACAGTTGGATTATAGCTATAACCATAATTTTGGACTTAACTTCAATATCTCGCGCTTCAATTTAACTGTTGAAAACAGAGGAGTTGAAATTGATGTCCCGAACACGCCATTTTTCACAATGAACGGAAGCCTGAGGTATTCCTTTAAAGACTTCATACAAAATGACAGCCGCCTAAACCTCTTCTGCTCATTCTACTTTACGGAGGAGTTTTCATATCTGGTTCCACAGGGATCGAACACGGTAGGGGACGACTTTTTTAAAGTGCCCGAACAATTTACTCAGGATGCCGGGCTGAGTTATACATTCCCGAACAACAGGTTTACTATGAGCTTTGACGCCAAAAATATACTCGATAAGCCAGTGTACGACAATTTATCGGTACAAAAAGCCGGAAGGGCTATTTACTTGAAATTAAATTATACAATTAATTCTTTTTAATAACTTAATTATAAATAACATGAAGTACAACTTTTTAAATATTAGAACTTTAGCCTATGCGTTTGTAATAGCCGTGCTAGTGGCTTCTTGCAGTAGCGATGACGATGATATTATCAATAAACCTGATCCTACAGATACAAGATGGATTACAGTGGCTGCAGCCCGAATGGGCGAAAACCCAGGAGATGGAAACGGGGGAACTTTAATCTATGCGATTGACAGCGAAGAAGCGAAAGACCCAACAGTGTCCATTGAACCTTTTGACAATGGATTTATCGTTCCTTCAAACCGAACTGCCCGCTTGCAATCTTCAGAGGACGGTAATACCATCTTCAATATCAGTTACGCCGGTGATACTGGTGGTAAATATACCAAATATACGGTAACGGGTGGACAGAACTTTACTCAAACAGGTACCGAAGTCAGCATTGCTCCCTACGTGGGATCTGCTCCCCGATGGATCAAGCTTTTTGATGGAGACCAAACGGGGTCTGCTGTATATGTTTCCACAGAACACCAATTTGACGAAAATGATAGCTATGTTCGTACTGAGGCTACCATGGGTGTTTTAACTTTAGATTTGGTTAATTCACAAATTAATGAATTCCAGGAACACAGTATCGCTTTAAGTGCTGAAGAAGAAGCCAATGGTTACTATATTTCCAGGATTGATATGCCTGTATTGAATGCGGCTGGCGATAAACTTTATATTGGAGCACGTTTGAGTAAGGTAGACCCTGCAACTGCGGAAAGAGACAGCGACTACGAAATTTTAGGATCAAAAACCATTGTGCTGGATTATCCGTCCTTATTGAACCCTTCTGTAATTACTTCGACTTTGGGACACGGCAACACCAACGGTTACCGCAGCATCAATGCCTTCCTGTACAACGGAAGCGTTTATCAAGCCAACCAAGGAGATCCGCAAGGCTCCTATATTCTAAAAATCGATGCGGACAACGAATATGACGATAGCTACGACTTTAATTTGGACGAAGCATTAGGTGTAGAAGACGCTTACATCCTTGCCTGGAGACCTGCTTCCAACGGAAAAGCCGTTTTAGCTTACCGCCACGCCGGCTCTGAAGAAGGAGTGGCAGGAGCTCAGGGATTTTTTGCGTTGATTGATTTGGAAGCCAAAACTGCTGAAAAAATCGATGACATACCTTACGACCCCGATTTTTATTTGTTCCAATACCAAGGGTTTGCTGTTGTTGGAACAGAAATTTATGTGACTCAGGCCCCTGTTGGCGAAAACGGAAACATTTTCGTCATCGACACAGAGACTGGAGAAGTAACCAAGGGAGCAGAATTAGTTAATGCTCAAGGAAGCCACTTTATCGGAACATTCTAATCTTTTTAAGCTATAAGTTGAATGAAAAGCGCTGTGGAAGATTTTCCTCCACAGCACTTTTCCACTACAAAATATCTTTAAATAAATAGAAATAGAATCAAAAATGAAAATACAAACTTTAAAGTTCTTCTTTTTCGGAATAATCACCTTCCTGTCAGCTTTTGCAAGTATGGCACAGGGCGGTGAACAAAATCCGTTTATGGACAGAGACTACTGGGCCGCTCATCCCAGTCTTGCCGATATTGAGGCCAAAATTGCGGAAGGGCATTCGGTTACTGAAGCCAACAGAGGCGGTTTTGATCCCATCACCTTTGCTATCTTTGGAGGAAACCCCGTAGCCAGTATCGACCATCTTATTGAAAAGGGAAACGATGTAAACAGACGCACACACGATTCAAGAACCTATATTTTTTGGGCCGCTTCCCGGGGAAATCTGGCGCTTATGGAATATTTGGTAGAGAAAGGAGCCCGAACCGATTTAAAGGATTCGCACGGATATTCTTTGACTCAGTTTACTGCTGCTTCGGGCCAAAGCAATCCGAAGATTTACGATTTTCTGATTGAACATGGAGCAGACTTAAAGAACGAAAAAGACCACCATGGTCGCAATGTACTTTTAGTGGCCGCGTCAAGGATGAAGAATCTGGACTTAATTGATTATTTCATTAGTAAAGGGCTTAGTTTAAATACAACCGACGACCATGGCAATGGCATATTTAATATTGCAGCTCAGGGTGGAAACACTGACGTGCTGAAAGCTCTGGTAGCCAGAGGAGTTTCCACGGAGAAGAATTCCCGAACCAACGAAAATGCCATTCTTTTTGCCAGTAGAGGTGGAAGAGGCAGTAGCAACAGTTTAGCGGTTTTTCAGTATTTGGAAGGATTGGGATTGGAGCCCAACATCACTTCAACCGATGGAGTAACGCCATTGCACAACCTTTCCCGGTCTGCTGACGACCTGGCAATCTATCAGTATTTTATCGATAAAGGAGTAAACCCAAATACGTTTGATAAAGAAGGGAACACGCCACTTTTGAACGCCGCGTCACGCAACAAATTGGAGGTCGTTAACTTTTTGGCCGAGCAGACAGCGAATATCAATCATACCAACAATGAGGGGCATGCTGCATTAACGTCTGCCATTCAGAGTAATAATGCTTCGGTCGTCGCTTATTTGATATCAAAAGGAGCCCAAACGAATATTTTGGACAAAAAGGGAAATAACCTAGCTTATTATCTTTTTGAAACACGTGGAAATCCCCGCGATTTTGATGAAAAAGTGGCCATATTGCGCGAAGCAGATTTCGATTTCAAAAAGCGGCAAGCCGACAACAGTACCATGTGGCATTTGGCCATTGCTAAAAACAATTTGGGACTGCTGAAAAAAGTTCAGGATTTTGATGCCGATATCAATGCAAAGGATGAACAAGGAAATACTGCTTTGCATTATGCGGCCATGAAATCGAGCGATGCAGAAATACTTAAGTTTTTGATCGCCAATGGTGCCGATATTAAATTAACCACCGAGTTTGGAGAAACCGCTTATGACCTGGCTCAGGAAAATGAACTGCTGAGCCAAAACAATGTGAGTTTAGAATTTCTAAAGTAATTGAACACATATGAGTAAAACAATAAAACGGACTTTATCAATTTTGGTACTTGCCCAGCTTTTCCTTTCACCTTCTTTTGCGCAGGCTTCGGCAACGGTGTCTTACAAATGTATGATACAAATGGCAAACTATACGGGTGAATACGCTTATGTAGTTGTTTCGCTAATGAATCCCAACGGTGATTATGTAAAAACATTATACATGCAGGGTGATGATCCCGAATGGTATCCCGACCTTAAAGATTGGTGGGCATTCAGTCATCCTATAAACGAGGATATTGATGCTGTTACCGGAGCAACAGTTGGAAATGGCGAACGAAATATTATCTCTTTGGTTGTTGATGCTTCACAAATTGACAGCGGGTTTAAAATACGTTTCGAGTCGGCTGTCGAAAATCAGGAATATCATAAAGTTGATGCCGAAATAGAGCTAAATTCTGCCACCATCAGAAACAAGGTTGACGGAAAAGGTTATATCCGCTATATCCGTATGATACCAAATTCGTAGGTTATGATTTTTTCGATATGGCGTAATAGCCATCTAATGCTAGCCTTAGTGGGCTCCTTGTTTTTATTGGTCGCTTCGGTTACTGGTGTGATTTTGGCTGTTGAGCCAATATCGAATAAAATACGCTCATACGATATCGACCATGCAGAAGAACTTACTCTGGCCGAGACATTAGCGAATTTGAATGCGCAATACGATGAAATCCTGTCAATCTCGAGAGACCGCAACGGTTTTGTTAGTGTCTTGGCAATTATTAACGGAGACAATGAGCAATTCTATGTAAATCCTTTTACCGGAGAAAATCTGGGGCCACCAATTGAAAAAGCACGCATTTTTCAATTTGCCACCAGTTTACACCGTTCGTTGTTTCTTAAAGCACCCGGTCGTTTTCTCATCGGCCTTGTATCTTTTTTACTATTTCTGATTGCTGTATCGGGTATTGTACTTATCGCCAAACGGCAGGGTGGGGTTCGCTATTTTTTTGCGCCCGTGGTTCGCGAAAACTTTTCTCAGTTTAACCACGTTGTTTATGCCCGCATTACTTTATTGCCCATTATTGTTTTATCATTGACCGGCTTGTACTTGTCGTTACTGCGTTTCAACCTAATTCCCGAGGAAAAGATTGTTCACGAAGTAGATTATGATTCGCTGACCGATGAACCGAGTATCTCCCTCCGAAATTTCGAATTTTTCAACACCACTAGGTTGGGAACGCTTACAAAACTAGAATACCCTTTTTCAGAATTTGTAGAAGACTACTATACCATCCGTTTAAAGGACCGTGAGGTTTTATTGAACCAGTTTAACGGAGATATTATTGCAGAAAAGGAATACCCTTTGGTCACGATGGCTTCATCCTGGGCTACTGTTTTACATACTGGAGAAGGGAACATTGTTTGGAGTGCCATATTAGGAGCAGGAAGTCTTGCCATTCCTTTTTTAATGCTCACGGGCTTCATCATTTATTTTAAAAGACCAAGGATTCGAATCAAAAACAAATATGCCCGGAGCGAATCCAGCCATATTGTATTGGTAGGTACTGAGGGAGCTACCACACTGCAATTTGCACACGAATTTCATCGGCAACTGCTAAAAGCCGGTATAAAAAGTTATTTAGGGTTGATGAACGACTATAGTCAGTTCAGGAAAATGCAACAACTCATCATTTTTACAGCTACTTACGGGCAGGGAGAACCTCCGGCCAGTGCCAACCGTTTCAAAGAATTAGTGACAAAGAATATCCAAACGCAGCCATTCTCCTTTTCGATTATTGGATTTGGTTCTACCGCATATCCAAATTATTGCCAGTTTGCCTACGAAGCTTTTTCTTTGTTAAAGAACCTACCAAATACAGATAGTTTGGGCGAAGTACACACCGTGAACAACCATTCTTTTGAAGCTTTATCGAATTGGGTGAAGCTTTGGGCACAAACAATGGAACTAAACCTTCAGCTTGAAAAACCCAAAATAAGGCTTCCTAAGAATCCTGTTTCTGATTTAGAAGTTTTAGACCGTGTTGACTTTGAAAAAGAGAATACCTTTCTACTCACACTAAAAAATACCAACGGAGCAAAGGTTGTTTCGGGCGATCTTTTGTCGGTAATTCCTGAGGACGATCCACGAGAACGACTTTATTCTGTCGGAAACTTAGGGAACAACACCTTGGCCATAAGCGTAAAGAAGTATCATGAGGGAATTTGTTCAACCATGTTGGGGCAACTCGAAAAAGGAAATGTACTATCCGCAGGCATTGCCAGAAACCGAGACTTTCACCTTCCCAATAACTCAAAAGAGGTTGTGCTCATTGCCACCGGAACTGGCATCGGGCCTTTTCTGGGAATGATGGCTACCAACACCGCCAAACGAAAGATGCACTTGTACTGGGGCGGCAGGTCTCCTGAATCGCTTCATTCTTACAGAGCTTATATCAATGAGGCACTCAGGCAAAAAAGGCTCCATCGGTTTATTCCTGCCTATTCCCGTGCGCAATCCCAAAAAGTTTATGTGCAACATCTGATTAAAAATGATGCAGATCGGTTTGCCAATGTTTTAAAGAAGGGAGGCTGCGTGATGATTTGTGGATCAATTGCTATGCAGCGCGAAGTAATGAAAGAACTGCATAGCATTTGTAGCAAATATTTGAAAAAGGATCTGAGCCACTACCAAAATCGAAAACAGATTTTGATGGATTGTTATTGAAATATTCAAAAGATTTCCCAAACCATGTTAAAACAAAACCAAGTTCATCGGTTATAATAAAACGTTCCCTGATTGGGTGTTGGATTAAGCTACGGATCGCGAACTTCCTGATATGAAATAGGATCATTTTTAACGGCTTCTTTTCCGCGGAGCCTGCTTACGGTATGCGCTTTCAGGTCTGTTTCGGTGTCGGGTTTGACCAGCCAGAGGTTCTTCTCTTTTTCGGCCTCCGATTCCATGTTTTCCGTTAGCTAGCCATCGATGGCATCATCCGGAAGAATTAGCGGCATCCGGGGGGCCTCAATCTTTGGATTATTGTGGATCCTTTTCATGTCTTGTTTTCAAGATCAAATCGAGTCAGTTTGCATTAGTTTAGGCTTTGAAATAGAGATGTTTATTTGTGTCTTAATAGTTATATGTTCCTTCCGGTAAGTTCACAAGTTGATAATGCCCGGTTTCATCAGTAACAGTCTCCATAGTAGTTCCTTTTACTGAAATACTAGCAAATGGTAAATGTTCGTCGTTGGAAACAACTTGTCCAATAATACTGGCGTCGGTTTTTAGTTTTTGTGCATTGCTGAAATAAATAAAAAAAATACTAAGATAATTTATGTTGTTTTTTTATGTTTTATTAATCATTTGTTTATAAAGACAATGTTTAAAGTATAGTATGAGTAAAGCCCAAAACCGCAGAGATAAGACAAGAGTTTTGAAGCATGTACACACTATCCTTCTCTCTAACTATTAATGTTGTTTTATGCTAACTCTGAAACAATCCCAAATATCACATGTCATCTTCTTTAATCTCTATCAAAGAGATTATGTGCAACCCTGAGATATATTTTCTCCTTTTTGGGAATATTAGAATTCTAAAGGGCTATAAAAATTGTGTGTAAATAAAATTTGGGTTATTGATTCTTCTGGAGATGCTCGAGTCGAAAAATTGAAAACGGAAAGATTATTAATGCGAATAGTTATCCTGCAAAGCAATAAATACTCTTAACATCTTTCAAAATACTGTCCCTAACACAAAAATACCAATGAAGCAAAACAATTGTAGATTATAGCAATACCCAAAATCATTTTTGGACAGTTTTAACCACCTGTTTGACCTGCATTTCATAATGTGTAAAACAAGATATTACTTTAATGAAATGAAATCCCGATAATAATGATTTTATATAACCAGAATTCGAGAAATTAGTAATAATCCAATTAATCTAAAGTTATTTCCTTAGGATCTTAATACTTAATCCTTTTTGCACCTCCCAACCAGTTTTATCAACCAGCCTAATAAGAAAATGGTAATCGCCTTCATCAAATTTACCTTTGCTGTTGCCATCGGGAATAATAATTTCCTGCGAAGTTTGGTAAGCATCTAATCCTTCGGGAATGTCATACTCCTCAATTGAGAGGTAAGGATTTACCGGTTCCTTCACATCTCCCAAATTACACTCAGTAACTTCTGTACTGTGTGAATGATGGTCGAAATTATTGTGAATATCGATGCTAAAAGATCCCAATTCCACATTGTCGGTGAATAGCATATTTAAAGTAAAAGGTTCTCCAAAATATAAAGTATCACAATTTGTTGGGAATGCATCGGTAATTGTCAAATCTATTTCCGGATCCTGGTCATCAATCTCTTTATCGTTACAGGTTGCAAAAACAAAAAGTACAAATAATAGTCCCGAAATTATTCTTAAAGTTTTCATGATAGTTGAATTAAACAGAGTGGAAATTCAGGAATGACTTCCACTCTGTATTGGATTAAAATTATATTTCTATTCAATCAGGTCGATATGGGCGGAAACCACTTTTTCATTCTCCTCTGAATCAAGGATAACTATCTCTACGTGGTATTCACCGAGGGGTGCCGAAGCATCTATTGAAATGGTCTGGCTGGCTGAAGCAGATGTCAGTCCGTTAAAACCATCAGTGAATTCACTATCCATGAGTTTTACTTCGTCCTCTTCGTTGCCACTTTCCGGATGGTTATGAACCTCAATGCTGTACTTTGCCAGTGTTCCTTCTGTTGCCGAAGCATCAAAAGAAATAATGAATGAACCACTCGCTTTTGACACGTCATGCTCTCCGCCATTGATGGAAAGATTGGAAACTTCAATATTTGATTCTTCTTCCAGAATTTCCAGTTCTTCTTCATAACTCACCTGGTTACCTGCCATATCTGTAACTATAAAATGGAAATGATAGTGCCCAGGCTCGGCTTGTTTTCCTATCTCAATGTGCTTATGAAAAGTGGGATCTATTACTCCATGAAACTCTTCAGTGTAGGTAGAATCGTACGACCATTCTTCATGATCTCCTTCATGTTCATGGTCCCCTTCGGGATGTATTTCTACATGAATATAATCAACTTTCCCTTCCGCCTTTATTTTTGCTTCAACATGCATATTTCCTCCCTGTTGTACAGTATGACTGTTAGGGTTTTCATGGCCACTTCCGAACTCGATACTCTCAATTACTGGGGGCGCTACTACATCGTCGTCATCGTCACAAGATGTAAAGAATAGTGTACTGGACGCTATAAAAATTAACGTCATCGTTTTAATTGCTGTTTTCATAATACTTATTTTTTAATAATTACTTTTCATTTTTTTACTTGATATTTTTACTGAATGGAATACTAACATTTAATACAAAATTACGCCCGGCTTCGGGCACGTTTATCAGTCGGTAATAACTGGTGTGATTAAAATATTTCTGGTTGAATACATTCTGAACCTGAAACGCAACCGCAATACTCTCGTTTCCAATATTTACCTCTCCTCCCAACGACATATTAACCAACTGGTAGCCTTCGGTTTTTTCTTCTGGCGGAACAATCCGATTTTGAGAGGCAACGAGTTTGTAATCAACCGATAAATATGGATTTTTGATTTTACTTGTATTTTCAGGCGAATATTTCAGGTTGAATAGTAAAGATGCCGGAGGTGAAAACGGCAGGGTAAAACCTTCCTTTTCCCCCGAAAGTTGTTCAGAATAAACATATTCCCCTATAACTCCAATTGTTAGTGGATTGAACAGGTTGTAATGCGAATGAATTTCCCCGCCAAAACGAAGTACTTCACTTTGCATGTAATAAAACTTCTGGTTTCCGTTTCCATACAAACGATCGTGTTCAGATGTAGGATTCAAATAGATATAATTCGGGAAATAATTCAGAAAGGGACTAACGCCGACTGCAAAATTCCCCGTATTGTATTCTCCTCCCAAATCCAGTTGGTAAGAAACTTCGGGTGATAAATCCGGGTCGCCAACTTCGTAACTGAAACGATGATAATTTACCCCGTTGGCAGCTAATTCTTTTGCAATTGGCATCCGGAAACTTTTCCCGAAATTGGCTTTCAAACTCACATTTTCCCAGTTCTGGTTAAAACCTACCGACCACGAAATGTTACTGAAGTTTCTCGATATCTCCGGAGCACGCTGAAGATAATTCCAGACAGTATCTCCTTCAATTTCCTCCGGACTCGGAAACCAGTCGGAATACGCCTCGCTGTTTATCCTTCCGTAATCGAAACGCACACCCGCCTGTAAAATACTGTTTGGAGTCAGATAATATTTCCCCAACACAAAGGCTCCCGCAGTAATTTGTGTGAACGATGGAATAATAAAACCACGTCCGCTAACTTTATTATCCTGAAGTTCTGTATTCAGTCCGCCCGTTACATATAAATTAACAGCAGGTTTAAAAGAAATCTTCACATTACCGGAATATACATTTTTATCAAACTGCCGTTCCAAATCCGATGGAAAAGACAATGAATCGGGCGAAACAGCAGGCATGTAGCCGTGGCTAACATACTGGCTCCGCTCTTCCCTGAAATTGTTCTGAAAACCAAGCTCCATTTCCAAATCGAAGTTGTTTCCGTGCCATTCACTTTTATTCGTGATTTTAAAATGGTTCACTTCCTGAAAAGGATACTGGATATCGCGGGCAGAACTGTCGTGTAACTCTGCATCTACGTTGCGTGGTTCCAGCCCGTGCGCATTGGCAAAGAAACCACTTTTAGTATGTAGATTGCTGAAGAAAAAACGGGTTGACAACCGCTTCCCGATGGCGCCAAACGAAAAGTGAAAATTCTGTTCGTTTCCTGCTGTATTCCTGAGGTGATTCTTATACAAGGCGGCTTTATACGAGTAAATATCTACACTGTCGGTTGGTACACGGTAGTCTCCAAAATCGAGTAAGGTAACGCGCCCGGTAAAATAGAGCGCTTTCCGCCGGGCAAAGATATCGACAGAAGTTCCTAGCAAATTGTTATTGCTTTTTCCGGTTAAATCAACCGAACCGCCAAATGAATTTTCTGCCGGAACATCCAACTGTTTAATATCGATAACGCCGCCAATGGCATCTGAACCATACATTAGTGATGCAGGGCCTTTTATCACTTCCACACGGTCAACTGCATATTGGTCAATTTCAAGACCATGGTCTTGGCCCCACTGCTGGCCTTCGTGTTTTATCCCGTTTTCAGCTACTACAATCCGGTTAAAACTCAAACCGCGAATTACAGGTTTCGACTGACCGGAGCCAATACCAATTGTACTTACACCAGGAAGCCTTTCCAGCGATTTCATCAAACTCCCCGAAAGGTTCATCTTTACAAAGCGGTCGTTCACAACTTCCACATTTCGCGAGTCTTCCCTGTTTTTTGTTTGCGCATAGTTATCTGCCACAACAACTTCGTGCAAAGTCATTACCGAAGGCTGCATTTTTATGCGGATATGCTGCGAAACAGGAATTTCGATGGTATCAGTGAAGGTTTTATACCCAACAAAAGAAACATCGAGGATATAAACGCCCGTTTCCAGCGCAGAGAAATGAAAGTTGCCGTTTGCATCCGTAACTGTTCCTGTTTTGCCCGGAGTAATCACAACTGAAGCTCCGGGTAACACATGCCTGTTTTCATCGGAAACCGTTCCCGATAATTTATATAAATTCTGGCTATTAACTGCTGTAAATAATGTAAGCACAGCAATAAAAGCCATACAAAGCTTTCTCATAAAACTTGTGTAATCAAAATTATAACTAAAATGGAGGAGAGATTGTGTTAAGATAAAAAAGGAGGTGCCCGCGGGGAAGTGTGAAGAATTACTTCACAAGGGAAAAAATTCTGAGTTTTCTCAGGCTTCAACTCATTCAGGAGAATTTCAGTAAATGAGATATTGAATTCATCGGGCAGGTTGGTGACCGTAAATTCATATTCGCAAACATAACAATGTTCGTTATTTTGAACAACCGGGCTACACGATTCTGTATCATGATGAAAACCGACAGAGCAATCGTGTTTGTGCCTGTGGTGCCCGATTATGTGAGCAGGCTGGTAAACTATTGGTAAAAGGAATACCAGTAAAAAAGAAACAGCGATATGTTTTCTTACTTTATACAATTCTTATTTCGAACTTTTACAGTTACTACACACACCTTTAATAATTATTTCGGTTTCGCTGGCTTCAAAGCCCTGCGGAACCTGAGGCTCCTCAACTGAAACATCATCAAGACAAATTACACTATCACATTGTTTACAATAAAAATGTGCATGGTTGTTTTTATGAGTAATGGAATTATCCAATGCATATTTCACTACCTGATTGTCCACCACAATTTTATGAATAATCCTTTTTTCGAGAAGCGTTTTGAATGAACGGTAAAAAGTTGTCCGGTCAAAATTACTGCTTAATTTATCCTTTATGTCATTTTCTGAAAGCGCATGCCCCGATTCAAGCATCATTGATAATATGCCTTCCCGGCAAGCGGTTCGCTTTAATTTATGTACTTGTAAAATCTCCAATGGTTCCATAAAACAAAGGTAAATGCAATATTGTTGCAAAAATAATTAAATAGTTATACAATGTTGAATACTTGTGTGACTTTTAACAAAATAGACTCTTACTAATTAACCTATTTAATCTTTCGAACAAATTCAACATCGTCAACAATGTAAATCAAATGTTCTTCATCGGTGTTATTCAACCTTAACTTTCCTTTTATAGCGATATAATCGTCGGTTTTAAGCTTCCTGAATTTATCCATTTCATCTTTCTTGATGTTCATTTCAACTATTGTTTCAATACCCGCACCAGAACAAAAAAAGCACATGGATGAAGGAGCGCGAGATAAAACGAAAATATAGCCTGTCATGTCGCCCGGAAGGTAAAATCCTTCAATGGCGATTTCTTTCCCATTGATTTCTTCCAGTTTATCACCAAATTTTGCCTTTGGCAACATGGCCTGATATTTCAAAGACAAGCGGTATTTTACTTTTACATCATTCAGAAACAAATCCCAAACAGTATCATTATCTAATGTTTGTCCGATACTGTTAAAAGAGAGAATACAAAATAGAATTACACCAATAAACTTCATTTGTTTAAATCTTGCTTAAAATAAAATGAATATCTGTTTTATACGCTTTAATAGCCGGGAACAGCGATGCCAGCGCCCCAACGACAAAACAATATACCAATAACAATAATTCTTTTCCGCTTATTGCCTGTATTCCCGAAAAGCTAATTGCTGATATTTGCGGCAATACCAGCCAAATTATCCTTGAAATAACGATTCCGGCCAGCCAGCCGCCCAACGATAAAATCGTTCCCTGAGAAAGCAGCAGAAACATTACTTTGATGCGGGAAGCGCCGAGTGCTCTTAACAATGCTACTTCGTAAATACTTTGGTTGAGCGTGTTGGTTAAATGAATTAAAATATTTAAGCCGGAAATAACAATTATTATCCACGCCAGGATTTTAAATGTTTCTATTCCGTAGCCTAAGAAGCCCATCAAACGGTTTAATTCGAGTGCCGGAGAAGCAGCCTGCATATTTGTATTTTCGTTGATAATACGTGGCAAAGATGCAATGGCTATCGGACTGCGTGCAAATACCAAAAGTGCTGTAATCTCACTTGAAGGGTCATCGTCTGATTCCTGGAGAATTCCTTTATAATCGTTGTATGCCCGAAGCTCTTCTTTTGAAATATCTTGTTGATGTTCAATTTTGTACAGTGCAGAATCAAGCAAAGCACTATGAACATGTTCTTCTTCAGCATGATGATGATGTTCTTCCTCCTCTTCCACATGCTCGTCGTGATGATGTTCTTTTGCTTCTGCTTCTTCATGATGATGCTCTTCGTCTTTTTCTGCTCCCTCATGGTGGTGGTGGTGCGCATGTACTTCCCAAACGCTTTCAACAGGAGTAAGAATAAGCCGGTTGGTCACTTTTTCATTTGGAGCCATTATCCCAATAACAGTATATTTATCTTCATCATGATGGTGGCCTGATTCGGTAAAGCCATGAACGCCTGTAAATAAATCGCCAATTTTCAAACCTGTTTTGTCGGCAACCTCAGCACCAATTACTACATCCATCGGTTTTGAAAACCACTTTCCTTCCTTCAGTTTACATTCATATAAATCGGGATACGATTTTTCTGTTCCTACAATGCGGTAACCTTTGTAGTTATCTCCCAAAGCCAGCGGAATGGCACTTTTTACCATTGGGTTTGATTTTATTTTGTTGGCTTCTTCCAAACTAATATTTCCGGTAGGAACGTCGGCCTGAAAAACAGAAGAAAGTATTAATTGCAACGGGCTTCCTTTGGCTCCAACAACCAAATCTACCCCAGCAATATTTTGTCGAAAGTTCTGTTCAAAACGCTTCTCAAACCGGAATATCAGCGAAATAATGGTAACTCCTATGGCAAATAACAGCAAGCTTAAAAATGTATTGAAAGGTTTAGCGGTTAATTTTGCGATACTTAATTTGAATATATTCATTTTCGCGATGGTTTTAAGTAAAGAATATTCCCGAATTGTTTTTTGATTCGGGAATCGTGCGTTGCAATTAACAATGTAAGCTTATGCTCCGACGAAACTTTCTGCAAAAGCGTAATAAACCGCGTGCAATTGTTATCGTCGAGGCTTGAAGTTGGCTCATCGGCAAATAAAGCCAGGGGTTTATTTACCAGCGAGCGGGCCACCGAAAAACGCTGAAGTTCGCCCTGACTTAGTTCCGAAGGATATTTATTCAACAATTTCGCTATTTCCAACTGCTCTGTTAACTGAGAAACATAATCCGGGTCTTTTGCCCCGCCTGCCAGCGTTTGGGCTATCAGCAAATTTTTATTCATACTGATGTCTTCAATAAACAAGTGCTTCTGGAAAATAAATCCAAAGTTTCTTCCACGAAATTCGTCCAACTTATTTTGCTTCAGTTTGCAAATGTTAGTATTGTCAACTACTATTTCTCCTGAAGAAGGAGACAATATTCCTGCAAGCAAATGAAGCAAAGTGGTTTTTCCGGAACCGGAGTCGCCAATCATCGCCATTTGTTCGCCCGAGGCCATTTCCAAATCAGGAAAATTCATCTCAGAACCTCGCTTGTATTTAAACTTTATATTTTTGGTTTTTATCATTTTGTATGATTTAAGATTGTATGAACAGAATGAGTTGTTTCGTGCGTATGCGTGTGCGAATGGCTGCCGCTTAATGAATGCATTAACACAAGTCCCAAAAAAATAAATGCAAACTGGATTATATTTTTACGAATAGATTTCTCTTTATTAATTTCGGGGACAAGGCTACTACCTGCTAGATAAATAAAGCCACCGGCAGCTACTGGCAAAACATACACTGAGAGCGAACTGATAATTGAACCTGCCCATAAGGTTACAACCGCGCCGGCAATTGCTGTTATTGCCGACAGAAAGTTAAACCACAATGCTTTTTTTCGTTTAAAACCTGCGTGAATTAACACCCCAAAATCACTGATTTCCTGCGGAATTTCGTGCAAAATTACTGCAAGTGTTGTGGTTATACCAATTTCGGGAGAAGTCATCCACCCGGCGGCGATTAAAATACCGTCAGTAAAATTATGCAGTCCGTCGGTAACCAAACTAATGTAGCCAAGGGGCATGATTTTAGTATCATTTTTAATTTTGTGATTATGGTTTACATGAACAACTTTTTCAATTCCCAGCATCACTAAAAATCCGGCCATTACGAGCATTCCAACCATTTTTCCATCATGAAAAACATGAAACGATTCGGGTAATAAAACGAAAAACGAATTTCCAAACAATGTTCCAATTGCGAAACTAATTAGGATGAAAACAATAAACTCAGTTTTTATTCCTTTTAATGCTACGATTACAATTCCTGATAATGACAAAATACTTACCAGCACAGTGCTGGCTATTGCTGATATCCAAATTTCCACTTTCTTATTTTTTAAAATTCTAAACAGGCCACTGGTCTAAAAACTCGTGTGTTTTTGTTTCCATTCCGCGAATTTCTTCTTCGGTACACAAACATTCTTCCAGGTCTGCCCGTATTGCGTCCTCGTCCATGTTTTGTCCAATTAGAACCAATTCGGTTTGACGGTCGCCAAAACGTTTGTCCCATTTTCCCATAATGTATTCTTCATTTTGCTGAAAAGCAGGATGTTGGTTGCGTTCCAGTGTACTTAATGAAGCCCACCAAACTCCTGCACGGTCGGCTTTTATTGAACCACCGGCCTGGCTCCAGCTAAAAGCCGCTTCCGGACGCGAAGCCATCCAAAACAAACCTTTACTCCGAATAATGGATAAATCCCAACCTTCGTTAAGGTATTTCCAGAAACGTGCCGGATGAAAAGGACGCTTTTCCCTGTAAACGAAAGATGCAATTCCGTACTCTTCAGTTTCCGGTACGTGTTCCTCTTCCAACTCTTTTATCCAGCCTGCCGATGTGGACGCCTCGTAAAAATCGAATTTCCCGGTATTTACGATTTCATCAATTTCAACTTTACCATGTGAAGAAGTGAGTATTTTTGCTCCGGGATTTAATTTATGAAGCACACTTTTTAGTTCTTCCAATTTTCCCGGGCTAACCAAATCTACCTTATTTATAATAATGACGTTAGCAAATTCCACCTGATCTGTCAGAAGATTCACAATGGTTCTTTCGTCGTTCGGATCATCGTCATTCATTTCGCGATCTCCGATGGTATCCAAACTACCAAAATCCTTTTCAAAATTAAGCGCATCAACTACGGTTACCATAGTATCAATTTTTGCCCACTTTGTTAAATCAATACCCAAATCTTCAAAAGGATAAGTAAATGTTTGGGCGATTGGCACCGGCTCGGCAATTCCGGTTCCTTCAATTAACAAATAATCAAATCGTCCCTGGCGGGTTAGTTTTTCAACCTCTTTAACCAGGTCTTCACGCAGCGTACAGCAAATGCAGCCGTTGCTCATTTCAACCAATTTTTCTTCGGTGCGTGAAAGCACATTTTCATTTTCAACCAATTGCGCATCAATATTGACTTCGCTCATATCGTTCACAATAACAGCCGCTTTCAGGCCATTTTTGTTGTGCAGGATGTGATTTAACAAGGTTGTTTTTCCGGCTCCAAGAAAACCGCTTAAAACTGTAACAGGCAATTTATTTGTATTCATATATTTTCGAATTTGAGTTAATTAATATTTTTTAATAGTTGTGCCTTATTAACACTTCCCTTCATCCATAAAAGCCAGTTTAACGAGGCAAGCATACATATATTGGCAAAGCCCAGGTAAAACAGCCACAAAGGAGTTCCAAACAAATAAATCATTGGGATCCAATAACTGAAAATGCTCCAAAATGATGACATGCAAATTGGACATTGAATAATTGGTTTTCTCAGGTATTTGTTAACAACGAACACTTCATCTGTTTTATACAATCGAAATGAACCATCTTCGTTTTGGTCAATTAAAATCTTTGCGTCAAGTTGATACAATGTATTTTCAAGCATTTCGGGTGTCGCAACATCGCCCTGATTGTTCAACCTGATAATTTCGCCGTCAACCGAGAAGTCAAAGTCAGGCCTCACACGTTTCATCTGTTTTAATAAAATTTCCAACTGTAACCCGACGTAGTAAACAGGCACTTGTTTTGTTCTTGTCAGAAATTTGAAAAGCGGGTATAACAGCATCTCGCTGTCTTTATCTTTTCCGTTGGGAAGCTTCTCTGTCCCGCCGTCGGCAGCTATTCTCACACCAAGAATAAATAGCGATTGTAATAATACATAGCCAACCATCGCTACAACTGCAAAAAATAAATTCTGAAATTCCATATATTAAAAGAGTTTTGTTTTTAAACTATATTTTCACTTATAACATTAGCTGTAACATCATCTCTTAAGTCACTTTTGCGATTTATTGTTGAATAATAATTAGTTATAGGGTTTCTTCTACAGGAGTTTCCAGAAGTTGATAAAGATTATCCTCAAGTTTGTCGTAGTCTAATTTTTTTCCAATGAAAACGAGCTTGCTGAAACGGGTTTCGTTTCCCCATTCTGCACCGGGTTCAATCATATAATTACTTCTAACCGCCTGGAAAACCTTCTTTTCTGGTATATCTTTAAAACTAACAATCCCTTTTATTCTGTAAACAGTATTTTGATTAAAGAACAGAAAGTTCTGTATCCAAAGGTTGAACTTTTCCATATCAAAACTTCCGGGAATAATGAACCCAAATGATTTAATATTGTGTTTATGATGATGTACCGACTTCGTTAAAAATGAAGATTGATTAACAAATGAATTGTCAAAAACCGATACATTTTGAAATGAGATAGTTGATTCCTCTATGGTTTTTGTGGAGAAAGCTTTTAAGTTTAATAAATTCATTGTATCAACTTTGGCGTATTTTACCGGATAAATCGAGGCCATAGGGTTTATGCCACCAATTAGCTTTTCAAGTTCTTTCAGATATCCAGGTTGAACGATATCTGCTTTATTTAAAAGCACAACATCGGCCAAAGCCAGTTGCTTTCTAACTTCAGGTTCTTCATCTATTAAGTCTTCCATATTTGCACAATCGGCAAGGCAAATAACGCTGTCTATTCTAAAATGCAACTGAATACTTTCTGATGAAAGAAATGCTTGAATAATTGAATCGGGGTCAGCTATTCCGGTGGTTTCAATCAGGAGGTGATTAAATTCGTATTGACTGTCTAGCAGTTTCTCAATAGTTTCATAAAATCCCTCGTTCAGCGAACAGCAAATGCAGCCATTTGAGAGTTCAAAAATATTCTCGTCTGAACCTACAATCAAGCCGCCATCAATACCAATTTCGCCAAATTCATTCTCAATAATGGCAAACTTCTTTTCCGGGTATTGCTTTATTAAGTTGTTCAGAAGTGTTGTTTTTCCGGCACCCAAAAAACCTGTAATAATTGTTACCAGGATTCTTCCGTCTTCCATTGTTTAATTTTCTCGTTTTCAAAAAATAAATTACAAATGCTCCCATGTGCTATTTGCAATAATGTTGCAAATATATAAAACACTTTTTAAATGCATCATTGTTGCAAGTAAGTGTTAAACTAATAATCGGAAAACGTTTATTTATTATTAATAAAGGAGCATTCGGACGTAACTAACGCTTACCAGTGTGCAAATTCGAAATTATATAATTGATTCTCAATTCCCCATAAGGCCTTTCTGAAAACAAACACCTGTGTTTTTTAATAAAATGTTAATAATAATCAGAGTTGTTTATACTTTATTTTTACAATTTTTGAACTTAAAATTCAATATAGAAAAATGAAACGTCGAAATTTTTTGCAAGCAGGAACGCTGGCTGCTTTAACCGGAGCTTTTGCTTCACCAGCAATTCTAACAGGATGTAACGAAGTTGATAGTAAAAAACGACAAAATCAGGCCAAAAATATCATTTTCATGGTGAGTGATGGAATGAGCATCGGAACTCCGGTGATGGCTGATTTGCTTCTTCAAAGAAAGACAGGAACCGGAAGTTGCTGGATAGATTTATATAAAACAGGAAAAGCAAATCGGGCTTTTATGGATACTGCTTCTGCCGATTCACTTGTAACGGATTCTGCTGCTGGTAGTTCATCATGGGGAGGAGGAAAAAAAGTAAAAAACGGAAGGCTGAATGTAAATGCTGATGGTTCTTTTAATAAACCTATTCTGCAAAAATTTAAGGAAGCCGGTAAATCAGTAGGGTGTGTTACAACGGTGCCAATTACCCACGCAACACCTGCTGGTTTTTGTGTAAATAAAAAAACGCGTAGCGCGCAAGATGAAATTGCTTCAGATTATCTAAACCTCAAGTTTGACGTGATGATGGGAGGCGGAATGGAATATTTTGACGGAACAAAACGTGCCGATAAAAAGAATATTTTCCCGGATTTTTCATCCAATGGATTTCAGGTGGTTCATACAAAATCAGAAATGGAAAACACAGCGGTTGGCAAACCTGTTTTAGGCGTTTTTTCGAAAGATGGTTTACCTTATTCGGTTGACTTGAAATCAGACGCTGAATTAGAAGCCAAAATTCCGTCGCTGGCTGAAATGACAAAAAAGGCAATTTCTCTGATGCAACAAAATAACGAAGGTTTTGTATTGCAGGTTGAAGGAGGAAAAGTGGACTGGGCTGCCCACGCGAATGATGCAGCTGCATTAATTTATGACCAAATTGCTTTTGACGAAGCAGTGGCTGCTGCAATTGCTTTTGCTGAAAGCCGCGATGATACGTTAGTAGTGATTACTACCGACCATGGAAATTCAAATCCGGGATTGATAAAAAGTAGCAACGTAAATAAGAAATTTGATTTGATGCAAACTGCCAAGAACTCAAACGAATGGGTTTTGCACGGAATTCGCAAATCAGATAAG
Organism: uncultured Sunxiuqinia sp.; assembly: GCF_963678245.1. Taxonomy (NCBI): domain Bacteria; kingdom Pseudomonadati; phylum Bacteroidota; class Bacteroidia; order Marinilabiliales; family Prolixibacteraceae; genus Sunxiuqinia; species uncultured Sunxiuqinia sp. The sequence continues at coordinate 500,478 of NZ_OY782776.1, forward strand.
CCTTCGCATGTTATCGAGCGATTAAATTATGCACAGGGAATTACCATTTCTCAGGACGAAGCTAAAAGTATATTAAAACATTATGATTCGATGGAAAACGACGGTTTGTATAACGATTACAAATTGCCTTACCTACAACTCGCAGAAATACAGCATAATTACACATCAATTTATTGGTCGGGAATGAACCACTCGGCTGATTATGTTGAACTTGCCATGTTTGGTCCGGGAAGCGAAGCATTACCTACGTTTGTAAAAAACTCCGACCTTCATAATTTTATGTTAGAAGTAGCTGGATTACCAGAATCTGTTTGGGCTGTGTAATCTTAAGTTACATTTTGTTTTGGAATAATTGTAGCAAAGACAGAAATGTTCGTTTTGCGTTAGCAAAATAAGGCAAGATAATTCTTATCTGTTGTTCGCAGATATTATTTTATCAGGTATTTCCCTTTCCATCGTTCAAAAACCGAGCGGTGAACAATCCGGTAATGCGGGTGGTACGTTTCTTCGTAATGTTTACTGTGGTGCATAACTACGTCTCCTTCTGAGAATACCTGTTTAATCAATTTTTCATCTGCTTCCATTCCGGGAAGATTGGGTTTTATCTTTTTGATAAGAGCAAGAACCTCATTCCACTCTTTTTTCCAAATTTCTAAATCCGGGTTCCGGGCGAGTTTCGCACTTTTCAGCAATGCCTGCAACAGAGTATCGCGCGGAATAATCCCGTCTTTTACCAGCCTGAGGTTAATGCGGTAGTAATCGTGATTAATTCCCAATGCCTGATACGACAGTGTATCAATCCAATCAGTTTGTTGTAACTCCCAGTCGAGGTATTTACCGGCTTGGGTTGTGTCCTCAATTATGTGCCCCGGCCCGTATGCATCCTGAAAATAATTTTTGTACAAATCGGCCAGATGGGCTTCGGGGTAGTATTTTAACTCGTCGTCGATAAACTGTATTATTTGTTTTTCCCTATCGGAAGCCATAAGTGTTCCCGACAGCAAAAAAAGATTCGCATTGTCATATTGAACTATTTTAAGATAAAGGATAAAATGGACAATCATTTTTCAAACATTCCTGATTATCGGCATGAAATGTACAGTTCCACAAAAAGCCCCCGGAACTTTCCCCGACCGCTGGTTGGCGGCTATTAACCACTTCTCCAGCTTGTCTTTTCCGTTGCCAACACAATTGCTATATGCTGAAAGTAATACAGCAGGAACCAGAAAATGATGTTCAGGACAGTGCATCTTAAACCCCGGGAATTTCATCAGGTGTGTCGCCATTTCAATTGGAGCAGTACTGTCTGAATCGAAGGAGTAATCGTAAATGATTTCTCTGATAGATTTTGCCTCGCAATTGCTACAAACAACTACTCCATCAATAATATTAACAGTGGTTACTATTTTTTTCATACAATAGGAACAATACAGACCATTGTCTTTTTTATCAGTCGGAAGTTCTTTCATATTGCTGGCTTTTGAAATAGTAAAGTAACTTAAAACTAACTATCTATTTATGATATATAATCGGAAAATCAGAATAAATTCTATTAAATGGTCTTTCTGTTTCTTACTATTTTGAAAACTTGTTTTCAAAATAGTAAGAAACAACTTGTGGTATATTTATGAAGTCAGTAGACTATATCGAATATTCAATTGATAAGTTATGCTACCTCCCTTTCAAGCGCTAAAAAGTGCAAAGAGTTGTCACCAACAAGAGGAAAAATTCGAACTTGGCAATTATATGTTTCACCGTTTTTGCGGTAATTGATTATTTCTTCCTTAAAAGGTTTCTGCATACGAATTTTCTTCCTTATTCTTTCTTTTATAATTTCAGAAGTAAGTTCTCCCTGTAAAAAAGAAGGACTCCGGTTAATGGCCTTTGATTTTGCATATCCTGTCATTTCCGAGAAGCCAGTGTTTACCCATAAAATAGTTTTGGTAGCGTCGGTTAATACCAATGCTTCGTATGGGTAGGCGTTTAGTATTTTTTTCAGATTGGCTTTCCAGTTATATTTTTTTGAATATTTATTAAGGCTCTGAAATTCCGCATTATGTTCTGCCTCTTTCAGTGTTTCTTGATATTTGGGATAATAAAACTCCCAACACATAAGAGGAGGAACAAGTCTTTTTGATGGTTTTATATCGTTTTTTACTTTTTCCAACTCAGCCTCCGAAAGACTTGACAAATAGATATCAAGACACATCATATCTGAAAGGTTCTTTTTCATTTTGTCGTTACATTATTTGAACAAATAGCTTACATCTTTCATATAACCATCTTCTTGTATTTCAAACAGATGCTGATTGGTGGCTTCCGTTTTTAGATTTCCTAAATCTTCAACATACCCTCCTAGTTTTATGTATTGAAAGTTGGTGCTGTCAAATGTTTCGGGCAGGCGGGCACAACCGGAGTACCATGCAGTTTTTGTTTCAGGATAATGAAAACGTATAAAATTCGCCAACTCTGCCACTCTGTGAGGATCTCCATCGCCACCCATAAAACAAAAACAGGTAATTGCTGCAGCATATTTTTCCATTAAGAATATGATGCGTTCTTCGTTCAGTTCTTCACCAATATCTTTTTGTAGATGCGGACTATGGCATCCTTTACAACGATTGGGGCAATTGGTGATATTTACTGCCAGTGTAACCTCGTTGGGAATTTCCTGAAAAACAATATCGTAGTTGTAATATTTAAGCATATTCTTCCACTTTTTCTTCTTTATTCTTTTGAGCGTAGTAACGTTTTGCGGCTTCTTTTTGGCGTGCATCCGAGAAACTACTTACTCGTTTCATATACCCGATGATACGTGTTAAGTAGTCGATGTTTTTGCTTTTGCATTTCGGACATTCTTTTAGGTAACGCTTATCAATATGTCCACATTCATTGCAAATGGTATTGGGTATATTAAAGGTGAAATAATTACACCCTTCGGTTGCAGCTACACGCAACAACTGGCGATATTGTGTGGCACTCAAGTGTTCTTCTAAATTCATATGTAAGGCAGAGCCCCCGGTAAGGTGTTCGATGTATTTTTTTCCATGAACCTTGAATCGGTCAATCACATTCAGCGACTCATCTTCTACCACATAAAAATAACTGTTGTAACAATCGCGCGGCACAAAATAACCATCCTCTCTATCCCATTTGGCATGTTTAACACCCACGTTTTCTGCCGGAATCATCTCACAATTAAACAAGGTCTCTTTGGTGCGGTATTTTTTGTTGTAGGTTTCAATTAAACCAAGTATCTCGCTTGTAAACGCGGCATATTCTGGATTGTCGTTTATTTCGACTCCTAAAAACTCAGCAGCTTCAACCAGGCCGTTTACGCCAATGGTAAGGTACTGGCGGCCCATGTTGATATAGCCGGCATCGAACAGCGGAAGCATTCCTTTCTCTTGTAACTCTTTTAGGTTTTCGTTGTAACCTAACTGAACTTTGTGAACGAGATCAACCACTTCCTCAAGGAAATTGATGTAAGGAATACGCTCTTTTTTAGCCTGCTGAATACAGCGGTTGAGGTTGATGGTTAGTACACTTTTCGAGCCGGTTGAAACGCCCCCAGCACCTAACGTGTAGCTAAAACCGTTATCCTGAATTTCGTTTCGCAAACGGCAGCACGAACTCAAGCTGTCGGCATTGTCACTCAAATAAGTAAAAAAGGAGTGTCCTTCGGCGTACATGTGCGAGGTAAATTCGCCGTATTCTTTGTCTTTCACATCGCCTTTCTCAGCGAGCAATGCCATGGTTTCAACCGGAAAAGTAAGCATGGTTTTTGTTCGTTCCTGGTTGAACCAATTCATAAAACGCTTTTGTAACCAGTTCAACGATTCCCAGTGAGGCTTGCTTCCATCGGGGAAAACAAATTCGCCGAACAGGCTTTCGAAGTAATATTTGTCGTAGTATGCAATATTCCAGAAAACGGCCTGGAAATTACGCGCACCAGTTGGCTGGTTCAGCGAATATACAATCTGCTCAAAGCAGTCAGTGATTACTTTGTCAATAGAGCGTTTTCGTTTCGATAAATCAGCTGTTTCTTCGCTTCGCGTGTAATAATCGTTCCCGTACTCTTTGCCAACAAAATAGTTCATATACATCAGAAACTCGGGAGTGGCACAGGCGCCGCTCAACATGCTCGACACAATAAATACCATGTTGATAAAACCACCACAAAACGATTTCAAATTGGTTGGTGCCGTTGAATTCCCGCCAATTTTAGATGTTCCTTCCAACAACCACGGGTACATGGTGATACTGGCACAATACGGTGCGAGGCTGGTTTCATCATTTTTATAAATAAAGTGTTGATTCAGGAAGTTGAGATATTTGTCAGACAATTCTTTGCCGTATACTTCTGTAATCCGGTCGGTGAGCAAACGCCGGTTCAATCGTATGAAGTTCCCTTTGGGGAGTTCCCCAATCAGCGTTGCAATGTTCTTTTTGTCAACATTTGCATTGGCATCAAATTTACTTCCCGAAGCTGCATTTCCGGCAGCACAATAGTCAATTAAAAATTTAATCCTGTCGCGTGTTTCGCGGTCTTCCGAATGTTTTTTCCGATAAAGCATGTATGCTTTTGCCACTGCAAAATAGTTCTCTGCCATCAGCGATCGTTCCACCTGGTTCTGAATATCTTCCACATTCATTCCCTGCCGAACTGTTACACGGTGTAAAATATTTGTCAGGTCTTCGTCGCTGGCAAAACTTCCTACCGAAAGAAATGCCTTCCGAATGGCATTCTTGATTTTATCGATCGAAAAAGATACTTCTTTTCCATCCCTTTTTACAATGGTTATTTCAGCACTACTCATAGTTTATTTCTTATATAATTAATTTTGGGTTTTTATTTGTTACTCACAACTTGGGCACAACTTGGCCAGCATCGGATCAGTAGGACAGCTATCGCCATTGCTGTTCATCACTTCGTCAACCACCTGGTCGCCGAATTTTTCGCGCGCTTTCAATTCTACTTCATTCAGATGTATTTCTGATTCGATCTTTGCCGAGCCATTTGAATGGACAGCTTGTGTTTTAGAGCGCCCAAATCCTTTGCGTGCTCCGCGTTTATTTACTTCAGAAGTATATTTTTCCCCTTTAATAACTTTATCGATAAAGCAATAATAGGTTGATTTTAACTCCTTTTTCCATGCATACAAATAAATGTCCTCCATTTCGGCACGCAACTGTTCATCAATGTATATTGATTTTGAAACCGCCTGATCTACCGATTTCTGGAAAGCAGCAGCAATATCTATTTGTCGTTTCGGATGCACTTCGTAAGTCGTTTTATAAAGGTCGATGTCAATTTTTCCCTGCAAGGCTTCGATGTGCTGCACCGAACCATTGTTTCGTTTAATGGCGTCAGCAATTTCTTCATTCCAAAGTCCTTTACTTTCCAAATCCTGAATGAGGCGTTTATTGATGACAATATATTTTCCTGATAGCGTATCGCGTGAATACAGGTTGCTGAAATAACTATCGATCGACGATGTTGTTCCCGAAATAATGGAAATGGTTGCTGTGGGCGCAATGGCCAGTAAAACAGCATTTCGGCGCGCCGAGTAATTATAGGGGACACCTGCTTTTTTCATCTCGTCGTAATGAGCGAAAGCGCCTTTTTCAGCAGCTAGTTTCTCGGATGCATCATAGGCTTTCTCTTTGAAAAACTGTCCCAGCTTTTGAGCAATTTCTACTGCTTTGGTTGAGTCATACGCCACTCTTAGCTGTACCAGTGCTTCAGCAAATCCCATGATTCCAATTCCCAGCGGGCGTAAGTCCATCGTATTTTTTCGGCTGGCTTCGGTGGGATAAAAGTTCTTATCCAGTACATTGTCCAGCGCTTTTACAATAATCCGAATGGTTTCTTCCAGCTGCTTCCAGTTAAAATCAGTGTAATCATTATTTATGTGTTTCGAAAGGTTGATGGAGGCCAGGGTACACACCGCCGTTGAATCGGGCTTGTTTGGAATGGCTATTTCCGTACACAAGTTAGAACTGTTAATTACACTATAATTTGGACAGGGATTGTGCCGGTTGTGGGCATCTTTAAACGTTAGCCACGGATGCCCTGTTTTTGCCAGTTTAAACAGGTATTTCTTAAAGAAGTCGCGTCCTTGCAACTTTTTGAAAAGTTTTAGTTCGCCGGTTTCTGTCTGAAGAATCCGTGCTTTGTATTTCGCCGCAAAATCGTTACCAATGGCATCTACCAATTCAGGGCACTCACCCGGATCAAACAAATAAATGGGGTCGTTTTTCTCAATGCGGCGCATCATTTCATCGGGCATCCATAGTTTGGTATTCAACGATGGAGTGCGGAAATAAGCGTTTCCGGTAGTTTCGCGTAATTCCATAAAAGCTTCGATATCGTAATGCCAGGGCTGGAGCGAAATAACCTGCGAGCTGCGCCGGCGTCCTCCTTGTTGAATGGAGTTAACCATGGTATCAAATACTTTGATGAAGGGGATAACGCCTGACGATTTCGCATTGAGCGACTTAATATGCGATCCGGTTGCACGTACCCGGCTAACATCCGTTCCTACGCCACCAGCATATTTTGCGAGAAAAGCTGTTTCTGTCAATTTATCGGTGATTGCAGCCAGCGAGTCGTCTACCACATTGACATAGCAAGATGAATATTGCGAGACGCTGGTTCCGGAATTAAATAAAGTAGGGGTGGAGTGTAAGTATTCGAGACGCGACATCTTTTCGTAAATCGCAATTACCTCCGGCTCATCATTTCCAATTCCCATTGCCACTCGCATAAAAAACCACTGTGGCTTTTCAATCACTTCCTGTTCGGTGTCTTTCGATAGGTATCGGTCGCGCAAAGTTGTTAAACCAAAATAATCAAGCAGGCGATCATTTTTATAATCGATGGCATGTTCAATCTTTTGTAAATTAAATTCAGCCAGTTCCTGTTTTAAATAGCCACTTTCGATGTTGAATTTCAGGTAATCTGAAAACGATTTAAATTTCCGGTCGATGCGTTTATTGATTAATTTCAACAATTGCAATGTTGCCAGAGTATCGTAAATGGGGTGCTTCGGAATCAGATGTTCGATAGCTTTCAATACTAACACGTCGAGTTCTTCTGTTGTGACACGCTCCGGAACTTTTAGGTCCAGTTCTTTTATAATTTTAAAAACCAATTCATAATCGTCTTCCACTTCCATGCCTTTGATGATCTCAAAAATGGCATTGATAATCTCCTGCGTACGAAAACGTTCTTCGCTTCCATCTCTCTTTATAACGGTTCTGTGCATGTTTTTCAATGTTTAATAATTGGTGTATTCGGTGGATGAGACTTCAAAAAAGTTGATCAGTTTTTTCATATCTTCTTTCTGAAGAAAACGAAGCGGATTTTCGTCGATGTTGAATTCAGGCTCGAAACCCAGTTCCACCAAACGGCGGTCGGTAATGTATTTCAGGTATTTTTCCAGTTCGGGATACGACATTCCTAATAAACTGCGCTGCCCAAATTTGGAGCGAATGTAATCCAGTTCCAACTGCAATCCTTTCAGAATGATGTCGCGCATTTCGGCTACAAATTCTTCGTCTTCCACAATCTCCGGACTTTCATCAAGCATAATCAAAATGGCTTCAATTCCGTTTTGCAGGTGAAGCGATTCATCAATTAGAATTAACTCAACGCCCGAGGCCACATTTTTCATCTTACCCATTTCTTTCATCGCAAAAAAGTGGGCGAAACTCGAATAAAAGAAAATACCTTCCAGCACAATGTTGTTCAGAAGAATGGCACGCAAAATTTGCTTTTGCCCTTCCAGTGTTTCGGGGTTGATTTGTCCGTAACTGATTTTATCAATTTCTTCCACAATTAACGATTGCTTTTTTCGCAGGTACGGATCGCTGAATGCTACGTCGTACATGGCAGCATGATCCATTCCAAACGATTGCAGCACACTCTCGAAAAAATCGCTATGAATGTTTTCCATAAAAAGCTGTGTGCTGAAACTCATCTTCGCATGCGGATCGGTAAGCAACGGGAAGAAAGCATTGACCAATACGTTTTGCACCAGTAATTCTGACGATGAAAAATAGCCAACGGCTGTATCGAACAAATCCTTTTCTTCAGTCGAAAGATGATGATAATCCAGTGCATCTTGCTGAATATTGAGTTCTTCAGGAAACCAAATAGCTTTCTTTTGCTTTTCGTATAATTCGCGAAAAATGGGATACGAGGGATTCTCGCTCAATTTAATGTTGTCGCGCACTGAGGTGCGTCCGATTAACTTTGCCTTCATTATTTATAGTTTTGTCGTGTTAATCAATTCATCAGAAGCATGAAGGCCTGAAGGCAAAATACAGCATGTCCAGCAATAAAGAAACGGATGTAATTCGACCTCGAACCAGACTTCAACTCCCGAAAGTCTAATTAAAACCGATTATGGCAGGTCTTCTGGCTCGTCCGGTTTTTGAAGCCTTCCCATTCGTCGGTTGACAAACAGTGGCAAAAGATTTTCAAAAACACATTATTGGACTTACAGCTGCGGGTACAGCTCCCGATTTACACGGGATTCCCTCTATCGTATTGTCAAAAGATAATCTTGACAATAACCCTAATCGTTTCACAATTTTAAGCTTTTTCAAGCAATTTTGTTGATTTGAGTTATAAACAAATCGAAGACTTTTGAGTAAGTTTTCCTTTAAGTAAAAGGTTTTGTTTTATGTTGATAAATCTGTTTTAAGCAAAAAATGTGGTGTTTTGATGCCTGAAAAACGTTCAAGTGCAGGTTGTAGTTTTTTTGTTGAAGACAGCTGCGATTTAACAAAAAATGGCGAAATAAATCTTGTTTCGCCATTCATCATTAATATTTTATTACGGGTTAAAATACATTCCCAAACTTTATCCCGAAGTTAATAGTACGGGGAAGCGACGGACCATAAATATATCCTGCATCACGATACATTCCTTTGTCGTAGTCTTTTTGTATTTGGTTGAAAATATTTTTTACCCCTGCATAAAACTGTATTTCTGTTTCGTTGCCAAAATGAATATCATACGAAAACAGGATATCTGCTACAATAAAACCATCTGCCTTTTTTAGTGTTTCACCTTCAATAATGTCACCATTCTCAATGGCTTCCTGCACCGCTACTAATTCGTCTCCTTCATAGTCATCAGGATTCAATCCAAAATGAGGAACATACATAGAACCGGTGTAATTTAACGACAAGGATGTATTGAAATGATGTGTTGGTTTCCAGATAAAAGTAGCATATCCATATTGATTTGGTGTTCGCATAAAGTCTTTTGAAACACTTATTTCTTCATCTCCCCACGCTTGTGCCGACTCGTAGCGGCTGCTTTGCACTGTAAATCCCACTTGTGTTTCAAAGTGATCTGAAATAAACGACTTCCATTCAATATTCACCCCGGCAACATAGGCATCTTCTTCTGCATTTATCCGCATGTAAGCAAAGTTACCTTCATCATCAAGTGGATAATACTTATTGGCAAACGGATTTTTCAGGCGTGTATAAAATCCTTCAATTAAAAGGTCATTGTAAGTATCTCTCATATCGAAAACAGAATTTAACGAAGCAGTAAAAGCATTCGACGTTTCCTGCTTCAAATCTTCCGAGTTAAAAGTCTCCACGCGGGTTGCGTTTACCAAATCAATGTGTAAATCCTCGTTAAATACCTGTGGTGCCCGGTACCCCTGGGCATAACCCAAACGAAAACGTGTTTCGGGAGTTAACTTGTACATAAATCCAACACGGGGGACAAAAATGCCGTTGTTTAAATCACCGTCGTTACTTTCTTTGTCTTTTACCCAATAATAATCATATCGAAGGCCCAACGAAATATTTACTTTTTCCGATTTCCAATCATGTTGGATAAAAGATCCCAGCGTATTTACATATTGTTTTGTAAGGGTTGTATTGGCATTGCCGTTAGCTCCCAGTTTTACATCGTGCAAATAATCGTTTGAGTTATCGATACCAACAACTGTTGTTGATGGAGCAAATAAAAATCTGTCGGCATGAAAATTATAATGAGCACCAACAGAAGATGTCAGGTTTTTTGTGTCGCCGTAAGCATTAGGATCTTGCTGTGCTCCATAATACGATTCGCGTTTTACATGCTGAGCAGAAGCATAAACGGTAATTTTATCGTAGCTGCCATTTGTAAACAAATCGTACGAAAGATTTCCACCCGTAATTAAATGGTCGAGTTGTTCTGCAATATCTACTTCGTGGGGAAGGTAATCGAGCTTATTCCCTCCACGGCGAAACTCACTAATCCGATACCCGTCAAGCGAAATTTTGCTTTTGTTTCCGGGTTTATGAAACACATTAAAACCAAAGGTGGTATTTTTCATTTCTACCATTTCGCTAAAACCGTCGCCATTGGCATCATACGAATCGCGATTACGCAACATCGAATAAATGTATCCGCCGGTTTTTCGGTCGTCGGTAATAACCGAGGCATTTAGGTTTAATTGTCCGTCGGCAGCCGTGGTAGAACCACTTTCGCCGCCTACATCAATTGCTCCAATTCGTCCATCGATATTAAAAGAGTTTCTTGCAGGCTCTTTGGTGATAATATTTACCGTTCCGGCAATAGCATTACCTCCAAAAAGTGCTGATCCACCGCCACGGACAACTTCCATTCGTTCAACCATATTTGCGGGGATAAGTTCAAGTCCGTAAACTCCTGCAAGTCCGCTAAATACCGGCCTACTATTCATGAGTATTTGTGTATATGGTCCTTCCATACCGTTCATTCTTAATTGAGTGAATCCACAGTTTTGACAATTTGTTTCTGTTCGAACTCCGGGCGTAAAAACCAAGCCTTCGGCAATGTTTACCGATTGGGTTTTAGCCATTAATTCCGGCGAAATAGAGGTAACAACAACAGGAGCCTCTGCTCGGTTGGTTTGGTTTCTGTCGGCTGTTACAACAACGCCTTCAATATTTAAAACATCCTCTTCAATTTCAAATTTAATTTCTTGTGTTTTATCTGCCTCGGTTGTTATTTTTTTAGCAATGGTTTTATAACCAATGCCACTTACCCTTACAGTTAATTCACCTATTGGCAAGTTTATTAGCTGATAATGTCCTGTTCCATCAGTGGCAGTACCTATGGTTGTTCCATCAACTGTAATATTAATAAAGGGAACGTGTTCGCCATTGCATTGCACGTCACCTATAATATTGGCATCTGTATTCTTTTTTTGGGCTTTTCCTGCAGAAATTATTGACAGAGAAATAGCTATAATAAATACTAATTTTTTCATCTTTCTAATTATAATTATGTTTCTTTTATATCAGTATCATACACTTTCCAATGCGTATATTACCCTGATAGATAGTTGCTCGAATGTATGGGGATTTTAAAAAAAAGTAATTTGAGAATTTTTGTTAAACACGTTGGGGAAAAGGAGGTTCGCGGCCCTTTAGCCTGAAGAAATATTTAAAATCGATAAAAGGAGTTTGGTATAAATAAACTCTTTTATAATTTGTTATTTGTATACAAAGAATTAAGAAGGTTGCGGTAACGAACAGAAGGTGTATACTCGCAATATGAAATAATTCTTTTGAAGTATGGTTGTGTGTTTTGAATGGAGCCGAATCCTGACTTTTATTGTAGGGGTGCGCATGAACAATAACTTTGCCATTGGATAATTTATGGGAATGCAGAAAAACAACATTATTCACAATAAGCAGTCCGACCGAAAATACAAGTATTCTGGCGACTAACTTTTGTATTTTATTTTTGAATGTTGTTTTCATATCGGCTAAGAAAGAGAGTTTTTTTTACATATAAATGCAGCCCCCGAAATATTGTTAAAAATTTAATTGTTTGTTTGGGCAAATATATGAAGTTAGCATGTTCTAACAATTGTTTTTTGTATATTCTTTTATATTTGTAGTAAATATTTAATAAATGCCGCTAAAAACAAAAGAGAACTATTTAAAAACCATGTATATGATTGATGAGGAAAAAGGTGGGATTTCCTTGTCTTCACTTGGGAAGAGGCTAAGAGTAAGTATCCCAACGGTTAATAGCATGGCCAAAAGGTTGCACAATGACGGATTCGTAATTTACGGAAAATATAAGCCCTTAAAATTAACGAAGAAGGGGAAAAAAGAAGCAGCGCTTATTATCAGAAAACACCGTATTGCTGAAATGTTTTTGGTAAAAAAAATGAATTTTGGTTGGGAAGAAGTTCATGACATTGCAGAAGAAATGGAACATGTTGAATCAGAAATATTTTTTGAACGCATGGATGAAATACTGGGAAGTCCGGCTTTTGATCCGCATGGTTCGCCAATTCCCGATAAAAACGGAAATGTTGTTCTGGATAATTACTCCAAATTATCTGAAATGCAAGAAGGGAATACGGTGAAACTAATGGCCTTATATGATGACAATAGCGAATTCTTAAAATTTCTGAATAACAAAAAACTAAAATTGGGAGCTCAAATAGCTATTAATAAGATTGAAACTTTTGATGGAAGCATGACCATTTCTTATAAGAATGAATCTGAAGTAACTCTAAGCCGTGAGGTTTGTGAAAGCCTATTCGTGAAACTTGCAAACGAGAAATAATAATTGTTTTAGGGAAAATAAAAGATCTGTAAAACGATTATTTATTCTACAGAAACCAAAAACAGGAGTTAATGCTCTATCCAAAATTTAAAAGATTATTTACGTAACTTTGGCATGATTGAAATTTGTGCCATTGACGAAATTTCTTTTTCATAAAGAACGAGGAATAAAAATAAACCATGTACCAGACAAAAAAAGCATTTATCAAGCCCGGGATGAAAATGTCGAATTTGATATTCGAAAATCCATCATTGCTGTTAATGATGGAACACTTCGATATAAACATTGTGGTACGGAATAAAACAGTGGAACAAATATGCGATGAAAATCAAATTAATCAGCAGGTGTTTATTTGCATTGCAAATTTGTACAACGGGTTTAACATAGTCGGTACTGAAAATATGGACAGGCAGGATATCGTGTCAATCATTCTTTTTTTGAAAAACAGCCACCGTTATTATCTGGATGAAAAAATTCCGGAAATTCGTGGTTGTATTAACGAGGTATATGCTACGAATAATATACCTGAAATAAGGCTTGTTGGTAAATTCTTTGATGAATATTCACAGGAAGTAAAAGAGCATCTTGCGTATGAAGACGTGGTGGCTTTTCCCTATTTTAGTTTTTTGGCATGCGATAGAAAGAATGCTGATTTGAATGACGCCAAATTTTCAGCAGAAGAATACAGACAACATCATACTGATATTGAAACAAAACTCGGGGAGTTGAAAAGTCTTTTATTAAAACACATTCCCCTGAAACAAGACGGTTCTTTAAGGCGGAAACTTTTAACAAACCTTTTTGAACTGGAAATTGATTTAGCCATCCATTCCGTGATAGAAGAGTCAATACTGATTCCGTTAATCAAAAAAATCGAGAAGCAACAAAAAGTTGGATAAGTGTAAGAAAAATATTGCAATTGCTGAACCTTCAGCTATTATATATGAAGGACTATCCAATATTCTGTTACGGGAAGGATGTAATCATTACAACCTTTATCATTTCGATAATATTGAAGAAATATTATACGAAACACCAACAGGCAAAATCGACCTTTTTATTGCAAATCCTTCCCTTGTGAAAGGGAATGTAAAAGCTTTTCATTCTCATAAGAAAATAGGTAATTCTATGCCGTGGGTGGCTCTCATTTATTCATTCTTTGAAAAAGAAATTATCGATTTATTTGATGCCGTTATTCAAATAACTGATTCTCCCGAAACAGTTACTTACACAATACAAAATTTGGTTTCTTTAAAATGCCTATGTAAGTCCGTATTAAAAGAGCAGCTTACCCCAAGGGAAACAGATGTATTAAAACAACTTATACAAGGCTTGTCGAATAAAGAAATTGCCAGTCAGTTAAATATAAGTACCCATACGGTTGTCAGCCATCGGAAAAACATTACACAGAAAACAGGCATAAAAAGCCAGTCAGGGCTAACCATTTATGCCATATCCAACAATATTATCAATATAGAAGATTACCAGGAATAATCTTCATCATTTATCCCATCTTCAGGGGATACATCTCCTCTATAAAAACCCATTTTTAAGGGATTGTGTCATTTTCAGGGTTTCTGTTTTTTTGTGCCTTCAATAGTTATAAAATAAAGAGACCAAAATGAAAAAGACTTTTATATTAATCATTGGACTATTATTATTGCTACAATCCCAGGCACAGGAAAAAACTGATGCCATGCTTTTCGGCGATGTGAAATCAGCTACTACAAAAGAACACATACCGTATGTAACAATTACTGTTAAGGGGACACGAATGGGAACCACAACAGATGGTACAGGCCATTATAAGCTAGCTAACCTCCCGGTTGGCAAATGTACAATTGTTGCTCAATTCCTTGGATACAAGTCTCAGGAAAAAGAAATTCTTATGGAAAGAGGAAAGGCAGTGGAGCTATTTTTTGAATTGGAAGAAGATATGATGGACCTTGAACAGGTTGTAGTTACCGGAACCCGAACCAAACATTACGTGAAAGATGTGCCAATCCGCACGGAAGTGATTACAGCAAAATCTATCGAAAACAAAAATGCTGCAAACCTCTATGAAGCGTTGGAAGGAACACCTGGTATACGTGTAGAACAACAATGCCAGTACTGCAATTTTTCAATGATACGCATGCAGGGGCTTGGGTCAGAGAACACACAGGTTTTGATTAATGGGCAACCTATTTATTCCGGCCTGGCTGGTGTATATGGCCTGCAACAAATGGGAACCGATGATGTTGACCGGGTTGAAATAACCAAAGGTGCAGGTTCGGCTCTTTACGGTAGTGGCGCTATTGCCGGGGCCATTAACATTATTACAAAGGAGCCATCTTTTGTGCCTGAAACAAATGCAGATGTCCAGTTTGGAAATTTCGGGACAAATAAATACAGTGTCTATTCTTCATTAAGAAATGAGAAGGGAAATATTGGCCTGACCATCAATGCCCAAAAGCTGACCGGTGATGCCATTGACGAAACAGGCGGAGGGACAAGTAAAGATGAAGTAAAACATAAAGACGGTATTTCAGACCGGGTTGCTTCGAATTTAAATAATGCCGGCTTCGGTTTGTATGTTGATGGTTTGTTTGCTGAAAATGACAAGTTAGTCCTGCGTGGAAGGTACATTTATGAAAAACGGGAAGGGGGAATAATGGATGATGATTATTACAGGAACCCGTTTACAGATGGTACAGAAAATATTACTACCGACCGCTATGAAACAGAATTATCGTATAAGACACTGTTCCAGGATGCTTCCGAACTTAATTTCTCGGTAGCCTATACCAGTCACGACCGCACAGCCACCAATGATACATACCTGGGCGACTATATGGCAACCCACGATGACAATACTCCCGATGTCAGGGATATGCGACCTTACCTGGCCGATGAAAATTCATTAACCGGTACGTTGACTTATGGAAAACGATTAGGTAACCACCACCTTTTAATCGGGGTACAAGGCTTTTATGACAAGCTGGAAGAATCAGGAATGTATGTTATTGTAGACGAAGAAAGTGACTATTATGGAACTTCTTATAAATCAATCGGGAATAAATCGGCCCATGAATTTGGTTTTTTCTTACAGGACGAATGGAACATAACCGATAAACTGACTGCCGTTCCCGGTGTACGTTTCGATATTCACCACTCAGAAGAAGACTATGAAGCAAATAAAGAAGTATTTACAAGTTCTTTCCCTGAAAGCAAATTCGACAGAAACAGTTTCAGCCCAAGGCTTGCCCTGAAATATGAGGTTTCGCACAGGGTAACACTACGCGCGAATGTGGGTACAGGCTTCAGAGCCCCTTACGGTTTCTCCGAAGATTTACATTTATGTAGTGGTTCTCCAAGGGTATGGAAATCCTCAGATTTGGACCCGGAGAGATCGATTAGCTACAATCTGTCTGCTGATTATTACGGAGAAAAAGTGAGGCTTAGCGCTAATTTGTTCAGAACTGATCTGAAAGATAAAATTGCTTTTGCCGATGCCGATGAAAATGTTGCGTCCTTAGGATACGACTATCAATGGGAAAATATTGATGATGCTTTTGTCCAGGGGATTGAAGCATCCTTTATGACCGATGTAACTTCTACTTTTGGATTTGGCATAGATTTAACCCTGAACCAGGGGAAATACGACCATGCCCGGGAAGACTGGAAGGGGACAGAATATGAAGGTGATAGTAAATACATCTCCCGCTTTCCTTCTGTTACCGGAAATATTAAACTGGAATACAGCCCCAAAGACTGGATTTTTACAATTGACGGGGATTACCAGGGAAGTATGTATATCGACTATTACAGCGAAACAGAAGGGATGAGCAAAATAAAACACACAGATCCTTATATGCTCTTTAACGCAAGAGTGTCAAAAACAATTAAAAACGTTAAGTTGTATGCCGGGGCAAAAAACATTTTCAATTATATCCAGCCCGAGAAATATCTTGATGATGCCGCTTTTATGTATGGTCCCGTATTTGGTACTATGGTATATGCCGGAATATCTGTTGCCATAAGAAGGTAAAGTAGCTCAGAATAAAATTATAAGTATGATTCAATTAATTGGCAAAACAGCAAACGGCAAAATTTTTAAGTGCGATAAATGCAGTGCAATACATGTTGAATTTAAAAATATGGGGTTCAATTTAAGTGAAAAACAATTCCCATATTTTGCAGAAAGTATATTGGATCTTGATGGAAATGAGTGGGAAACGAGAAATAAAGGCTCTTATTTTTCCCGAAAAATATTGATACCTACCGGGCACAATACCATTAACATTTTATTGAATAATCAAGAATTGAATGAATTAAAGGAATTGCTTACTGACCGCTCAGGCACAAAAGTAACTTTCAATAATATCTCCAATGACAATTTCCTGATTCCTTCATTCTGTAATTAATAAATCAAAACAAAAATACAATGAGTAACACAGTAATTCTTTATGGCTCTGACACTGGAAATACAGAAGCAGCAGCAAAAAAAATAGCATCCAGATTAGAAGCAGATATTTTTGATGTAGCCAATACTCAGGCAAATAAACTAACAGAATATGATAATCTTATTCTGGGAACATCAACCATGGGATTGGGAGATTTACAGGACGACTGGGCTAGCTTTATTTCTGAACTTGAAAAAACAGATTTGACCGATAAAACAATTGCCTTGTTTGGTTTGGGAGACGCCGATATGTACCCCGATTCGTTTGTCGATGGCATGGGTGAAATTTACAATACGGTAAAAGACAAAGGGTGTAAGATTGTTGGTAAGGTTGAAACCGACGGCTACGAATTTGATGAATCTTTCGCAGTTGTTGATGGAGTATTCATAGGACTTCCGTTAGATGAAGATAACCAGAGTGATTTGACCGACGAACGCATCGAATCATGGGTTAAAAAGATCAGAAATGAATTCAATTAGGAACAACATTTCGAAAGTCTTAAGTAAATATAATTTCATATTTTTTTCAAATGACCAAAAATAATCTGCTGTTATTTGCAGTATTCTTATTCGTATGTACATTCAATATTTCAGCTCAAACTCTCCTCTCAGGTGTTGTTCGCGATTCAAAAACGATGGAACCAATTCCGGGAGTAAATATTGTTGTGAAAGAAACTCAAAAAGGAACTGTAACAAATCAGGATGGGAAATACCAATTAACCCTTTCTAGTATAAACTGTACAATCCTTTTTTCTTCTGTTGGTTATGAAAGTATCCGAAAGAAAGTAAGTAGTAAAGATGATAAAACGACGCTCAATATTTCTATGGAGGAATTGGTTACGCAGATAAATGAAGTAAAAGTTACCGGAAAAACCAAAGCACGCGAAATTAGAGAAAAGGCCATGCCTGTATCAGTTATTAGTGTGCAGCAATTACAGGGAACAGTCAACAGCATACAAGATGTACTAACAAAAACAGTAGGGGTTACCATCCGTTCTTCTGGCGGTGTAGGTAGTGCTTCCCGGCTTTCGGTCAGAGGGTTGGAAGGAAAGCGTATCGGCTTTTTTATCGAAGAAACCCCACTCAACGACCAATCTGACTTTATCGACCTCAACGATATTCCAATTGATATGATTGAACGTATTGAAATTTACAAAGGTGTAGTGCCTGCAAAATTTGGAGGTTCATCAATGGGAGGAGCTGTAAATATTGTTCTAAAGGAATATCCTGATAGATATGGCGATTTCAGCTATACTCTCGAATCGTTTAATACGCATAAAATACAAACCATACTCAAGCGGAACCATAAAGAAAAGGGGATTGTATTTGGCGTTGGCGGCGGTTACACCTATGCCGATAACGATTACACAATGGAATCACCGCATATAAAAGGATTAAAAATAAAACGCAATCATGATAAGTTTAAAAAAATATTGATTGGAGGAGCCTTCGAAGCAACAAAATGGTGGTTTGACGAGGTTGAATTCGAGCCTGTTTTTCTTGATACTTATCGTGAAATACAAGGAATTGAAACAGATATCCGGGAAGCTTTGATTAAATCTCGCGCCTATATTTTAGCCAATAGCCTACAGAAAACAGATTTTTTTGCAGCTGGCCTGGATTTGGATATGTCAACCGCTATTGCTTATACACAATACGGCCTGACAGATACGGCAAAGGTATGGTATGATTGGTACGGTAATAGCTACCCCACAACTTCTCCTTATGGTGGCGAGTTAGGAACACGTTACGCTTCTGATTCGGATAACAAAAAATTTACGCTGATGAACAAGCTCAATTTAGAGTATTTGATAAATGAGCAGCATTCCATAAATTTTAATTCGTTTTTTAACTTAGCCAATGGCAATCCCGAAAATGAATTACGAGAACTCAGTTTGGGGAGAAAGACGGTATTTGACTCTAAAATGCGGAGCTGGGTTGGCGGAGTAACATACGATTTCCGAACTCGCGATGACAAGTTTCTGAACTCTTTTACTACCCGCTATTATCTATATACTATGTATACAAAGAATTCAAATATTTATGGTATAGGAGAAATAGAAGATATTTCATTAAGCCAAAGCGATATAGGGATAAGCAATGCCCTAAGGTATCGTTTTCGTTCTGATTTGTTAGGGAAATTTTCTGCGGGCTATGACGTACGCATTCCTTCCGAGACTGAACTACTCGGTGATGGTTACTCCATTACTGCGGCAGAAGATCTGCTTCCCGAACGCAATACCAATATAAATCTGGGCTTGCTGTACGACCGAATGGGAAAGGGAACCAATAATTTACAATTAGAAATCGGTATGTATTACATGTACTTGGAAAATATGATTCGCTTTACCAAAGGTTTTCTTGGGGCACAATACCAAAACTTTGGAGAAATGCGCACGCTAGGAATAGAAGCAGAAGCCAAAGCGGATATCGTGCCATGGCTTTACGGCTACGCAAATGTTACTTTTCAGGATTTACGCGATGCCCGGAAATATAAAGAAAACAGTACCGTTGTCAACCCTACAAAAGATAAACGAATGCCTAATATCCCCTATTTTCTGGCCAATGCCGGGTTGGAGTTTCATAAAGCAAACTTATTTGGGGGTAACGGACAAAATACAAGGATTTTTAGTGATGTATCATTTATTGAAGAGTATTATTACGATTTTGAGGTAACCACCAATGCAAAGCGTCGTATTCCCCGAAGCCTTTCTGTGGATGTAGGCTTTGAACACAGTTTTTTGTTCCAGCGCCTTTTTGTGTCTGGGAAAGTCAAAAATCTGACCGATGAACGTGTGCTTTCAGAATTCAACCGCCCCTTGCCAGGGCGCAGCTTTGGTATAAAACTAAGGTACCTGTTCTCGTCAAACGGGGGACAGAAAAAAATCAGAAAAGAAAATATGAATTAAAAATTAAAAATATGAAACGAATAATGTTTTTTGCAACTTTTGTGGTTGCACTGATAATGATAAGTTGTAATGACGACGATGAGCCGCAACCGCAGAACGGAGATATTGGCAAATTTCTGATAGAAACCACCTTGCTTAACCCAGATGGCTCCAGTGGTTCCTCCTACCTGCAGTTAATTCCCGAATTATCAGGGGAAATAGATAACTCTAATGCCATTCAACTTGATTTTTCAAGTCCCATCGCGGTAATCGATAATGATGTTTTCATTTTTCCAACTTTTGGTACAGCTGCTGTTAACGAAATACGTAAATATACTTACAAAACCGATGGAACTTTAAGCAGCCCGGAAACATTGCCGGTAACAGCTTATTCTACCCCCACAAATATTACCCGTATCAATAATGAGAAAGCATATGTCCCTATGTACGGTATTGGTCGGGTACTAATCCTTAATCCGGCTACCATGGAAAAAACAGGTGAGATTGATTTAAGCACTTATGCGCATGAGGATGTAAGTGCAGAACCGGCTTGTGGTTTGGTTCGCGAAGAATTGTATTACCTGCCTTTAAACCAGGCAGATGCCAACTATATGCCCTATGAAAATCATCGACAGGTAGATGTGGCAGTTATTGACATTAATACGGATGAGGTGTTAAAGGTAATTTCAGAAACTACTTCACAAATGTCTTTCCCGACACGTCCTATGCTAAAAAACATGATTTTTACAAACGAACAAAACGACTTGTACATTGCCTGCGCCGGATATTTTGGGTACAATCCTGCCTATCGGGAAAATGGTTTCGTATGTATTCCATCGGGAAAGACCGAGTTTGATGACTCTAAATCCTGGGATATTTCAAATACTACCATCGAGGGGACTTCATACCAACCAGTTTCTGTATTCAATTGCAAGTATATTGGCGACGGCAAACTGGCAGCCTATGTGGGTATCGCTGAATTAGCGAACAACAATCCGTACACAGCAAGGAACTCAATGCCTGTATTAATAGATTTAAACGTGAAAACAATTAAGCCAATTGAAGGTATTCCGGTATCTAACGGACATGGAATTTTTATTGATTCATATAATAATTTAGTCATGTTTGGTTCAGATGGAGAGAACGAAGTAGGTTTTTTTACCTATAATCCGGCTACCGAAGAGGTAATTCATGTTCTTGCAACGGAAGGTGCACCTTATTTTATACACTCTTTTGAATAGATAATAACAGGGAAACACAAAATAGGTGTTTCCCTGTTATTTCCCAAGAAATTTTTTCAGTTCTTTCGTAGTGCTTAATAAAATAGAAACAAATAATGATTTCTGATTTCCCGAACCACTAAAAATGGGGATTGCAGAATACAGTACTTTTATCTTCTTTTGCATAAATGAACATTGTTCTTTTATGCAAATACAAAAAGAGGATATACGAAAAGTTATTTTAAGGGTAGCACGAAACGAATTCATTGAAAACGGGTTTAAAGATGCTTCTATGAGGAAGATTGCTCAAAAAGCAGAAGTGGGGCTGAGTAATATTTACAATTACTTTAGGAATAAAGATGAAATATTCCGTGAAATATTATCCGGGCTTTTAAGTGGAATGGACCAAATGATGGAAGAGCATAACAGCCCCAAATATATTAGCATCGATATTTTCAGTTCGGAGGAGTACATGCGGAGCCAGATTGATATGTTTGTTGAACTCATTGATAATTACAAAGAAGAATTCAGACTGTTGTTGTTTAAATCTTCCGGCTCCTCACTCGAGAATTACCGGGAAGAGTTTATCGAATCGCAAACCCAGGTTGGCAAAGAGTACATTTTCCTGATGAAAGAAAAATTTCCATCAATTAACGGAGGAGTATCTGATTTCTTTATTCACACGATGAGCTCGTGGTGGATGAGCATCATAAGCGAACTGGTTATGCACGAATTGTCGCACCAGAATTTGGAACGTTTTATCAGGGAATATCTGGAATTTGGCACTGCAGGCTGGAAAAAGATTATGCAGGTTAATACCTGATTTTTTTTGAACAAATATGAACACTGTTCTTTTTTGATGAAATTTAAATATAAAAAACAATGAATACATTATCTAAATTAAAGCAATACATGGCCGGGCGAAAAGCCCTTTTGCCTACATCGCTGCTTTTATCAGCGCTTAGTTCGCTGGCAGGAATGGTACCTTTTATTCTTATTTGGTTTATCATTCGGGAATTTCTTTCCGGTAAAACCGAGGATTTTAACCGCATCGAGATTTTGGCGTGGTGGACTGCCGGGGCTGCTATCATGAGCATCCTTTTCTACTTCCTGGCTTTAACGTTCTCTCACCTAGCTGCATTCCGGGTGGAAGCTAATATGCGGCGTGAAGCCATGAAACGGATTGTCCGTATGCCACTCGGCTTTTTCGATAACAACACGAGTGGCCGTATCCGCAAAATAATCGACGAAAACGCCAGCATCACCCACTCTTTTCTGGCCCACCAGATGCCCGACCTGGCCGGAACAATTTTCACCCCGCTAACGGCCATTGTGCTGGTGTTTGTTTTCGACTGGCGCCTCGGGATTGCCTGCATCATCCCCATCATTTTATCGATAATAATAATGGGGTTTATGATGGGCAAACGCGGAAAATATTTTATGAAACAATACATGGATTCCCTGGAAGAAATGAATACTGAAGCCATTGAATATGTCCGTGGCATTCCGGTTGTTAAGGTATTTCAGCAAACAGTATTTTCATTTAAAAACTTCCATAAAAGTATTATCAAATACCGCGATATGGTATTCAGTTACACCAAAATGTGGCAAAATCCCATGTCGGCTTATACGGTAATTATCAATGGGTTTACCTTTTTTCTGGTGCCGGTTGCTATTCTTTTAATGAAGGAAGGAAATACAGCTATGGTAATTGTGAACTTGTTTTTGTATGTTCTGGTTACGCCTGTTTTTTCGCAGAGTATTATGCGCAGTATGTTCCTGAGCCAGGCCATAGGACAGGCCTCGGAGGCCATTAACAGAATGGAGGAATTAACCTCGTTTGAACAACTGCCCGTTACTGCCAACCCGATGCCTGTAACCAACCATGAAATTCGTTTTCACAAGGTTTCTTTTTCGTATCCCGGAGCTAATAAGAAAGCCATCGACACTATCAGTTTTTCTATCGCAGAAGGACAAACTGTGGCGCTTGTTGGTGCATCGGGCAGTGGAAAAACAACCATCGCCCGTATGGTTCCGCGTTTTTGGGATGCTAATGAGGGGGAAATTAGCATTGGTGGTGTCAATGTAAAAGACATCTCTTCCGAAGAACTTATGAAGCATGTTTCTTTTGTATTTCAAAATACCCGGTTGTTTAAAATTAGTTTACTCGAAAACATAAAATACGGAAACCCATCGGCCTCACCAGACGATATAAACAGGGCTGTTGATTTAGCACAATGCCGCGAAATAATTAATCGTTTACCTCACGGGCTGGATACCAAAATCGGCACCGAAGGCACATACTTGTCAGGAGGCGAGCAGCAACGCATTTCTTTGGCTAGGGCTATCTTAAAAGATGCACCAATTGTTGTGCTTGATGAAGCTACTGCCTTTACCGACCCCGAAAATGAACACCTGATACAAAAAGCACTGGGAAAACTCACCCGCGGGAAAACAGTACTTATGATTGCGCACCGGCTTACCAGTGTTACTGATGCCAATAATATTCTGGTTATCAATAATGGACAGATCGCAGAACAGGGGTCGCATAATGAACTAATTCAAAAACAGGGAATCTATACAAATATGTGGAATGAATATCAACAATCGGTTAAATGGACTATTGGGAAGGAGGCACATTATGCTTAAAATATTACAACGCAGGCTTGCCTTGTCGGAAAAAGGCGCGAAAGATTTTTTGAAAGGCGTTTTCTTTACCACGCTAATGGATATTGCCCTTATGCTACCTGCCGTGTATATCTTCCTTTTTCTTGAAGATTACCTGCAGCCACTCCTCTCCTCTTCTACTTCGGCAGCCAGTGGAATTGGATATTATATTCTGCTGGGCATTGGTTTTATGCTAATAATGTTTGTGGTGGCTGTTTTTCAATATAAAAGCACTTTCACTACTGTTTACGACGAAAGCGCCAACCGGCGTATTTCTCTGGCCGAAAAACTCAGGAAACTGCCTTTAGCCTTTTTTGGCGAGAAAAACCTGTCGGACCTTACATCAACGATTATGGAAGACAGTACCGAACTCGAACATACTTTTTCCCATGCAGTGCCACAATTGTTTGCTTCCATTCTTAGTATTGTGCTCATTGCTATCGGGATGTTTTTTTATAACTGGCAATTGTCGCTGGCTTTATTTTGGGTCGTTCCGGTTGCTGCGGGCATCATTTTTATTTCGAAAAAAAAGCAGCACCGCGAAAACCTCTTGCTTTATAAGAAAAAACGGAATGTAACCGAGCAAATTCAGGAAGGGCTGGACACTATTCAGGAAATAAAATCGTACAACCAGGAAGAGACATATATAAACGGGCTGAACCAGCACATTAACAGCTATGAAAAGCAACTGATTAAAGGCGAATTACTAACCGGGGCGCTGGTAAATGCGGCACAAAGTTTTCTGAAACTCGGATTAGCCAGTGTGGTACTAGTAGGGGCAAACATGCTTGCTTCCGGGAGTATCGACTTATTTATGTACCTTATTTTTCTGATGATTGGTTCACGTATTTATCAACCGGTAAACGAGGTATTCAATAACCTTGCAGCCCTGTTTTACCTTGATGTTCGCATTAACCGGATGAACGAAATGGAAGCTTTGCCGGTGCAGAAAGGGGAAACCGGTTTTTCTCCGGCAGATTACAATATCACTTTTGAGAATGTTGATTTTTCTTATGAAGAAGGGAAAAAGGTTCTGCAGAATGTTTCGTTTACTGCGCAACAAGGAGAAGTTACTGCATTGGTTGGCCCTTCGGGCGGAGGAAAAAGTACTTCGGCAAAACTGGCAGCCCGTTTTTGGGACATCGATAAAGGAAAAATACTGTTGGGAAACCAGGATATTAGTAAAATAGACCCCGAAGCGCTGTTGGAAAATTATTCCATGGTTTTTCAGGATGTGGTTTTATTCAACACCTCAGTTATGGATAACATTCGTATTGGTAAGCGAAACGCTACCGACGAGGAAGTGTTGCATGTAGCCAAATTGGCACAATGCGACGAGTTTGTACGCCAAATGCCTCAGGGCTATGAAACAATTATCGGAGAAAACGGTGAAACACTTTCAGGGGGCGAACGGCAGCGGATTTCCATTGCCCGCGCCCTGCTGAAAAATGCGCCGATTGTTTTACTTGACGAAGCCACCGCCTCGCTTGATGTGGAAAACGAAACCAAAATTCAGGCGGGAATTTCAGCGCTGATACGTAACAAAACCGTGCTGATTATTGCCCACCGGATGCGAACCGTGTCCAATGCAGACAAAATTGTAGTGCTTGCCAATGGCGGAGTTGCAGAAACCGGTTCTCCGTCAGAATTGAAAATTCAAAAAGGGATTTTTTCTAAAATGATGGAACGACAGATGGAAGTGATTACTAGTTAGTAGTATCTGTAACAATGAAAACTGAATAGCAAACAGAAAGATAAAAAAGTGGAACAGAAAGAAACATACTGGTCGCGATTTGCTGCTGATTTTGAAGAACGAAATTACTATGTAGTGGGTAAGGCTGATGTTGAGCTGATTTTGAACAAGGTGGCTTCGCTGAAGAATCTGAAAAATGTCCTTGAACTTGGATGTGGCAATGGTACTTATTCAAAAGTACTGGCAAAAAATCAAAAACACTGTTCGTAGAAAGTCAAAAAAAAGTAAAATAAAAAATATGTCTCATCACCATGAACATCATCATCACAACGGGAATCTGCAAGGAAAAAAGCTCTTGTGGGTTACCCTGCTGAACCTTTCAATTACGGTGGTGCAAATAATCGGGGGATTAATAGCCAACAGCTTATCCCTGTTGTCCGATGCCCTGCACAACCTGGGTGATTCTTCGGCAATATTTATTGCCTTCGTAGCCGGAAAAGTCAGTAAAAGAAAACCCGATACCAAAAACACTTTCGGTTACAAACGAGTAGAAATACTGGCTGCACTTTTTAATGCTATTGTGCTCATTGCAATCTGTATTTTCTTGTTCTACGAAGCGTACGAACGATTTATGCATCCCGAATCAATAAAAGGTAGATTGATGTTGGTGGTAGCTACATTCGGGTTATTAGCCAACCTTATTTCTGTATTGATTTTACAGAAGGAAAAATCGCACAACCTGAATGTGAAAGCGGCCTATCTGCATTTACTGGGCGATACGCTTTCGTCGGTGGCTGTTATTGCAGGCGGATTAGCAATATGGATTTGGAGAATTTACTGGATAGACCCGCTCATCACGGTTTTGGTGGGAGTTTATATCATCTGGCACACCTGGGGAATTGTAAAAGAAACCATTGATATCCTGATGCAGTCTGCTCCTCATGAAATTAACCTTGATGAATTAAAGAATGAGGTTGAACAACTGGACCAAGTTGACAATATTCACCATGTGCACGTGTGGAAACTCGACGATTCCCAAACACATCTTGAAGCCCATATGAACCTGAAAAGTAATATTGATATGATGGAAATGATGAAGGTGAGGAGACAAACAGAAAAGCTGTTAAACGAAAAATTCGGAATCCGGCACGTTACACTGCAAATGGGATATAACTGTTGTAAAGGAAATAAAAAGTTAATCAATTATTAAAATAGAAAACAATGTTACAAACAAAACAAATTTAAAAATTATTGGGAACTGATGAGTCACTGCTTGATTTTTCATCTCCAAAAATAAAAAAAGAAGCAATCATAGTCCCTGGCAGGGAAATGGTTGAG
Organism: uncultured Sunxiuqinia sp.; assembly: GCF_963678245.1. Taxonomy (NCBI): domain Bacteria; kingdom Pseudomonadati; phylum Bacteroidota; class Bacteroidia; order Marinilabiliales; family Prolixibacteraceae; genus Sunxiuqinia; species uncultured Sunxiuqinia sp. The sequence continues at coordinate 527,314 of NZ_OY782776.1, forward strand.
AACGTTTGTATGCCATCTGACCGTAGTAACCGGGTATTAGGAAATTTAAATCGATTGTTCCATTCAGGGCATCTTTCCGGCACCGGCTATCTGTCAATTCTGCCGGTTGACCAGGGAATTGAACATTCTGCGGGGGCTTCGTTTGCAAAGAACCCCATCTATTTTGATGCTGAAAATATTGTAAAACTAGCTATTGCCGCAGCTGCAACACAGCATTTCAACAGGGGAAGCCGAAAACCTGGACCAGAGTAGGTATTCATTTTAATTTTATTATTATGAAAAAGTTTAAGCAAGCTTTATTACCCGCTGTAATTGTGCTAATGGGGATTGGTGAAGCTTTTGCATCCAATGCTGCAAAAACTCGGATTCGTCTGATCCCGGCTATCTATTTTGACAGCTCTCAAAGCCGGTGTATATCACTGAACGTTCCTCCGTCGATGATGTAGGAGGTAGTTGCCTTTCCGGCGCAGGCTGTTGGTTCCCCTGATCTGAATGTTGTAGCCACCGCCGGGCACTCCGCTGCTCTGGGTAATGTTGACTCAGCGCATACGGCGCTGCACCGATGACAAGGCATTGCTCACCGGCTGGTCTTCCAGCTGGCTGGCGGTTACCCGGGTAATACTTCCGGTACGCTCCCGGTCTTTCACGGTGTAGTAACCCCCATTGACCGTTACTTCCGAAAGGGTGGTGACATCCTCTTCCAACTCGATGTTTAGTTGTGTCTGCCCATGAAAGGGGATTTCACGGGGCTTAAAGCCGATAAACGAAAAGGTAAGCACCGCATCTGTCGGAACTCCGTTTAGTAAGTAGTGGCCGTCAGCATCTGTGCTGGTGGCGATGGAAGTTCCTTTAATGATAACGGTTACGCCTGGCAAAGGCTGACCTTGCGTATCAGTTACTCGGCCACTGACGGGATGGAGTTGCTACTTTTACTTGGACACAAATTTTAATACTATTTGCTGGTAACCAAATATCTTAGAGAAATGAAAAAACGTGTTTACAGTAAAGAATTTAAAGAACAAGCGGTACATTTAAGTCATCAGCGAGAAAATATAAAAGAGCTGGCAGAAGAACTAGGGATTAAAGTTGAGTGGCTGTATAAGTGGTGTAAATGGGCAAAACTCCAATCCATCGACAGCCGTAAAAGCAAGCTTGCCGGAAGAATCAATTGAGGTAAAAAAATGCGTAAGGCTCTTAGGAAGAAAGAATTGGAACTTGAAGTCTTAAAAAGGCCGTTCACATCTTTTCCAGGAGCGATGGGAGGTGTCTACCAATTTATAGCGGGGTATTGACATTTATATTCCATCGAAAGGATGTGTAGGGCTTTAAAAGTAACGTGAGTTCGACCTAAGCGAAGTTGCAAAGATTCTTTTCATCGATAATTTCCTTCAGATTTAGTTTTGGCTTCTTATCCAAAAAAGAATAGGCGATCAATCCTGAAAGCAAGTTTGTAAGGAAGTTTTCAAAACTACGATGCCTGGTATGTTCAATTTGACAGATGTTTTTTCAACTCATTGTTTACCGTTTCAATTAATGCTCTTTTGCGAATCAGGACTTTCATCAGGAATCCTAATTTTTATTATTAGTACATCTGTAATGATATGTGCTGCAGGAGCGATTTTTGGAACAGAAAAAACCACAATAAAGGTATTGGATATGGTAACTACTCTTGAGCCACTTGCAGGAAAATTCGCGGTTGCCTTATTTATGACAGGTGCACTGAGTGCAGGTCTTTCTTCCATCTTTCCGATACTGATGGTTGCTCCCATTATGTACAGCGATTACAAGGGAAATAAACTTGATCTGAGATCGAACATATTGAAATTTTTACCGCGGTTGCCTGTGTTCTGGGATTGATGGTCCCAGTATTAGAAGCAAACCTGATTCTTGCACAAGTAGCCACTCAGGTGGTCAATGTATATATCCTTCCACTAGTCGTAGGAAGCATTATCGTTCTTATTAACCGGGAGAGCCTTATGGCAAATCATAAAGCTGGATTATTTATGAATATCTCTTAAGGAATGGCTTTTATATTTTCATGCCTTGTTTCATACACTGGTGTAATTTCTTTGATTCGTATTTCCTGATGAAGTATAAATACATCAATTTAAAACTTTATGCAATCCAATTGAATTCAAACGAAATTCTGAACCAACCGGAACGGTTTGCCTTGGTTGCATTTTCGACCGAATTCCCGGAGATCTGGCGAGCAGCGAAAATATTTTATATGTCTTAATGGACAGGGGAGTGTGAATTAACACCAATTATTAATGAACAATCTAATTAGCCTTATGAAAATAAATAGAACTTTTTTTAGGATTATTTTTTCCCTTTGTATGTTTGCAGGTAGTATTTTTTGCCTTAGTGCTCAAACTCCATTGCTACTATATGGTGAATGGGAATTTGGACTAAACCGAGAGTATGTTTCTCAAGTAAATGTACCTGGAGTTACTGGAGATCCTTCAAAAATGGCAGAAAGAGAAAGTTGGTTCAAAAGAGAAATTAAACTTCCTGATGGTAATTGAGATCTTTTAGATTAAATTGGTTTAACGCGACAGAACAGTTATCTTTCCACATAAGGGTAACCCTTTTATTTGTTTGTTGTTGCTGGTCTCCTTTAACGTGATTTCTTGATTGTAGTTTTAATCCATTTCTCGTTTAATGATCATGTATATACAAATGATTAGTAGTAGAATAACTACATATTCGGTTCAACATCTAAAATTCGATGGAATAAAAAGATAAAAGTATTGGGTGTATTTTCTTTTAATAGGCATGATAGGCTATTAGCATATTTATCTAACCTTGCTTCGTTATTTTTAATATTTCACTTCATGAAGTGTAAGTGATTGAAGGGTTAAAGGAGGAAGTGAATTAGTCTGAATTATGAGTTATTATCAATAGTTCGTTTATAGTGGCATGTCAAATTCTAGTTTTATTTTTGATAGTTCACTTGTTCGTTAAACTTCTGAGGAAGGTGATGAAGAAAAATACAATCTTTTTATAAAAAAGTTGATCGTATCTTGCTGTTTTTTAATATACAATACCTCTTTATTTAGAGTGAGTTTTTTGTTTAATAGAAATCTGTACTGAGAATTAAAGAATTTAAGCAAATGGACTATAATAATGATTTATCCTATTTTGTAATAGAAAACAAAAGCAGACAAGTAGTTCTTGTAGGTTCGGATTTTTGTATGTTTTTTGCTATTGACAAGTCTCCTACTGATTTTACAGGGAGGAATATATCCAACTTGTTTGAAAGCATGAGTCAGATCGTGAAGGATAGAGCGTTATTTTTTAAACAACTGAATGCGGCTCGAACCGATATGTCTGTTTCTTCTGATAATACGATTTGCCTTATGGATGGCCGTTTGCTGAATTTTAATGTCTCAACGGCAGGCTATTTTAACGATCAGCTTTGTTACATGTGGCAATTTACGGACATTACAAAAGAGGGTATAAATAATCACATTGATTTTTTGAATAGTAATATTAGCAGCACCCTAATCAAGGCAATGACGCAAGTGCAAGTCGAGCGGTGCGTTTTAGATGCTGCGTTGAAAATTGACCAGGTTTATGCTGTAGGAATATATATGCTGGACACCAATAAGAGCAACTTTGTTTGCAAGAGGGTAAAAGGACGACCGGTTCACCCTATTAATAAGAGAAAAGAATATCAAATAAATGATGACGGATATAGTGGGCTGGTGTTTGGTGGAGAGTGTCATGTTTTAATGTTTGATGATTTGTTGAAAGATCAAGAGAATTTGCCTAAAAATTGTCAGTCTGCCCTTCAGATTTATCCTATAATACGAAACGAGAGTATAATAGGGGCTCTCAATGTTGAGATTTATAATATTGGTAAGTTCTCAGAACAATTATGTAACCTCATAGAGCTCATTGTAAAACAAACTGGATCATCCTTTGAACGAATAGATATCCATCAAAAGAATGTTGATAGTCAGAGGGATTATGAAAAAATGTTCAACACTGTCGATGATTTTGTTTTCGTTCTGGATATTAAAGGAAATATAGTACAAGCAAATCCATATGTGTTAAAAAAGCTTGATTTTTCTTTCGAGGAGTTAGCTCAGGTTTCATTTAGAGAATTCGTTCTTTCTTCAAAACAATTAGGAATTTTTGAAAAAGAAAGCAGTTTTCCTCAAGAAAAAACAATTGTTTGTCAAACTTTTCTCATAACAAAATTAGGCCAAGTCATTCCAGTGGAGATAAAAATCAGTCGGGGATGGTGGAATCAAGAAAAGGCGTTCTACTGTATCGCAAGAGATATTTCCAAACGTTTAAAAATTGAAAATGATTTGCGTAGTAGCGAAGCTTATTGGCAAATGGCTTTGGATAGTTCTGGTGATGGAATATGGGAATATGAATCAAATCAAAAAGAAATTTTCTTTTCTAAAGGATGGATAAAGGGAGTATTGGGTTACGATATCGATGGGAATAGGATGAAGGTGGATGATTGGTTAAAATACATGCATTCGGATGACTTGGATACAGTCACTTCTATCTATCAGGATTTTATCAATGAAAAATCTTCTCATTTTCGGATGGAATTCAGGGTTCGTTGTGAAGATGGGGCGTACAAGTGGCTGCTTCTTAGAGGGAAGTCGATTGTCTTTTTAGGGTCCGAGAATTCCAAGCGAGTGATTGGCACTGTCACCGACATTTCGATGCGTAAAAGTTATGAAGTATCCTTATCAAAATCACTTGAAAAGGAAAGAGAACTAAATGAATTAAAATCAAAATTTGTAACCATGGCCTCCCATGAATTTCGAAGTCCTCTGTCTGCAATTTTGATTTCAGTGGACACTATGGAAGCATACATGAATCAAATGACTCATGTTGATATTCAGAGTAAAATCAAAAGAATAAAAGGGAATATTCTATTTTTAACAGAAGTATTAGATAAGATCATGGATTTGTCTAACATTGAACGAGGCGAAATAAAATTTCAACCAGTTAAAACGAATGTTTATGCTTTTTTTGGAGATATTATTAATACCTATGAATGCGACCCCTTGTTGAGTCATATAATAGATTCTAATATTACCGAAAATTCGCTGTTGATAGAAATAGACAAGCATATGATGAAACAGGTTATAAAGAATATCGTTGGCAATAGTTTTAAATATTCTCCAGTTGGTTCTACTGTTCGGATTTGGATTGAAGAAGACGCCTCTAAATTCTTCATTCATGTTCAGGACAATGGAATTGGAATTGAAAAAGAAGATGCCGATAAGGTCTTTTTACCTTTTAACAGAGGAATTAATGTAGGGAATATCAGGGGAACAGGTCTGGGATTATCGCTTTCCCTACAATTCGTTCGATATCACGGAGGTGACATTTTCGTTGAGTCTGAACCTCATGTCAAAACTGTTTTTACTATTATGTTACCCAAGCGTTCTTAAGATAATTCTTTTCTGCTTCTTTATTAAGAAAGGCACTACTATTTGTTTTGATTTACAGGCAAATCAAAACAAATAGTAGTGCCTTTTCCTTCTTGCGATGCTATTTCAAAGCAGCCACGGTGATGGCAAATGATCTCTTTTGCCAGATATAAACCAAGTCCCAATCCTTGCTGTTCATAAAATTCTCGATCAAATTGAAGAAATGAATCAATCTCATGGTGAGAACATTCTTTGGAAAAACCTCTGCCTGAATCAATAATTGTAAAATACGCTCTATTTTCTGTTACTTTTGTTAAAAAGTGCACGGGTTGTCCTTTTGATGAAAACTTAAATGCATTATCGATTAATTCATGGATTGCAAAAGAGAACCAGTCTGTTATGATTGGTATTTTTGCTGAAAATATTGCCAGCGACAGGTCTTCAGTGCGATTGTACTTTTGTGATACCTCTTTAGCAATAGATGTTGCTATCTTTTCAATATCTGTGTATTGAAAATTCTTCAAACATTTATTGGCACTAAAATGAATGTAAAGAAGATATTTATTGGTTATTTCTAAGAGGTACTTCCCGCTGTGGTTAATCAATTTTGTTAACTCAATGACGTCAGGGTTTGAAAGATTTTCGTCGTCAATAATAATTTCACTGAAACCCAGAATCGCGTTTAGAGAGGTTCTAAATTCATGAGGGACAGTTTTGGTAATAATACTTTTTAATCTGTTTGCTGAATTATTGGCAAAAAACTTATACTTTTTTGCTTGTTGGATGCATATATTGATAGTGTACAATAGTTTTTTCTTGGTGTAAGGCTTCAATAGAACACCATCTGCCCCTAATTTTATTGCTATTTTTTCGACCTCATTTTCAGAACACGATAATATGAGAATAATTGGGATTAGCTTTTCATAAGCATGCTTTTGTATGACCGATCGGGTTTTAGCTTCCATCGGAAATGATAATTTGGGAACATCACATAAGATAAGGTCGGGATTAACACATAGCGCATGGCTGATGTCATTCGTTTTGTTTGCGGCATGATAAGTGCGAAAACCTTCAACTCTCAAAATGTTAGCCGTCTCTCTATAAAATTCCTCGTTGTCTCCAATGAATAATATTGATGTCATATTCTGATTTACTCCAATCGGTTTAATAATGTATATGGAAAACTGTGTCTTTTTGCTTGTTTGAATAGGATTAACAGTCCTTGAATAGAATATCAAATAGAGTACTTTTTTTTTGAATGGCTTCAGTTATAGTATGGATAAGATATGGACATTGTTGGTAAGTGGTTTACGGTTAGTGATTTGATTGTTGTTGAGAGAGGTGTTTATTGACTTTGACTGATTTATAGTTTTTTTATTTGCTGTTAAATGAGTGAATGAATTTAATAAGGTCATCCTCTTTACCTAAACCTAGTTTCTTTTTCAGACGATATCGGCTTTTGCGAACACTGTCGGCAGAAATATTCAAAAGATCGGCTAACTGGCAGGTATTTAAACCCACTATCATTGCAGAAATGAAGATCAGATCGTATTGTGTTAGTTTTGAGAATTTTGTAGTGATGTTGGAAATAAAGTGCGGATACGTCTGGTTAAATTTCATCTGAAATATAGCCCAGTTATCGGATAATAATGATTTTGACCCAATTTTACGGTGGAGTTTCAATAATAGTTTTCTTTCTTTCTCCCCATTGCTGTTATGAAGTTCCTTTTTTATTGTTGCCTTAATCTCCGAAATATTGTTTGTAATTTCAATGGCCTTCATCGTTTCTTGAATTAACTCATTTTCTTTTTTTTCAAGGAGTTCTTCCAGTTCCTTGTTTTTACGTAAAATATCCTGTAGTTCAGAGCTGTTATTATGTATTTCTTGAGAATCTGTTTTTAATTCGTTTTTCAAATATTTTTCTATTTTTTTTATTGATTGTTTGATAAAAGCTTTTCTTGATTCTTGGATTCCCAGTCTCGAATTTATAGAGCCGATAAGCTCTTGTCTGGTGAAAGGCTTAACTAAAAAATCATCAGCTCCTTTTTCCATACCTTCTCGATAATCCGATCGATTGCTTAATGCTGTGACGAGAATAAAAGGTACTTCTGTAAAATGCTCTGAAGAGTTTTTCCACTTCTCCAATACTTCATAACCGTTCATTCCTGGCATCAGTATATCGCATAATATTACGTTGGGGTTTTCATTTAAGGCCATAGTTAGTCCTTCATTTCCATTTTCTGCTTTCATAACTTGAAAACCTTCATAAGTTAATAGCTCTGAGATTCCATCTCGCAAATCAGCTTCGTCTTCTATAACAAGTATTTTCGTTTTCATGTTAAAAAATGATTCAACAAGAATGGAGGTTGATTTTTTCACCTTCTGTTTCTACTATCGTTGTTCTACATCTAGATTAAGCTGGATAGAAAATGTACCGTTTCACCTGGGAGTCATTGGGTTAAGCTTTGTTAAATGAATCTCATTGTTATTTATCGCAATGTTACGAGTATAACAGATAAGGCAAAAAAAAACAAAAAAAAAGAAAACTACGCACTTTCACGGTTAGACAAAATGGGGACATGAAATGCTCATATTTAACATATATTTATATTTAGTTTTGAACAAATGATTAAAAATACAAAAACTGGGATGGTAAAATATATTACAAAATTATAATATTTTTTGTGTCTATGTTTCGTCCACATCAAATCTATTGAAGAACAAGTATTAATTGCAATCATTGCATTCGTAAAATATTTACAATATAAGCTGATTGATGTGAGTCAAGGGGCGAAGCTGTGTTTCTTAGTAAGATTTGGTACTGCTTCTGTTTGATTCTCTTTCAATTACCATTTAATATTTTGAATTCGAAATAAAGGATAACTGAAAATATGATAATTAACAATGTGTGTTGTATAGGAGGCGGGTATGTCGGTGGACCAACAATGGCTGTAATTGCTCAAAAATGCCCACATATAAAAGTTACGGTTGTTGATAATAATGAAGATAGAATTCATGCTTGGAATGATGTGGACTTGGATAAGTTACCGATTTATGAGCCAGGTTTAGCTGAGGTTATCGGAGAAGTTCGGGGGCGTAATCTGTTTTTCTCGACTGATGTAAATAAGGGGATACGAGAGGCACAGATTGTTTTTGTAGCGGTAAATACGCCAACTAAAACATTTGGTATTGGAAAAGGTATGGCTGCAGATTTGAAATATGTTGAATTATGTGCACGACAAATTGCAAAAGTAGCAAAGGAGCCTAAGATTGTAATTGAGAAGTCAACATTGCCAGTACGTACAGCGGAATCTATCCGAACAATTCTGGAAGCTGAAAGTAAAGGAGTGGATTTTCAGGTACTTTCAAATCCGGAATTTTTAGCAGAGGGAACAGCAATTACGGATTTGTGTTATCCGGATAGAGTTTTGATTGGTGGAGGACAAGATAAAGCGGGACAGCTGGCTATTTCTTCCCTTGTTGATATTTATGCCAATTGGATCCCACGAGAGAAAATTATAACTTCCCTTATTTGGTCGTCCGAATTATCGAAATTGACGGCAAACGCATTTTTGGCTCAAAGAATATCAAGTATTAATGCTATTTCTGCGATTTGTGAACGTACAGAGGCAGACGTAGATGAAGTTGCGCTTGCTATCGGTATGGACAGTAGGATTGGTTCCAGTTTTCTGAAAGCTTCGGTCGGGTTTGGAGGCTCTTGTTTTCAGAAAGATATTTTGAACTTAACTTATCTATGTCGACATTTCAACTTACCTGAAGTTGCTGATTATTGGGAGCAGGTTATAAAAATGAACGACTATCAGAAGTGTCGTTTTGCGCAGCAAATAATACATGCCTTATTTAACTCAGTATCGGGCAAGAAAATAGCTTTACTGGGATGGGCATTCAAGAAAAACACGAATGATACACGGGAGAGTGCAGCAATTTATGTTGCTAAAGAATTATTAATGGATCAGGCTGAAATACATATTTACGATCCCAAAGTTAGCAGTAGACAAATTATTCTGGATCTTGAGCATGTCTTTTCTGAGGTTTGCACAAAAGAGAGCTTTAGACGTATGATTGAAAAACACGTCGTTGTTCATCAAGATCCCTACCTTGCAATGGATAAGGCACATGCTGCTGCCCTGTTGACAGAGTGGACCGAGTTTTCAGCTTATGATTGGAATATGATATATGGCAATATGTTAAAGCCAGCTTTCCTGTTTGATGGACGAAATTTACTTGATCTAGAGAGTTTGAAGAATATAGGGTTTCAGGTTTGGGGAATTGGAAAATAGAAAGGAAAAGTGGTCGTTGTATCTGAAGCGAAATTTACCGATAATTTTGGGGCGGAACCCATCGGAAACATTCCAGTTTTTCATGCAGTGGCATTGATAGTTGTCGGATAATGTTTAGGCCGGGAAAAATGATTGGAATGGAGAACAAATTCCAATTATTGGAGACGCTTTTTATCAGTTGGGTTTTAGGCAGGATGACCGGATCGAAAATAGAATGCTATCAGAAACCTGGCGATTACTATTTCTGAGTGAACATTGTCGCTAATAAATCAAACTTCTTAATTAATTTACCGGACATTATTGGTGATTCGCTAATGGTCGAGGCTCGAAAAATTTGAGTTACTTTTTTATATCTGTTGAGAATGTAGTCTTACGATGGGATAAAGAATTTACCTCCAATCAAAATCATTATTCAAATGTCTTCTGATAATAATAAACGCATTGCCAAAAATACTTTACTTCTCTATTTTCGGATGTTCCTAACCATGGGGATCTCCTTGTACACATCACGTATTGTATTGAATACGTTAGGGATTGAAGATTTTGGGATTTACAATGTGGTGGGAGGGATTGTTATGATGTTTAGTTTTTTGAATACATCAATGGCCTCTGCAACTCAACGTTTTTTGTCATTTGAACTCGGACGAAATGACCTTAAGGAACTGAAACGGGTATTTGCAATGAGTTTAAATATTCATGCAACAATCGCTGTCGTGATCTTTATAGTAGCAGAAACCGCAGGGCTCTGGTTTCTAAATAATAGAATGTCTATTCCTCTGAACCGGCTATTGGCTGCCAATTGGGTTTATCAATTTTCAATATTTGCCTTTGTTGTAACGATAATGAGTGTTCCTTATAATGCACTGATCATATCTCATGAGAGAATGAATATATTCGCGATGGTTAGTATTGCCGAGGTTACTTTAAAACTAATAATTGTTATAGTCTTACAGCGGCTTAATGCCGACAAACTTAAGCTATACGCTATCTTGGTTTTTTTTGTCGCTTTATTTATCCGGTTAATATATGGGATTTATTGTCGCCGGAATCTTAAAGGAAGTAAATATTATTTCTTTTGGGATAAACAGCTTTATAAACGCTTGATTAGCTATGCTGGATGGAACTTATGGGGAAATGCAGCTGCAGTGACGTATAGTCAGGGAGTAAATATCTTGTTAAATTTATTTTTTGGTCCTTCTATAAACGCAGCAAGGGGCATCGCTTTTCAAGTAAAAAATGCAGTTAATGGTTTTGTAAGTAATTTTCAGATGGCTTTGAATCCTCAAATTGTAAAATCATATGCAGAGAAGGATTTATTGTATATGCACCAGCTCATATTTCAAGGAGCTAGGTATTCGTTCTTTTTACTCTTCATTTTAAGCTTGCCGGTTATAATTGAAGCTGATACGATATTGCTTTTATGGTTGAAGATCGTTCCGGACTATACTGTTCTCTTTTGCCGTTTAATTCTTATTAATGCCTTAATTGATTCGATTTCTGGTCCATTGATGACTGCGGCACAGGCGTCAGGTAAGATTAAGGTTTATCAAGGGGTTGTTGGTGGACTCTTGTTGCTTATATTACCGATGTCTTATACATTTTTAGCGTGGGGGTATCCTCCTCAAATAACTCTAATAATAAGCATTTCCGTTTCCATAATTGCTCTTGGCGCCCGTTTGCTGATTATAAGTCCTTTGGTTAAGCTTTCAATTCGTTCTTTTTTTAAACAGATAACTCGGATTTTAATTGTTGTTTTCAGCTCCGTTATTTTACCAATTCTATTAAAATATAGTATCGAAGATATGTTTTTACGCCTTTTGGTAGTTTGCGTCGCCTCAACAGTCTCTGTATTGTCTGCCATTTACTTTTTGGGTTTAAGGAAAGAAGAAGTAGCATTTGTAAGGGAGAGGTTTATTGATGTTTTGTCGAAGGTTAAACGAAAGTCAGAATGAAATTATGAATTCAAAGGTGATCGACTTGGTTGTTAATAATGACCTATGCATTGGTTGTGGACTATGTGTGTATAAGTGTCCTGAAAAGGCGTTGGAAATGTGCTGGGACGATTATGGCTTTTGGGTCCCGACGCTTAACGCAGGTTGTAAACAACACGGAGATTGTCTGGATGTTTGTCCATTTAATCCGAAACCTTCCGAAGCAATAAGGACAGAGAGTGAGCTGTCAAATATTTTTCAGGATGCCCCGAATTATCATCTCAATGTTGGGAAATTTTTCGGGTTATATGCAGGATATTCTAAGGAATACAGATTAACCTCTTCTTCTGGTGGAATTGCTACTTTTTTACTGGTCGAATTACTGGAGAAAGGTTTTGTTGACTATGTTTTTTCTGTAAGGACATCATCTAATGGAGGTACACATTACGAATATGCAGTGAGTCAGAGCAGACAGGAGTTGATTTCGTCAGCAAAAACCAAATATTATCCAGTGGATATGTCAGTTGTATTATCAAAAATCGAGAAGTTGAAAGGAAAGATAGCTGTTGTGGGAGTCGCGTGTTTTATTAAGGCTATTCGGCTTGCTCAGTACAATGATCCTCAGTTAAGAGAAAGAATTACTTTTTTGGTCGGTATTATCTGTGGTGGGATAAAGAGTCGTTTTTTTTCGGAATACCTGGCAGAGAAGGCTGGTGTTTCCAGTTTGCACTGTCAGTATCCTAAGTTTAGAGTTAAAAACCTGAAAAGTACGGCAGCGGACTATTCCTTTAGCTGCATTGACGGCAAAAGCAATGAAAAAAAGACAATCCGAATGAGACCGTTGGGAGATATGTGGGGGAGTGGTCTTTTTAAGTCAAATGCTTGCGATTTTTGTGACGATGTAACAACCGAGTTGGCTGATATATCTGTGGGTGATGCCTGGATTCCCCCGTTTAATCAGGACGGAAGAGGGACGAGTATTGTTGTGAGTAGGTCTGATCTTGCGGAGAGAATACTAACGAACGGAATTACAGATGGCAAATTAGAGCTTGAAACTCTTAGTCTTGAGCGTTTTATGTCTTCCCAGTCAGGAAGTTTTACTCATAGACAGCAGGCTTTGACCTTTCGAATTAATCAGCAAGGAAAGAGCTCGGTGATTCCTCCGAAACGGTTCGATAAGGGGAAGATACCATTGGATGTAAAAATGATCCAGTTACAGCGACGGAAAGTTCGGAGAAGGAGTCTGGATATATGGAAAAATACTGGTAACTCGGTTCTTTTCGACCAGTCTATGAAAGCGGACTTACACTTGTTGCGAAAATTGACACAGATATATCATTTGCGGAGAAAAGTTCTAGCTAAACTGAATATTTCAAAAAGATAGAATGAAGATCGGAATTTTGACATTAAGACTCCACTTGAATTACGGCGGAATTTTGCAGGCTTATGCACTTCAGAAACACCTAGAGGAGCTAGGTCATGAGGTGATGCTGATCGATCGTCATCATAATACCTTATCTCTCTTTTTACAAGTAAAAAGATGGGTGAAAAAATATTTGCTTTTCAGAAAGTCTTCTCAAACCTGGCAAAAGGATGCGAGCAAAAATATTGACGGGTTTGTCAGTAAATATTTTATTCATAAAACACAGCCAATAAAATCAGAGAAGGAACTGAGAAAATGGATTAGTCGTTCTTCTATAGAGGCGGTTATCGTTGGTAGTGATCAGGTATGGCGAACAGAGTATACGCGGGAATTAGCAGCTAATTATTTTCTGGACTTTGTAGGCGACGATATCAAGAAGTTCTCATATGCTGCATCCTTTGGTAACGATGAGTGGAACCAGTCACAGGGTTTCAGCATGCAAATAAAGGGGCTTCTAGCTCGTTTTGATGCGGTATCTGTGAGAGAAGAATCGGCGATCGTTCTCTGTCAGAATGTTTTTGGGACACAAGCGCGGCATCACATAGACCCAACGCTTTTGTTACATAAGGAACATTACTTACGTTTAATTAACAACCATCCCGGAGACTATAAAACCGGAGGTATCTTTGCTTACATTTTAGATAATTCCCCAGACAAGAATCGTTTAGTAGAAACAGTATCAAGCGCACTTAATAAATCGATTGATGTTTTGCATTTGTCAAAATATTATAAAGAGTTTACTGGCAATGTACTGCCTTCTGTTGAATCGTGGCTCGCCAATTTCTATCACGCAGACTACGTCGTAACAGATTCGTTTCACGGATGTGTTTTCTCGATTATTTTCAATAAACCATTCATTGCGATCGGCAATAAAGAACGAGGGATGACGAGATTTTTATCTCTTCTAAGATTGTTTAATCTAGAGAATCGCATTGCTCTCGACTTTGAAGATTTCAATGAAAGTATTATTCATTCACCGATAGATTGGCCCCGGGTAAATGAACTAATATTGAAGAAGAGACAAGAGGCTGATGACTATTTGTCAACTTTACTGGGAAAGTTATGAAACAGAGTTTTAAAATATCGGTCATAATACCGCTTTATAATAAGGAGAATGCAGTTCTTGCAACTATAGAGTCAGTTTTGAAACAAGAATATCGGAACTTTGAGTGTTTGATTGTTGACGACGGATCAACGGACAACAGCTTAAGTGTTATATCGCAGATTAACGATGATCGGGTAAAGATTTTTACAAAAAAGAATGGGGGAGTATCTGATGCTCGAAATTATGGTATAAAATATGCATCAACCAATAATATCTTCTTTTTGGATGCAGATGACATTATCACACCGGGCTGTTTGAGATCATTCATGCAACAGATGACTAAATATCCGGATGCAGAAATTTATACTGCCAATTTTTTCATAGAACGCGATAATAAACTTCTTACATTTTGTAGTGGATTGCAAGCAGGTTATATCGATAATCCTCTTAAAGCTTTATATTACCGACAAATATTTCCAAGGACGGGGACTACGCTGATTCGGAAATACTGTTTAATTCAGTCTGGTGGTTTTGATCCAGAGGTAGCAGTACATGAAGATTCTGAGCTGTTTATCCGCTTGATAAAAAAGTATCGGGTTGTATATTCCCCGGAAAAGATATTTTCCTATAAGACAGGTTTTAATGAAATGAGTTTAAATAATATTAGCATGCATAAAGAATACGCCTACCATATTGATTTAAGAGGGCGGTCATTTTATGAGAGAATGTTATTGTCAGAACTTATTTTTAAGGCCTACAGACGTTATTGGCCACGAAATAGGAAAATGGCAATGACTTTTATTAAAAAGAATTTACGGCATCTCCCTTCAATTATTTATACGGTTTTACATATTAAGCTGGTTCGAAATAGACGTCTAATTGTTTGTTGATAAGTTTTTTTTGAGGATTTTTATTTGATATTACATAGGAATTTTAAAAATGATTCTTTGGATTTATTTTCCTGTTTTGGCTATTTTTTTTGCCTATATGACTAAGTATGGAACATATTATCACGTGCCAACTCAATTGTTTAAATTTTTTTTGGTTATGTGGTTATCTTGGTTAGTTGCATTTGGTGGTGCAGGAATGACCGATCAAGTTCATTACAATGATTTTTTTCAAAGTCTTAATCGGAATTCCTTTTCCGGAGAGAATGTTTTTTGGAAACTATTATTTGGTTCCTTTATTAACGATCGTAGAGAGAACTATGAAGTGGGTTATGTTCTGATAAATCTATTGGCGAAGCAATTGGGAATATCTTATCTCGCTTTTATGTTCAGCATTTCAATTATAACACATACCCTTTTAATAAATTTCATTTATAAGCATAGATATCCCGTATTTACAGTGTTAATTTATATAGCATCAACCTTCTACGTTCAGCAAGCGAACCTGGTTCGTCAAATGATTGCGATGACTATTTTTTTATATTCATTTCGATATATTGAGCGAGGATTATTTCTGCCTTATCTTGGGGGAATTCTGATTGCTGTTGCTTTCCATATGTCCGCAGTGCTTTTATTCGTTGTCTATTTTCTTCCCTCTAAAGTTCCGAAAAGCTGGCTTTTATGGGGTATATGGCTTTTTTCAATATATATTAGCCTTAAGGGGTTAGATTTGCCGGTGGTAAAAATTGGTTATTATTCGCTACAGAAATTTAACCGGGCGGTTGAAGAAAGTGGCCCCAATCTATTTTTTAACGGTATGCTTGTAGCCTTGCTTGCCTCTAACCCGAATAAGCTCGCAACCAGAAGATATGTCCTTGCATTTAATATGTTTTTTATTGGAGTTATCTTATTAAACTTATCCAGCATCACTTTTTACTTTTACAGGCTGTCTTACTATTTTTCCATTTTCAGTATTGTAGTCATTCCGTTAATACCGCTCACTTTAACCAATCGACTAAAGTATATTTTCCCGCCTAAAATTGTATATGCGATGTCAAATTTCTTATTGGTTGCTTTTTATGTTAATATTTTAGTTCGAAGGGTCATAACAAATCCAGAAGGAGTAATTGGGTACCGGTTACATGATTTTATGGAGTTATTCAACCAATAATAAAATTCAAATCCTTAAGAATGAAATATCGAAATCCTCCATTTTCGCTCTATATCATAAAACGGAGAATTAAACTTTTTGTTGGTTTGTGGAATAGGATCTCAATATTATGGTGGGGAATAAAACTTGGTAAAAACAGCTTGTTTATCGGGCGTTGTTATTTCCATCGTTTTCCAAACACAAGCATCACCATCGGAAATCACTGTCGTTTTTTATCGGGGAAAAATGCGAATCTAATCGGAATTAATCGCCCATGTTCATTATCAACATTAAACTCAAACTATCAAGCTAAAATATTGATCGGAAATCATTGTGGTTTCAGCGGTACTGTAATCGGAGCATTTCGTCATATTAAAATCGGAAACAATGTTCGCTGTGGTGCCAATACACTTATAACAGACTCCGATTGGCATCTGGATGATAATCGAAGTGGCGATCCTAAACCTGTATTTATTAAAAACAATGTATGGTTGGGGGAAGGAGTTAAAGTTCTAAAAGGGGTAACAATTGGAGAGAATAGCGTTATAGGCGCTGGAAGTGTTGTAGTCAAAGATATCCCTGCTAACGTGGTTGCCGCTGGAAATCCCTGCAAAATCATAAAACCGCTAACCCGAATCCCATAATGAGACGATTCTCTAAAGAATACTTCTGCTAATTATTACAATTTATTTTATGGCTAACGTTATTGTATTTGCTCCAATCTGTTTTGAACAAGGAATGGCTGGTTCGAAACGATTGGGTAACCTGTCAAAAGATATCCCCCCCCGCTACGCTGTAGTGAATTTGTTTGCAGGGATGAACGGGAAAAAGACACGAGGACACACTTCGTTGTCATTCAGTGGATTTGTTGAGTTTTACCATCAGGTAGTTCGCTTAAAAAGAGACTATGAAATGGCCTATTTTTACTATTATGGTTATCCAACTATTCAAAATATACATTATCTGCTTCTCGTGCATCTTTTGGGGTATCATCTTATTTTAGACATCGTAGAAGATTATAGGGTGGTCAGGGGATTAAAAAAGGGACTTCGCTGGAAGATTAAGATTAATGTATCCTTATTGCTGCTCAAGCTTTCACGGTTTTTCCCCATAAGCTATGTTGGGATTTCAGAGCCAATAATTCAATGGCTAAATAATTACATAGCAGATGCTCAAAGGATCATTTGTATTCCGGTTTCTGTGGATTCAGAACTGATTCATCGAATAAAGAAAAAGGAGGTCACTGCCGGGGACAGGCTTACTTTTTTTTATGGTGGTACATTCGCTGAAAAAGACGACATTTTAATTCTGTTAGAGGCATTTAATCTGCTGGTTAAGTCCTATAGCAGAGGAGTGAAACCTAGGCTTATTTTGACAGGAAAAGCTTCAGCTGATAAGATCAGTCCCGTCACTGAATATATCAGAGTGAATGAATTGCAGGAATCTATTTCCTATTTAGGTTTCTTGTCGGATGCAGACTATTATCATGCAATTCATCATGCTGATATATTGATTATGCCAAGGAACAATTCTGATTTTTCGAACACCGGGTTTCCTTTTAAACTTGGAGAATATATGGCAACCGGAAATTGTACGATTGTTGCAAGAATTGATTCGTTGATAGGTCTCATCCATGATGACGAAGTTGTTTTTTACCAACCGTCAGACATTCAAGATTTAAAGGAAAGAATGTTGGAGGCCTCTAGTTCCGAACATCTTCGACGAGAAGTCGGGAAGTTAGGGCGTAAAAGGTCATTGTATCATTTCTCATCAAAGAATCATTCAAAAAAATTAATTCGCTTTTTGGAGGCTTAATATGAATTATTTGGTTTTAGTTCCTGACTTAAGGAAACCGGGAGGAGTCGCTAATTACTATAAGTCGATTAAGAATTTTCTTCCGACTAATTATGAGTATTTTACCAGGGGCACGCGGCACCAAGCCACCAGGGTAGTCAATATTAGTTACTTCTTTTACGACTTGGCTCGATTTATTTTCAAAATAAAAAAAAGTAAAACAGTTGTCTTGATTAACAATTCGTTTGGATCATCCAGCCTTACCCGGGATTTTTTATTTGCCCTTATTTGTTACTGGATGAAAATAAAATTTGTGGTTTTTTTTAGAGGATGGGACAATGATTTTGAAACGGTACTGCTAAATAATAATAATAAGCGGAAGATTTTTGTAGACTCGTTTTTTAAAGCTGAGAAAATAATCGTACTGGCATCTGATTTTAAAAAGTTTCTGAGAGTTTTGGGTTATAAAGGCGAATTAGTGTTAGAGACAACTCTTGTAGAAGATTCTCTGGTTGAGTGCTACCATGAAGCAATAATCTCTCAAAAAGTAAAACAGCCCCAAAAAACACTGCTATTTCTTGCCCGAGTAGAGGAAAGTAAGGGCATCTATAAAGTTCTTGAGGTATTTAGCAGAGTTCTACAGAAAGGAATTAGTTGTAATCTGATCATTGCAGGTGGAGGATCTGAAGAATTAGCGGCTAAAAAATATGTGGCAGATAATAGAATCCCTAATGTTCAGTTCTTGGGATTTGTTAAAAGTCTAAAAAAAGCGGAAGTGTTCAATAGCTCTCATATATATTTATTCTTTTCCGAACATGGCGAAGGGATGCCCAATAGTGTCCTGGAGGCAATGGCTATGGGCCTCCCCATTGTTGCTTCCAAAATTGGTGGGATAAAGGATTTCTGTTCCGATCAGATTGGTTTCTTTTATCAAGAATATAATTTAGAAAAGAGTGTGAGTTATATTGTAAAAGTACTAAGAGATGGAGCTTTATACCTAGATATAGCTACGCATAATCGTGGATACGGCGTAGAGCATTTTTCAGCGAAAATAGTCGTCGCGCGTTTACGTTCAATTTTGGAAACTGTTTAATCATCCCGACCTATGTTGTTTAGGGGTTTCATATGGAAGCAAAAGCATAGTTGCTTGTCTAAACTTGCTAAAATCTCATTTTATGTATAAAGATCAATTTCGAGGGTATGATCCTTATGATCTGGCTGAAGCTTCAATTAGCTTGCCCCATTTTATTCTTTCTAAACTCTCTTTTGTAAATAAAGTTTCACCAGTTAACTTTCGAAATCTACTGGGTATTCTTCCAACAGATAATGCCAAGTCTAATGGTTTATGGTTGTGGGCATATGCTCTGGATGGGATCGAGAAACATTCAGGCGAGATTTCTTACCTTTTAGACTGGATTGAGAAAAATAAAGCAACCGATTTTGACGAGTTTTCAATGGGTTTTACATTTAGAATGGCTTTAAGTCGTTATGCCTCAGAACCAGGCAAAACCTCATTGATTATTTCATTATTTATAGTTTTTCCTTTGATCGAGTTGTATAAAAAACAAAAAGACCCTAAGCTGTTAGAAAAAATAGAATCATTTGAAAATCTTTTGGAATACAAATGGTTGAAATATGAAGATGAAACGATCTTATGGTACTCTTATCTACCCGAGAGGTATGATGAAGTATACAATGCTACAGCAAAGGTTGGAAAATTCTACAGCTTGCTACATGGTATTTCGGCTAAACCGAAATATAAAGAAAAAATATTCCGGATTTTGAAATATCTCTCAGAGAAACAAAATTGTGATGGAAGTTGGGGGTATTCAGTTAACTCCTCATATGTTGATAATTTTCACTCTGCATTTGTTTTGGATTCAATTTTTCACATGCGGAAGGTTGTCGATAATGACTGTTTCGAAAGAATGTTTGTGACAGGTCTTAATGATTATCTTCAAAACTGTTTTGACAACGATTTGCGTCCTCTTCATTTCCACAAGAAGCATAAACCCTTGGATATACGATCCCGCATATTGGAGACCGAGATAAGGGATTGTGCCAACGCGATTATTCTTTTTTCAAAATTGGGGATGAAGGGAAAAGCGTCTGGAGTATTAAACTGGACAAATAAATTTCTGCTTGACCCCAAGCGAAACTACTATTATTTCTACAAGAATAAATTATTCTCTAATAAAATCAATTTTGTTCGCTGGCAGGCTTGGATGGCTTTGGCTATTGCGGAATATAACGTGCAATGAAGAAGATTAAACTATTTTTTTACTATCTCGCTTGTTCTAAAATGCCAAGCTCTTGGTGGCCCGGTGGAAAGATTTTCAATAACCTGCGAATTTTCTGTTTGAAAGGGATTGTAACAATTGGAGAGGGAACGAGAATTCAGAAAGGCGTGTATTTTGGGAAAGGCAATGATATCTCAATCGGCAGAAAATGCCAGATAAATGAAATGGTGAGGCTTGACAATGTTTCGATAGGAGATAATGTTATGATTGCCCGAGAATGTATTGTCCTGGGCAAAGTTCATGAAATGAGTAAAATCGATATTCCGATGTCAGAGCAAGGACGCTTTGTTCCTGATGCAACAATAATAGAAGATGATGTGTGGCTGGGGCTTAGAGTGGTCGTATTGCCAGGGGTTATCATCGCAGAAGGATCTGTTGTGGGGGCAGGAGCTGTGGTTTCCAAAAATACAGAACCCTTTGGAATATACGGAGGAGTCCCTGCAAAATTAATCAGATATCGAAATAAGTATGAATAAACTGACACAAAAAGGATCGATAACTCGAAAGCTGGTTGACTACGTTCGATTTTTACATATGTCTTTTGGTAACCACCTCGTTGCTTACATCCCATCTTATTGGGTACGCAAGGTCTGTTATCGTCATATACTTGGAGTACAAATAGGCAAGCACTCTCATATTCAAATGGGAGTCCGTATGTATTCTCCTTACAAGATAAGGATCGGCGACAATTGTTCGATCGGGAATAATTCACTTTTAGATGGACGCCGGGGCATCAAAATTGGGAATAATGTTGATCTGGCAGGATATGTAAAAATACTTACGTTGGGACATGATTTGGATGATCCTGAGTACAGAACGGTTGGCGCTGCTGTTAGTATAGAAGATCATGCCAGTATCTTCACGGGGGCAAGTGTTCTCCCCGGTGTTATTGTTGGAGAAGGTAGCGCGGTTGGTTTAAATGCTGTAGTTACTAAATCCACTGAACCGTGGAAGATATATGTGGGCAATCCGGCAAAATTTGTACGTGATCGAAAAATCTCGAATTTAACATACCTCCATAATTATAAAAGATATTTTCATTAAAATGACTCCAAAACTTATTGTTGATTTTCGCCATCCCGCTCATATTAATTTTTTTAAACCTTCGCTTTATTTGCTTCGGGAAGAAGGATGGAATATAGATATAGTCGTACTTGATCGTGGAAAAGTACCTCGTATAGCTGCAGAAGAGTTTCCCGGTTTCAAAATATACCGTATTGGCCGGCATCGTGGAACAAAATTGTCAATCATTTTTGAGGCCAATATGCTTCGGCTATTGAAAATGGGAGTTTTTTTAGCGATCCATAGATATCATATAGGAATAAGTGTTAGCAGTTTCATCTTGGGAGCAGCAGCCAAGACTATAGGGATGCCTAACTTGCAATTTTATGATGATCCTGAGTATAAAAAACATTTTAAACTTCAGAAGTTAACATCAACGAAAACTTACTATCCTAAAATTAAGGATTTTAGTACGGATATTGAGACTTTCACTGCATTAAAAGAATGGGCTTACTTGTCGCCCCGGTATTTTAGTCCACATGAGAAGGTACTACAGGAATATGAACTGAAAAAGCAGCAATATATATTCGTAAGGGAAGTGATTAATTCGAGTCTTAATTATGAAGATCAGGATGCTAATATAATCTCGACTTTTTCAGATTTATTTCCAGAAGGATTTAAAGTGGTTCTTTCTTTGGAAGATAAAAAAGCACAACGTCTTTACCCTAAGGACTGGATTATTTTGAAAGAACCAGTATCGGATATTCATTCATTAATTTTTTATAGTAAACTGGCTATTTCATCTGGAGATAGTATGGCCCGGGAAGCGGCGATACTGGGGGTTCCGTCTATTTACTGCGGGATACGAGAGATGACTGCAAATAGGGTTTTAATTGAAAAAGGGAGGCTTTTTCATGTTGGTGTTGAAGATTGTGTTGAACATATGTCAAAGTTGATCAATAATGAGTTTGGTTTAGTCGACCAGCAGTCCTTCATTAATCGCCTGAGTGATGACTGGGAAGATGTTACAGAATTTATAGTAAAACGAGTTAAAGAGTTTGCAAAATTTTAAAATACATTAATTATGAAAATATCAATATTCGGTCTGGGGTATGTTGGCTGTGTCGGTCTGGGCTGCTTGGCAGAAAAAGGACATCAGGTCATAGGGGTAGACGTTGTTAAAAACAAAATTGATCTTGTAAACAATGGAAAACCGACAATAATAGAAAAGGATGTTGACGATCTTATTTATGATAATTGGAGAAAAGGACGTATTTATGCTACCGAGAATTATGTAAAGGCAGTTGAGGCAACTGAAGTGTCCTTTATTTGTGTGGGAACACCATCGGGAGTGAACGGACACCTGGATATGAGTTATGTTGATCGTACGGCGGAGAATATAGGTAAGGCATTAGCTCAGAAAAGTGGGTTTCATGTTGTTGTAATAAGAAGTACGGTCTTGCCGGGAACTAATAAAAATATTGGCGAAATTATTGAAAAGGAGTCTGGTCGAATATTAAACCAAGATTTTGCAATAATTTCAAATCCCGAATTTTTAAGAGAAGGTACAGCGGTGAAGGACTATTACAATCCAGCAGTAACCGTGATCGGCTCTGAATGCGATATCGCTACTGCCAAGATGCTTGAGTTGTACGAAAATGTTACTGCTCCCACGATTGTTACTTCTATTAATGTTGCAGAGTTAATTAAATATGTGAATAATTCTTTCCATGCATTAAAAATCACATTTGCGAATGAAGTTGGTAATATCTGCAAGAAACTTGGAATTGACTCACACGAAGTAATGGAGCTTTTTTGCAAAGATGATCAACTGAATATCTCTCCCTATTATTTTAAACCAGGATTTGCATATGGAGGTTCTTGTTTGCCTAAAGATTTAAGAGGACTAAAGACAATGGCACATGATAATTATATAAGTAGTCCTGTTATTGAAGCCATTGAAGTTTCGAATTCACAGCAGAAAGAAATAGCTTACTCGATTATTGAATCAACCCGAAAAAAACATATTGGTATCATCGGTTTATCTTTTAAAAAGGGAACAGATGATTTACGCTATAGCCCATCCGTTGAGTTGTGTGAAAAGTTGCTCGGAAAGGGATATCAACTGGCTATTTATGATCCAAATGTAAATATGACTAAACTGTCAGGTACCAACAAGGATTATGTGGATTTGCATATCCCTCATTTATCAGAATTAATAACAAATGATTTTACTTATGTTGTTGATAATTCAGAAGTTTTGGTTGTCTCTCAAAATTATAAGGGGATATTTTCTGATATAAGAGAAGACCCTCAAAAAATAATTGTTGATTTAGTGAAAATCAAGGCACTAAGGAATCATCCTAACTATCACGGTATTTGTTGGTAGTATTGGTATCTTCCTTCTATTTCGGAAATTGTCGTTTCCGGGTTTTGAGACTGCATAGTGATGGTTCTAGTAATCGGCTTCCTTTAATCTGTCCTTACCGATTTTATTCCTGAATATCCATATTCTTATAAAAACTCAATATAGTTAGATAATGAATTCTACTGAAAAGAAGCTATTATTAATTTATCTCATCATTGATCTGTTTTTGATCAATTTCTCCGTGAGTATTATTTATTATTATAAGTTCTATTTTCTCCATTATAAGGTTTTTGAACAAGTGCTCTTTTCCTTTAATTTATCATGGCTGCTAGCGCTGTCAATGTACCGACGTAAGAATTTGTTTCTTCGAAATGGATTTTTAAACCGGGTGGCACGTAGTACAACTCGTTTCATGATTTTCACGGTTATCTTTGCTTTTATTATTGTTATCATTGGACATGACGATATTCCGAGGGCTTTTTTAACACTTAGTAGTTTCGTTTTTCTATCCTTAAATCTGTTATTTTATTATTTGGTTTATACTCTTTTAGGAATATTCCGAAGATACGGTCATTATATGACCAAAGTATTGATAATTGGTGCAGGAAGAAGTGGACAGGACGTCGGGCATTTTATTGATGTAAACCTAGAAATGGGGTATTCAGTAGTGGGATATCTTGATGATAATTTGGAGCTTAAAGATAAAGTCTCCGTTCTTGGGGGGATTGATGAACTGAGTGAGTTGTATAATAGGTTTATGTTTAATGAGATAATTATTACTCTTCCATTAATATATGAAGAGAAAATCAGTGAGATATTGGCTGTTGCTGAATACAACGGTATTAGGGTGAGATTAATTCCTGATTTTTATCGGTTGATAAAGCATACTTATAGTATTGAGACAAAAGACGCTATTCCATTTCTCAACGTTCACCAAATACCGCTGGATAACTTTAATTTTCAAATCTGCAAAAGAGTGTTTGATATCCTTTTCTCATCAGTGGTTCTTCTATGTCTTTCTCCTATTTTGGTTTTGTTGGCATTGTCTATCTGGATTGAATCAAGGGGGCCGGTTTTCTATAAACCTGTAAGATTAGGAAAAGGAGGTAAGGAATTTACTATCTATAAATTTCGCTCAATGAGCGTTTGTGACGTCGCTGTTGGCGGGGCTAATTCAACAAAGAAGAATGATGATCGGATTACTTCTGTTGGGCGTATTATTCGGAAATATAGTTTAGACGAACTTCCACAGTTTTTGAATGTTTTTTTGGGAGATATGTCAGTAGTCGGTCCTCGACCTCATCGAGTTTGGTTAAATAAAGATCTTCAGTCAAAAGTTCAGGGGTATATGATGCGTCACTACGTTAAGCCGGGTATTACAGGATGGGCGCAAGTGAATGGCTGGAGGGGACCAACTGAAACCAGACAACAACGATATGGCCGAACACTCCACGATCTTTGGTACATTGAAAATTGGTCCTTTCTTTTAGATCTCTGGATTATATTCCTGACAGTATTCGGCGTGAAAACTCGGAAAAATGCTTTCTGACCAGAATTCGGTTATTCTTTTGGGTATTGGCAGATTTCATTGATCGATATAAGTTTGGAAAAATGTTGAGAGCTTTATTCGTAGTGCAGGCTTGTGCCCTGATATTTTTTAACCACTTAGGCTACGGACAAGAAAAGACTGGTGAAGTGCAATCTCTTCCTATTCACGAAGAAATATTTCGTTTAAGTTCTCATTCAATTGTTAATCTGAATGGGGTCACTCCATTTTGGTTTTATTCGAACACTTGCGGACAGGTTGAAAAGAGTAAAAAATCAGGACAGTATTTTGTGGGAGAGCTTTATTGCTCAAAACAAGTTGGAAAGATATCTATGGTGTCAGGGATTGAACTAATAAATTATGATGTTGGTAAAAAAAATATTTTAACACAGCTATTCCTTAACCTGCGATATAAAAAACTACTCCTGAGAATTGGAAAAGAAAGATTCACAATTGGACAGTATGGTGATAATTTGTCTTCCGGATCAATGTTTATTAGTTCAAATGCAAGGCCATTACCTCGCATAGGAATTGGATATTATGATTATGAAAATGTACCATTTTCAAATGGTTGGTTGGTATTTAAAGGCGCTTGTCATTTAGTTCTTTTAAATGATGATCGGGGAGAGAAGGGGACTGACAAACCTTATCTTCATGAGAAGTTTCTATACATTAAAACAAATAATAAGTTTTTAAATCTATGGTTGGGAATGAATCACTCAGTACTTATGGGGGGGGCTTATCCCGGTGGATTCAGGATTCCTGTTGATTTTGACGCATCTTTCTTTGGGAAGGGGTCAAATAAATTTCCCAAAAGCTTTCAGGGGGAACAAAATAATGCGGCAGGTGCTCATTTCGGGTTATTTGATTTTGGAGCGAAATTCCAAAGAAGTCTCTGGCAAATTCAGACTTGGTATCAGAAACCAATTTCAGATGGGTCTGGTTTGCATGGTATTTTTAAAATGAATCATGATAAGGTGATAGGAGTAAATTTAGAGTTTTATGGAAAGCGAATCATTAATCACTTCGTTTTTGAATACCTGAAGACAGATCATCAAAGTGGGAAAGGTATCCCAAACTTTCCCCGAAATAGTGAACTTGGAAACATTGATGCTATTGAGGATTACGATTTTTATCTCTATCAGAACTATGGAATAACGACATCTGGTATTTCAAAAGAGGAATTCATAAAATACCTCTTGGTGTATATTAATGGAGGAGAGAAGCTTGGAGGTAGAGATAACTACTATAACAATGGCATGTACCATATGGGAAACTCATACCACGGCAACTCAATTGGAACTCCTTTATTTTTTACGGAATCGGACGCCGAGTTCTGGAGGGGGGCCTCCAAATTCTCTTACGATCATTATTTTATTAGCAACAGAGTAATCGCGTATCACTTTGGAATTTCTGGTTGGTTTGGTCAACGGATTAACTATCGCTTGCTTCAAACTTTTTCGATAAACAAAGGAAGTTATGCGGGCAAGTATCAAGGGATTTTTAATTGGAATGAACAACCAAACTATTTTTTCAGCAAAGGACTTCATCAAAACTATTTTTTATTTGAGCTGAATTACTTCTTAAAAGAAACACCATTGGTGCTATCTATAAGTGAGGGATGGGATATGGGGCAGATTGCTAAATCGAATGCCTTTCAGTTTTCAGTATCCTGGATGTTGTGACTTTGTTAGTTTGGCTCTTTTTTATGTTCTCATCAGTTCTTTTGAGTGCGATAAATCTTATTAATCGGAAAATATGAAAATGATTAAGTTAAAACTATTACTATTTCTTTTTATTTCAGTAGGCTTTGGGTCTTGCAGGTCAAATAAAGATCTGACCTACTTCCAGAATCTGTCGTCAGAAAATTTTCGAACTCAGGCAATATTTTCAATCGAAAACTATAAACTTCAGGAAAGTGACAATTTATATATCAAAGTCGTTTCTGTTGACCCGAATGTATCACAATTGTTTAATTCATCTAGTGGATCGGGAAGCTTCGGAGGAACCTCTCAGCAATACGGATCGGAAGTGACACAGCATCTGAATGGTTATCAGGTTGATAAGTTGGGTTTTGTAGAATTGCCTATTGTTGGAAAACTATTTGTCTTAAACAAAACACTTTTAGATGCGAGGGAGCTAATCTATCACGAAATAAAAAAGTATTTTAAAGAGGTGACCGTTTATGTGAAGTTAATGAGTTTTGAATATACCGTGATGGGAGAAGTGTCAAAACCCGGAGTTTATTCTTGTTTCAAAAATACGAGAACAATTTTGGAGGCCATTAGTCAAGCCAGTGGAACAACTGACTATGCAAAACTGAAAAATGTAATTGTTTTGCGTGGCAGTGGAGAGGAGAAACAATCGATAAGAATTGATTTTACAGATCGGTCATTTCTGAATTCAGAAGCATATTATTTACAGCCTGATGATGTTGTGTATGTTTGTCCGGACAAATATAAAAATGCACGGCTGAATTCATCTACCTACTCATTGCTTTTAACTTCAATAACTACTTTGATTGTTTTCCTAAAATATATTAACTAAAAGCTATATTTTTCAAATTACCCTTGTATGGACCATACTGATAAATTACTCGATACAATAGAAAAGAAAGGGAACAAGCCTGTTGATTTGAAGCAGTTTCTGACGAAATTATTACTTAATTGGCACTTGTTTGTTATATTTCTTTTAATAAGTCTCGCAACAGCTTATTTGTATAACAAGCTGGCTCCACCGGTTTATTCTGCCAGCAGTCTTATTCTTATAAAAGAAAAGCAGGCTGATGGGATGGATCTAAATAATCTTCTTGACAATTTTCAGTTGAAAACAAATGTAAAATTAGCTAATCATATTGGTATATTAACATCATTAAGTTTGAATCAACAAGTTGTTAGGAAATTGGACTGGAAAGTTTCCTGGTTTCAAGATGTTTTTTTATGGAATTATGATCTGTCAGAAAACCCACCCTATCAGATTGTTTTAGATGCTACCGACTATTACATTCCTAATTTGTCGCTCGATATTATTCCTCTTGATAGCAGTAAGTATCGACTAACGATAGATGATGAGACCTACATAAAAGGACAAGAACAACATATTGAATTTGAGCAGGAAGGAGTGTTTGGTCAAAAATTTGAAAATGAGTATTTCCGTTTTACCCTTAATAAACTCACCGAGTATCCGGAAGGGAAAATCTTTTTTCAATTTAATAGTCTGGATCAACTGGCATTGTATTATAAAAATCATGTCGAGGTTTCGTCGGTTAACAAAGATGCCGATTTAATTGAGTTAAACTTAAATGGCCAATCCCGGTTAAAGGTAACTCAATATTTAAATGAGCTGATGAATGAATACGTTGAATATGGACTGGATGAAAAAAATTTGACAACTGAGAATACTATTCAGTTTATAGATAGACAATTGGCTGATATTGTCGATACATTGCGAATTACGGGTGACGATTTTACTGAATATCGGGCAAAAAATAAAGTATTTGACTTAGGGCAGAAAGCGTCGTTAGTCGTAGAGAAATTAGTCAAATTGGAATCAGAAGAGTCACTGCTAAAAATGCAAATCAATTATTATGAGAACCTGAACGGTTATCTGGATGATTCTGAAAGAATGAAAAAGATGATTGCTCCTTCTGTGGTTGGAGTTACTGATCAGGCACTCAACAGTATGGTGGGTAAACTCATTGAACTCTATGGAAATAAGGAGACACTTTCATATAGTCTGGAAGATATAAATCCAAGTATACAAATGCTTGATAGGGAAATTGCCTATGTGAAGAGAAGTCTTCAGGAAAATACGATTAATTTGATTAATAATGCGAAACAAGACCTTGGTTCTTTAGGGCAAGAAATTGCCGAAATTGAAGAAATGTTAGTCAAATATCCTAGAACGGAACAGGATTTAATCAATATTCGAAGAATGTTTGATTTGAATAATGAGTTATATACATTTCTACTTCAGAAAAGAGCAGAAGCAGAGATAGCTAAAGCATCTAATATTCCAGATGTAAAAATTGTAGATAAAGCGACTTTGCTCACATTAATAGAGAAGGGCCCTAAAAAGAGGCTGAGCTATATTATCGGACTTTTTATAGGTTTGTTTATACCTTTTTCAATATTAACAGTTCGGGATTATTTTGATGAAACCATTCATACACCCGATGAGGTGAAAAAGTTGACAGAAATCCCCCTTGTTGGAAAAGTATTTCATAACTCATTTGCAGAGGCAGTTCCGATTGTAGAACATCCGAGATCATCTTTGGCAGAGTCTTTACGTGATTTGAGGACAAATATAGAGTATATTACCCTGAACAAGTATCCGGTAGTAATAGGAGTTCACTCTGTTATTCCAAGTGAAGGAAAATCTTTTGTGTCAACTAATCTATCTGCGATCTTTGCTATGAATAGTAAAAAAGTGGTTTTAGTTGGGGCAGATATGAGGAAGCCGATGCTTAATAAGCTATTGGAGATAAAAATGGGGCAGGAGGGATTGAGTACTTATCTTATTGGTCAAAATTCAATGGATGAAATTATTAAAAGTACTCACATTGAAAACCTGGATCTTGTTGCTTCCGGGCCGATTCCTCCAAATCCCGTTGAATTGCTTAGTAACGAAAGGTTTTCAAGGTTTTTAAATGAACTGCGAATAAAATATGACGTCATTGTCTTTGATAATTCACCGTTGAGTTTAGTTACAGATTCACGCATTATCGCACGTTATACGGATGTTGATTTATATGTAATGAGGCAAAATTATAGTCTGAGAAGTGCAGTCAGCTATATTAATGAGGTTGTGGAAAGAGGTAATAACAAGGCTGGAATTATTTTAAATGATGTTGATCCAAAGACCGCAAATTATTCTTATGGTGGTTATCAAAGGTATTTTAAGAAAGGCTATGGTTATTTACAGTAGCGATAGTGTTTAAGAGTTGGACTCATGTTTAATTTAAGCGTTTTCATTTATAAATAGTAGTTTTGCAACAAGAAGTTGAATAATTTTTTAAAGCCTATGTCCATTATTAATTTTTAGATGAAATTCCTGTTCTACTTGATGAGGGTTTTTATATCCTAATGAAGAATGTTACCTTTTTTATTATACCATATTTCTATCCACTCAAAGATTTTAGATTTGGATTCTTCGATAGATTCAAATGTATTGCCATAGATTAACCCTGTTCTCAAGGTTATGAAAAAAGATTCTGAAACTGCATTATCCGAGCAATTGGCTTTCCTATACATCGATTGAGAGATGAAAGAATTGGTCATTAATAGCTTTCTAAATTCCCTTAAGACATATTGTATCTCCTGTCAGAATGAAAAGGTGTAGACTTGTTTTTTCCATTTTCCCTACAGCCATTCTCCAGGCGGGAATAAGCGCTTTTTGAGTATATTAAACTTGTACTTAATGACCTCACGATGATTTGCCTATCGTATAAATCCATGATCGTGGTTAAGTACAACCATCCCGACAAATTGGGAAGTCAAAGAAAGTCAAAAGCCTGTAAATTATATAATTTACAGGCTTTTTTGATTTTTGTCATATCAATTCATATCAGAAAATATCATAACTTATAGTGAAACTATTTTCAATCTCATTTTTATATTGATTTTGATAATTCGCGATTCGCGAATCGCAGATTATCAAGTTTTAGTCAATGAAATCAGTTGGATAACCTCTAGTGAATTCTAAATACTGCCAGTCTCTCGTCTTTCCATTGCTGCTAACAATGGGCAAGCTGGTCGTCATTATATAACAACACTAGGCAGTAAGCATTCGGACAGCATTCCCTAATCGTTACGCATTTTTATCTCAACCCTCCGGGGGTTCAATTTCCCAAGTTGCCAACAAGCGGATCGGGAGGATAGAGAGTCTAAAACAGGTATATGTGTAAGCAGGAATGGGAGCCCAATGCATGGGTGAAGCGCAACTGATTGTTGTTATTTGTGAAATTTATGGGTCAATTTGTTCTGTGGGTGGTTCAAACTGCTCAGGGACTAATCAAATTCTTCCGTGGAGCAGTCAAATTGCCGAGGGGAGCAGTCAAACTGCCGAGGGGAAGGATGAAACTTCCGATGGGAGGGGGCAAGGTGCCGATGGAGGGGGCAAACCTGACGCGGGGCTAATAAAACCAAGGGGTTCAGAAAATGCTATTTGTAATTCAGACATGGCATAGGATGTTGTTCTGGCTTCCTAATAGGTCGTCGTTTATAACGAAAAACAGGCATTGGCTAGTTCATCCCTTCTGAGAACGATATTATAAAAGCATTATTGGTTCTTTTGAATGATATGTCATTCATTCTTTTGTTGATAATACCAATCTCCTGAAAGATACTAATTCTTGAATTTCAAATAAATACCTGTTTATTTTTGATGCTCTTCTCATTCAACGCTCCGTTGGTTAAAAACCCGTTTTATCCAATCATTTCCAGGGAGATGATTGGATTTTTTTTCATTTTAATTAATTCACTGTTTTTGTGTATGTAACACTATTCTAGTGTTATTACCGACCTGGAGGAAAGTTTGAAGCAAATAACCAAGGCTTCGGATTGTATGCTTACCACTGCGAAGCCTGCGATCAAACGATGCAGAATTGCATTGGTTGAGTTGAAGAAGATTATGACCATTCATGGCTTTCCGGATTTACAATCAGAAATTCATTTTTTTAAGGAGATAAAACCTGTTGTTTTTAGCTATCTTCTGTATTATCAAAACTTCTCGAACTGGTAAGTTACCGATCTTCTGAAGGAACACAAGGAATGAAGCGATTCTTAAAAGAGAAGCTGGAAGAAGTTCAAGGCTACATGGAGGAACATATTGAGATGGTTAAATATTATCATAGTGGCTTTACTTATTTAGATTGTTTATACTTTGTACGTGATTTTAACGGGAACTAATTATGCAGTTCCACTACAGCATCAGTATTTGGCGCTACAGCTTATTTAAGAAACACTTCATATTCCAATTGGGTTCATTTTGATAGCTGTTTTTGTATACACAAGAATTGAATGTACAAATATTATATATTTGCTAAATCGAAATAAAACAAAATTTAACCTGATTGAACAAGAAAGAAAGTGAAATAGAATTAATAAGGGATTTTAAAAAAGGTGATTCAAGGGCATTTGAGAAACTTTTTCAAAAATATCATAAAAAGTTGTATGCCTTTCTTTTTAATCTATTGCATTCAAAAGAAGATGCTGAAGAGATCGTTCAAGAGACATTTTTGAAAATCTGGGAAGGTCGGGAAAACTTTCAGGAAAACTACCCTTTTGAGCCTTTGCTTTTCAGGATTGCCAAAAATACTTTCCTCAATTATAGCCGGAAAAAGGTAAACCGGACAGTCTTTGAAAAACATTTCGGATTCTTTGCCAATCTTTCTGAGAGTTCAGCCGACCAATACGTATTATTTCAGGAAACTCAAGAAATTATTGATACGATACTGAATGGACTACCTCCCAAAAGAAAAGAAATTTTTTTACTCCAAAAAGTTGAGGGGCTTTCCAGAAAAGAAATTGCCGAAAAATTGGGAATATCGGTCATTACTGTTGATCACCAGTTAAATAAGGCAAATAAATACGTCAAACATGAATTCAAAAAGTTAAGCCTTTTGATGTTCAATATCCTCTTCATATAAGTTTTTTTTCATCTTTTCTAAAATTTTTTCAAAACAGGATGGCAGTTTTTTAGAGCTCAGGTGTATTTACCTATGACTTTAACAAAATTTCTATGCCGAGCGAGAATAAAATACGATTACTGCAAGACTTCTATGCTGGTACCATTACCGAACAGGAATTGAAGAGTCTGTTTGTTTGGTTGAACAGTGAAAAGGGAAACTTGGAATATGAGATGCTTTCGAACGAGAAGTGGTTGTCTGGAAATTTTGAAACTTTTGAGGATATCGATTCTTCAGCACTTTTCAAAAGAATTGAGGCGAGGATACAGGATAAAAAGCGTATGGGCAGGAAGCTCTTCCTGATCAAGTTGCGGAATGCAGCTGCCATTTTTATACTCGGACTCTTACTTCCGTTAACCTATTTCACACTTCTAAAACCACAAAATACCAACGAGGTCAGTTATCTCACTGCGTCGTTGTCAAATGAAAAAGTTAAAGAATTGAGATTGCCTGACGGAACAGATGTTTGGTTAATGTCAGGAAGTACGATCTCCTATCCTTCAAGCTTTTCAGGTAGCAAAACCAGGAATGTTGAAGTGAAAGGTCAGGCTTTTTTCCATGTCGCCAAAGACACTTCACATCCCTTTATTTTGAATCTTGGCGAAGTAGGTCTAAAAGTGGTCGGAACGAGCTTCAATGTGATGAATTACGGAGACGAAGATCATATTAATGTTGCACTAAAAACGGGTAGGGTTGATCTTTTCAAAGGTACTTATAATCCCGGTCAACAAGTCGTAAAAATGGTTCAGGGACAAATGGTAACCTATGATAAAGAGAACCCGGGATTTCATGTGGCCGATGTTAATGTCGACAAATACACATCCTGGATTAACGGGGTTCTTCAGTTCCAGAGTGATCCGTTCCCAGAAGTGCTCAAAAAGTTAGGCCGGTGGTATAATATTTCAATCAAGGTTAAAAGCGCTGAAGTATCTGATTTTCCGTTTACAGCATCCATAAGAAAAGAGAACTTGGAGCAAGTTGTCGAGCTCCTCCGATTTTCTACTCCTTTTAAATATTCCATTGTCAAAAAAGATGGAATGACTCAATTAATTATAGAATGAAACGAACATGAATTTTTATTCTTCAAATTCACAAACAAGAAGAATTCAAATTCATCGAGAGTTCCATCGAATACAAACGAAGTAAACAATTTTAATGAGATCAAATTAACACTAGAAAACCGAACTAAAATTGCGTGCCAATGAAGTAAAAAAAACGTAAAAAAGGAGATGTAATAAACACCTCCCTTTATGAATCATGCCTTTTCTAATTACCAGTCAGCAAAAGGCATAAACAATCTGAATTAATCATTCAAATCATTACAAAATTATGAAAAAAAATTGTTATTCAATGATTTCCATCCTCTCGTGGGTTTGGAAACTTAAAATTTTCGTTATCATGAGGTTAACCTTTCTAATAGTCTTGCTTTTCGTGCTACAATCATTAGCTATAGATGGTTTTTCACAAAACCAACGATTGAGCATCAATCAAAAAGATATCCGTGTAGAGGATGTGTTACAAGAGATCGAAAATCAGACTGATTATTACTTCATGTATAGTGCTTTGACGGTTGATGTTAAGAGAACTGTCGACGTTGAGGCTAAAGACAAATCAGTCTCTGAAATTTTGGATGATCTCTTTAAAGAAACAGATATCTCGTATAAGATTAAAGGCCGCTTGATTGCTCTGTCAAAAATGGGGGAATCATCTATGCAACAGTCACAAATGGTCTCCGGGAAAGTAACTGAGTCTTCCGGTTCTCCTCTTCCTGGCGTTACAGTAGTAATAAAAGGAACCACAAAAGGAACCATTACCGACACCGATGGAAACTACTCGCTTCCCAATGTGCCAGACAATGCAACTCTTGTTTTTTCTTTTGTTGGGATGGCCACACAGGAAATTCCTGTTTCCGGGAAGGCTGTGATAAATGTTGAATTGGCGGAAGATGCTATTGGGCTTGAAGAGGTTGTAGCAGTTGGTTATGGTGTGCAAAAAAAATCTTCATTAACTGGAGCAATTTCTACTGTTGATAATACAATTATAAAATCCAAACCAGTAACAACTATTTCAAGTGCTCTTCAAGGTGAACTTCCTGGTATGGTGGTTACTCGTAGAGGAGGACAACCAGGTAGAGAAGGGTATTCCTTAAGAATCCGTGACTTCACATCTTTGAATGGAGGAAATACTCCTTTAATCCTTATTGATGGAATAGAAGGTGAGATTGACATGCTGAATCCAGACGACATTGAGACAATTTCTGTCTTGAAAGATGCGGCTGCATCTATTTATGGTTCCCGGGCTGCCGGAGGTGTTATATTAATAACCACAAAGTCAGGAAAGAAAGGTAAGACAACGATAGAGTATAAAGGAAGTATTACCATTAAAGCCCCACAGGATACATGGAATCAGCCTACTATCAGGCAATATGCAGAGATGCACCGTGAGGCAGAAATGAATGAGGGACGTGCAAATCCATGGTGGTTTCCGAATGAAAAGTACGATAAATTAATAAATGGAACAGGTGTAGGTGGAGTTGATATATGGGCTCAGGATTTAAATGCTCCTAATCCCAGGTTCTATTTTTACGAAGAGTCTGACATCAAAGATAATTTGTTCAGTAATAGTATTAATCATAACCACTCAGTTAGTTTGAGCGGAGGCAGTGATAAAGCAAAATATTATTTGTCAGGTGCATATAACAAGGATGAAGGTTTTTTCAAAATTGATAATAATATTAGTGAAAAATTCAATTTAAATCTGAATTACAGTTATCAGGTAACAGACTGGTTGGATCTGGAAACCCGTGTATATGTTGAGAAAAGAGAGATTGATGAACCCTATGAAACAGACCAAGCACTGGATCGCTATCCTAATTTAAACCCGATGCCTCCAACATTTACTTCTACAGGTAAATATTATCAATGGCAGGGATTTGTAAATCCTGTTCAATTGATTGATGAAGGTGGAAGAGTATATAATACCCGGAATGTTGAAGGAATTAATTTTAAGGCGAACATCAAATTCACAAAGGATTTAAAATTCATTAGTCAAATTGGTATTAAGCAGCTATATGTAAATCAAAGGGGTGAAATACCGACCTATACATCTTATCATTGGGATGATAAAGTGAATATTGTTTATAATAAATCAAACCGTTTTAATGCGTTAAATCGGAATCGGACTTATCAGAATTATACTAATTATTTGAATTATGACAAGAATATAACTGAGGATCACCATATTGCTTTTACGTTGGGAACGTCATTTGAGAATGATGATTGGTATGAATTTTCTGCTTACAGAAGAGGTTTAGTTAGTAACGAAGTTTTTGCCTTAAGCCTTGGTGATGCAGAAGAACAATACAATACTGACCGGGGAGAAGAATGGACTATCTTATCGTATTTCGGAAGATTTAATTACGACTATAAGGGAAAATACCTTGTTGAAGCTAATTGGAGGAGGGATGGTTCTTCCAAGTTTCATCCTGATAAAAGATGGGGTAATTTTGGTGGACTTTCTTTGGGATGGAGATTATCAGAAGAAAGCTTTATTAAAAACCTAAATTTATTTGATAATCTAAAGCTTAGAGCCTCGTATGGTGAGTTGGGAAATCAGGCGGTTGCAAGTACCTATAACTACATACAAACAATTAAAATTGGGGGGTTTTATCCTTTTGGTGCTTCAAGTCAGCCAGCTGGAGCTTCATTAGGTGACTTACCTGCAACACAAGCAACCTGGGAAACAATAGCAACCAAAAATATTGGTGTCGAGTTTGCGGTTCTCCGAAATCGTTTGGTAGGTACATTTGATGTGTATGAGAAAATAAATAAAGACATGCTTGTTGCCGAAGCTTTTCCAGAATTATTAGGTGCAACGGCACCTAAAGTAAATTCGGGAGAGTTAAAAATTAATGGTTGGGAGCTATCATTGGGATGGAAAGATCGAATAGGTGATTTTACATATTTTGTTAACGGTAATTTATTCGACAGCAAAAATTTAGTCACTAAAAAAGGTGGTGATGACAATTATGTTCAAGGTATGAATAATGCCAGATTAGGCTATCCGATTAATAGTTATTTTGGATATGAATTTGATGGAATTATCAAAACACAGGAACAGCTTACTGCTTATAAACAACTTGGAAGTATAAATACCCAACTTGACCTGGGAGATGTGATGTTTAAGGATGTAGATGGCAATGGAAGAATTGATCCGTATGGTGATGCAGATGATGAAGGCGACCTTGTCTATTTAGGGAATACATCGCCTCGTTACAATTTTGGAGGTAATATAGGTGGAGAATATAAAAACTTTGACTTCTCTGTTTCATTTCAGGGAGTTGGCAAGCGAGTTTTATACAATGGCTCAATCAGGGCATTACCTTATGAAGGTAGTCGATCAAGATGGCATAAACCCAATGCGATGTATTGGAATTCAGGATTTGCAGTTGAAATGAAAGATGAAAATGGACGTGTTATTGTTGAGGCTCGGGATTCAGATATGCCTAGGTTAACACTTGGTCCTACAAATTCATGGAACTGGCGACATTCTAAATTGAGAGCATGGAATGGGGCATATTTAAGGTTTAAAAATATTAGTTTAGGATATACTATTCCTAAAGAGTTGACAAGTAAATTAAAAATAGAACGTGTCCGCTTGTATTTCAACGGAAGCGATTTGTTTACGATCCACAATGTGCCTGGAGGCTATGACCCGGAGCAAAATAATGATTATAATGTTTATCCTTATTCCAAGAATTACATTTTTGGAATTCAAGTAAAATTCTAAAAAAAGACAGTATGAAATCAAGACTAATATTAATATATTTTTCCATAATATTCGTAGCTTTTGCGTGTACGGATAATTTGGACTTATTCCCAAAAACAGCAGTTTCAGATGGTTCATTTTGGAATAGCGAGGATGATTACGAGTTAGCTGTTAATAGCCTGTATAATACATTGCCAACTCGTTCTATTGATGTGGATTCCGATACTCAGTTTGCTGAAAGTGACAATGCTATAAGTAGTGGAACCAATTTAGCAAAAGAAAGTGAGGATTATTGGAATGATAATTACTCTAGGATCAGATCAAGTACTTACATTATTGAAAAGGCGAAAGAAAATGAGGAAGTGGATGCCAGTAGATATGTTGCTGAAGCCCGCTTTTTCAGAGCATTTTATTATTATAATCTTCTTGTTAGGTACGGTGGAGTGCCAATTATTGATAAAGTGCTGAATACAGATTCCGAGGAATTGTACAGTTCCAGGGCATCACGCAAAGAGCTGGTAAGTTTTATTATTGATGATTTAGAATTGGCAGAGAAAGATTTGCCTCTTCGAAGTCACTTGACTAGTAGTGATGAAATCGGTCGTATCACTAAAGGGGCTGCCAATGCGCTAATGGCAAAAGTTGCTTTGTTTGAAGCAACATGGAGCAAATATAACGGAGGAGGTTCAGATGTTAATGCATTACTTACTATTGCTAAAAGTGCATCGAAAGCTGTAATAAGCAGTAATGAATTTGAATTGCTGAATAGATATGGTTCAGAAAGCTACCGCCATTTATTTATGGATCCGGATGTAGATGACAACAGTCTCGGAGTTAAACCAGAACAAATTCTAGCTAAACGGTTTCGCGAAGAAGTACGTACACATACTTTTGCTCAAGATATTCAAGTGAAAGGTAGTCCAACAAGAAAATTGATGGATATGTATTTATGTGTTGATGGATTACCAATAGATAAATCGCCACTATTTAAAGGGTATGGAGGTGTGGATAGCGAATTTGATAATCGTGATCTTCGAATGAATAATACAGTTGGTAGAATTGGTGATTATGTATGGCGCCATGACGGAGCCGAATTATTGGTTGCTAACAAGGGTTTCTTTGTGTCAACAACAACTGGCTACAGACTTTGGAAATACCAAACAGAAGGCGAATCCAGACTTAATCGTAAAGACTATAATGATCAAGAAATAATTCGTTATGCTGAAGTTCTTTTAATTTACGCAGAGGCATCTTATGAATTAGCTGGATCGATAACAGATTCTGAATTAAATGAAAGTATTAATTTACTTCGACAAAGAGCTGAGATACATGAATTAAGTAATGGTTTTGTTAGCGCAAATAATTTGAATATGCTTGAAGAGATTCGAAGAGAAAGAACTGTTGAGCTAGCGTTGGAAGGAGAACGATTGCTTGATTTGAAACGATGGGGAATAGCTGTAGAAGAATTAAGTAAAGAAGTATTGGGAATCCAATATGATAATTCGGCATGGAAAGATGTGACTGATAATAACGGTAATCCAATTAAAGTATCTGATTTAACTTCATTTGGTACAAATGATGATGGATTTGTTATTGTACAGCCAAAATCATCCAGAACTTTCTCAGAAAGAAATTATCTTTTTCCAATTCCACTTCAGGAAATTCAGTTAAACGAGAACCTTACTCAAAATCCAAATTGGTAAAATTATTCTTAAAATGAAATCAATAGGACTTCATATGAAGTCCTATTGATTTATAGATTAAACGAAGCTATAAAACCGATATAAGCTGCATCTTTTAATGTTAAGAATACCATTCATTAATAATAAATTACAAAAAAATCTCATGAGGTATTTTTCCCTATTTATTCTTTTCGGCTTTTTCATATTTCTTAACTCCTGTAAAGAAGAAAAAACAAATTCTCCAAATGTCATTTATATCCTTACCGATGATCTGGGGTATGGTGATTTGTCGTGCTATGGACAAAAGAAATTGGTAACTCCCAATATCGATCGGCTTGCAAATGAAGGCATGCTCTTTACCAATCATTATTCCGGAAATACAGTTTGTTCCCCATCAAGGGCGGTATTAATGACAGGGCAGGATCCCGGCCATGTTCATTGCAGGGGAAATATGCCAACCGAGAAAATGGGGGCATTGGATTCAACCATGGTTACTTTGCCCCGCTTGTTTAAAAATGCCGGCTACGCAACCGGGGCTTTTGGTAAATGGGGATTGGGAATAACCAGTAACGAAGGAGAGGAGAATCCTTTAACTCATGGTTTTGATCATTTTACCGGCTGGAAAAGCCAGATGATTGCGCATACCTATTATCCGTCGTCCATTGTTAGGGATGGACAGGAGATTCCTTTGGATTCCGGAACTTATGTGCACGATTTCATCATGGAGGATGCTTTTAATTTTATCAGGGAGAGTGTAAAGGAAAATAAGCCGTTTTTCTGTTATATCCCAACTGCAATACCACATGCTGCCATGCACGCCCCAAAAGAACTGCATGAAAAATGGCGAAAGAAATTGCCTGAATTTGATGATAAAATTGGCAGATA
The DNA here is from genome assembly GCF_963678245.1 of uncultured Sunxiuqinia sp. Classification (NCBI taxonomy): domain Bacteria; kingdom Pseudomonadati; phylum Bacteroidota; class Bacteroidia; order Marinilabiliales; family Prolixibacteraceae; genus Sunxiuqinia; species uncultured Sunxiuqinia sp. The sequence continues at coordinate 567,487 of NZ_OY782776.1, forward strand.
TGGCGCTGGTCCGGGAGAGGTTTGTCCGCCTGTACAAAATCCAATTGCGGGTTTTGGTGCCATGATGGAACATCTGGATGATCAGGTTGGAGAATTACTGTCGCTTTTAGAGCAAATGGGAATTGATGATAATACTCTGGTCATGTTTTCAAGCGATAATGGTTCTCATCACGAAGGAGGGCATGACCCGGAATACTGGGATTCCAATGGCCCGTTAAGAGGGCACAAACGCGATATGTATGAAGGAGGGTTAAGGGCACCGTTTTTAGCCCGTTGGCCAAATGTAATAAAGCAGGGGACAAGCTCTGATTTGCCAAGCGCTTTTTGGGATATGCTTCCAACGATGGCAGATATTATTGACCAGGAAAAACCCGTGCAAACCAATGGAATCTCATTTCTTCCTACGTTAAAAGGCGAAAGCGGGCAGGAAGAACATAACTATTTGTACTGGGAATTCCGGCAGGGAAATCATCAATTCGTTAAAGGGAAAGCAATCCGGTTAGGAGATTGGAAAGCAGTGATTAATTATACAAGATCTTCAAATGAGCAAAGTCTTCCGGGTGAGATAGAACTTTACGATTTAAGTACCGATTTAGGAGAAGAGCACAATATTGCAGATCAGCACCCTGAAATTATTAAGAAAGTAGAATCTGTGCTGTTGAACTATTAAAAGAATGGCGGAAAGAAATTGCTAGTCAGGCTCCTTATACTTAAAATTAGGAGTTTGAAAGTTAAAATTATAAACAATGAAAAGTTATATTTTAAGCCTGATGAGAATAGTTGTATTGGTCGTTACTTTTGCCCCTGCAAGTATATTAGCATCAGATTTACCAAAGCTAAATACGTCTTTTAAAAACACGAAAGCTTATACTACAAGTAACCAGTTGATTGTTTCAACGGGGAAAGTAGAACGTACCTGGCGCTGGACAGGAAGGGGATTCGCAACAACACAAATTGTTAATTCATCAGGAGAAATTATCGCAACAAATTCAGGTCAGTCGGCAGACTGGGATCTAGGGGATTTAGGTGAAGGTAAACTGGTTTCACTGAATGCCTTCCGGGACGATGACGAACATTTTACCAGTGAACACCTGACTGTTGAAGCCGAAATTGAATATGAAAAGTTACAGGTGAAATATGTCATTTGGGCATATCCGGGTACCTCTGGTTTACGCACCCAGTTGTGGTTAAAAACCACAAAAGGCAATAAACAGGCAGGCGAGCATATTGAGCCGGGAGTTTCCGAAACAGTTGTATTGAGCAAAATACCATCAAAAGTCATGGCATTTGGTTATTATGGCGGATTAAAAGCGGATATTGAACCCTATGAAATTTTAACGAAAGAAGATGTCCCTGAAAATGGAAGTTCAGATATCACAAACGGGTTTATTGCCTCCAATGGGACAAATGGGCTTATCCTGATTAAAGAATCGCACAAACATACGCACATGGGTAGCGAACTGGAGACAGGAGGATTTGAACGTAAAAGAAATAGCTTGCTGGTGAATGGATTAGGCATCAGGCCCTATGATATCACGGATAAAGAATATAAGTTTTGCTGGGCGAATTGGATGATTTTGTACCAGGGAGGGGAAGACGAAGCCGGTTTGGCACTTAAGCAATTCGACAGGCTCAGATACCCGGTACACCCTGACAGGGATATTTTCATCATGGCCAATACCTGGGGCTCTGAAGACGCTTTTGACCAGTGTATCTATAAGGCAAGGGAAGAAAACGTTTTAAGAGAAATAGAAGCTTGTGCCGAGCTTGGTGTTGACATGCTCCAGATTGATGACGGATGGCAAATAAGGAATGGGGAGAATAGCTGGCTGCCAGCTAAAACAGGGCCAACAAAACCTTATAAGAAAGGTGCTTTGCCAAAACTTATGGATGGAACAAGCATACCTGAAACTTATGATGTGTATCCGACCGGATTTGGCAAGGTACGGGAAAAAGCAAAAGATGCCGGAATAAAACTTGGACTGTGGAATGCCTGGACTGCTCCTTTGAGTACTTTGAAAACCAATTATGACAATGGCGATTTTAAATCTTTTAAACTGGATTTTGCCTTTCTAAACAAAAAGGAAGCGCTGGATCATTTGTATTACAAGGCAAGGGATCTTATCAACTATTCGAGACACAGTGCAGTTGTTAACTGGGATGTTACTGAAAAAGACCCACGCATGGGATTTTACTTTGGCCGCGAATGTGGGAATCTGTATCTCGCCAACCGTAAAGCATACACTGTTCGACCAAATGTACAGTACGAACCATGGCAAGTGTTACGAGATGCCTGGGAACTGGCCAGCTATATGAATCTGAACAAAGTACAGGTAACATACCAGAATAAAGATCTGACACCACCGGAGGCAATTACTGACGCACTGAAATACACACATGCCTATAATTTTGCCATTACATTGATGGCAAGCCCTATATTTTTTACAGAACTGCAATTCCTTTCACCGGAGGCAAGGGCTGAGCTGAAACCGATTATAGCAAAGTACAAAGCAGAGCGGGCTGAAATGTACAAAGGCTATGTTTTTGCTATTGGTGATAAACCTGACAATAAAAGCTGGACGGGGTTTCAGAATTACAATCCGGAAACAGGAAATGGTTATTTAACTGTATTTCGGGAGTTAAATAATCAGAAAAAAAGTGCGCAAATTTCACTGCATTTTTTTGAGCCAGGAACTAAATTGCAACTAACTGATATTTTGACCAATAAAAAGTGGCAAATCACTTTAAACGAAAGAAGCGAGGTCAATTTTACAATCCCGGAAACACCAGGTTTTCTCTTTTTAAAGTATGACAACTTATGATGATAATGATGGAATATTTACCGCTAATCTTATTTTCATTCCTGCTTTTTTTATGTCAGATGAATGACGAGGTTCATTTGTCCAGCCCCGATGAAAATCACCAGCTTGTGTTGACCGTGGAAGGGAAAAGCAGGACCGTGCGGGATAACTATAACCAACCTAAGAAACGATGCATTTGAGAGAATTTTCCACCAATAGTACTAAAGTCAATTTAACATGATGAGGCAATATTTACAGTTTTTACTAATATCAGTGTCGCTTTTTTTCGTTTCAGGTTGTAATGAAAAATTGAAATTTGAATATCGATCAGATAAGCTCATATTAAACAATGAATACATAAAAGATTCATTAAGAATTATTTATGTGGATAGCTTACCGGGTTGTCGTCCCGTTAATAATACCAGTTTAACCGGTGCCAATAAAATGACTGATCGTTTGTGGAATATAGCATTGGAAAATATTGAGTCAAATATTATTAAAACGGAGGACGGGGAGTACTTTGGTGCAGGTCAAAATTTCGGTTTACGCATATATACGCGTGATATCAGTTACTCAGGGATACTGGGTGTTAATTCTCTTTATCCCCGTAAAATTTTAAATTCACTGAAAGTTACCCGTAACTTGCGTCTCGGCCTCGGGTTGAGGGTATCTGAAGGCCATATGATCCATGGGCTGTCAGGCAATTGGGTACAGGATTCACTTTCAGAAAAGGAATTTCTTAAAAAATACCGAACAAATTGTTATACGCGCAGGACCGATGATGTAGTATGGCTATGGGCAGCTATGGACTTGTTTGAAAAGCATCCTGAATTGGCTGATTGGCAGTGGATTTATGAGAATGGAAAGAATTGTTTTGATAAGTTATATGATCCTTTTTTTGATCCTGCTGACGGACTTTACAGGGGACAGGCCTCATTTATTGATATCCATTTCCTGGAGAGAAAAGCATCAGGTTATCCGCAGGATTTTTCTGTTGAAGAGTGTGTGATGATCAAATCAACGTCAACAAATTGTTTGTACTATAAAGGTCTGCTGTCAATGGCTTCAGCAGCAAAGAAGCTAAATAAACCAGAAGAAGCCTCAGAATGGCTGCAAAAAGCAAAAAAACTAAAACAGGCTATTGTTAGTAACCTTCGTTTTGAAGACAGCACGTTTGCTTATTTTAAACATACTAATGGAGAACTGGAACAAAGGCGTGATGCTTTTGGGGCTGCACTAGCAGTTGTAACCGGTATCGTTGAAGGTGATGATGCATTAAAAGCCATCGCCGGCTATCCGGTATCCTGGGCAGGTGTTCCACTGTTCTATCCTTTTTATCCGGGTAAAGCAAGCTATCACAACAATACAGCCTGGCCTTTTGTTGACACTTTTTTTCTCTGGGCAAAAGAAATAGCCGAGGGTAAGGATTATACATCATTTAACGCTGCACTGTTGGCTCGTACCTGCGTTAAAGATGGATCGTTTCACGAGGTAGTAAACTGGTCTACTAAAAACCCAATGGGCTCAGGAAGTCAATTATGGTCTGCTTCAGCATTTGTGAATGTTTGCAGGAGGGCGGATCTATTTAAATAGATTTTGCTACCAGGCTTTATGAAAAGGAGGTTTTGGATAATTTGTATTTTAAGCTATACGAATTAAATAATGCAATATAATTTTCTAAATAAGATTTATACAACAATGATATTAAGACTTTTAGTTTTTACTGCATTTATTACATCATGTTTGTCGATAGATGCCCAAAACCCGGGATTTACAAATGCCGCAGATTTTGGATTCTCACCAAATGCCACAGGCGTTGAGAACGTGAAAGCCCTGCAAAAATCGGTTGACCAGGGAGGGACAATAATTGTGAGCCAACCGGGAACCTACAAAGTGGCGGGAACAACCTACGTGGGCAGTAACACTACCCTGGAGTTTGGCAACGGAGTCATCCTGAAGAAAGTGGACGAGGCCGGGCCTTTTACCCATGTTCTTTTGAACAAGGGAGCCCTGACCAGAACATATGATGAACACATCGTCATAAAAGGATTGAACGTAAGTGTGAACCATGTGCTCAAAGCATTTGATGAAGTATTTGGCCTGCGGGGACAAATTGCTTTTTTCTATATCAAAGACCTGAAGATCGAGGGGTTCAGGTGTTACGATATTGAAAACCCCCAGTTTGGGATTCATGTCTGTACGTTCGAAGACCTGGTTATCGACGATGTTATTCTTAAAGGTACCAAGGACGGGATCCATTTGGGGCGCGGAAACCGGTTTTCCATCTCCAATGCCGTGTTTGAAACCGTTGATGACGCCATTGCCCTGAATGCACATGACTATGCCACCTCAAATCCTGAATTGGGCTGGATTGAGAACGGACTGGTTAAAAACTGCTATGATCTCAGCGGTAACCAAAAGTTGGTTGGTTTTTTCTGCCGGATACTGGCTGGTGGCTGGATCGATTGGCACAAAGACATGAAAGTTCAGAATGCAGATGCTGTGGTGTCGAATCATAGGATTTACAGGGTTGACGGGATTATGCCAAATGGCAAACCGGACGGAAAAGAATATACTTCCGAGACACGCCCTACACATACCGAAGGGACAAAAGTTTTGGATGGGATCAAATGGGTGATGGTGCAAAAAGGAGACGAGCATGTTGCCGGGGTCAGAAACGTGACCTTCAGGGATATTTATCTGGAAAAGCCCCGGGTAGGTTTTTCCATTCACTTTGACAACGGTATTTGGAGTCGTTCGTATTATCCGGGAGCTGAGATCCCTATGCAGAAGCAGCTGGTTTTTGACAATATCAGGGTGATGCATGATGGCACAAAGGAATTGTTGGGCGTGGATACCCCAATTGATGCGATCACGATCTGCAACTCAAGTTTGAAGAATGGTGGGATAAAATTCCGCTCCAACAAGGCAATGCCGGATTACTTTCCAACTGCAATCAATATTTACGGAACGGTTTTCAATGCCAAAGGGCAAATGACTTTGCTTGACAATACCGTTGACAATAAAATTATTCACCTGAATACTTCAAGTAACATAGAAACAAGTAGTGATTTTTCTGCCAAAGTAAATCCAGGGAAAGGGAAGATTACTATCACTTCAGACCTCAATGGATTAAAAAAGTAAGGAATAAAACATGGGGTGAATTTTAATCGCTGATTGTTTTGAGAGAATGGAACGGAAAAATAATAACACCTTAATCTGAATAGAACGATGTTTATAAAAAGAATAGATTTAGACAGCCAATTGATTTTTGATAAAGAAGCTAAAAATAGATGTAGCGCTAAGTTTCTGCTTTTATTTTTATTGTTTATGAGTTGTTTTGCTGTCACCTTTGCACAGCAAGAAACGGATTCCAGGTTGCATGCTCAGGTAAATATCCAGTATCAGCTCCTGACAAAAAAACCTGGGAACAATTCTATTTAAATGTTTTAGTATTGAATAATGAAATTGACTAGTTTTTTAGTAATCGGTAATAAATATTACAATCATCTATTTTTAGTTTTCTTTTTTCTTTTGATAGCCTTTCCCGGACTATCAAAATTTTCGTCCTTCGAATTGATTTCTCCTGACCACCAAATAGAGGTCAAGGTTGAATTGGGAGATAAAATTTATTACTCAATCAGCATTGGAAGTCAGGTTTTAATGGAAAATAATTTTTTAGGACTGGAAATGGAATCTGAAACCATTAACCGGAAATAAGATGATAAAATTCCTATCGGCACTTGTCCTGATCTTTTCGATAAGTGCGCCAAGCTCATTACAGGCCCAGAAAAAAGATATCTATCATGATGGCTGGATTGACTTCAACAAAAATGGCAGGATGGATGTGTATGAGAACCCAAAGGCCACGATCGAAGCCCGCATAACCGACCTTTTGGAGCAGATGACCGTTGACGAAAAGACCTGCCAGTGTGCCACACTCTATGGTTACAAACGGGTGCTCAAGGACGAGATGCCGACCAAAGGTTGGAAAAATGAAATCTGGAAAGACGGGATTGCCAATATCGATGAGGAATTAAATGGGTTGAAGAAAACGCAGTATTCCTATCCTTTCAGCAAGCATGCCGAAGCGGTCAACACCATCCAGCGGTGGTTTATCGAGCAGACCCGTTTGGGCATCCCGGTGGATTTTACCAACGAAGGCATCCATGGGCTCAACCACGACCGGGCAACCAGTCTGCCTTCGCCCATTGCTATTGGTAGCACCTGGGACAAGGGGCTGGTCAGGCAGGCGGGTGAGATCGTAGGGCGGGAAGGGAAAGCCCTTGGCTATACAAATGTCTATGCGCCCATCCTTGATTTAGCGCGCGACCCACGCTGGGGAAGGGTAGTTGAATGCTATGGGGAAGACCCGTTCCTGGTTGCCGAACTGGGGACACAGATGGCAGAGGGCATCCAGTCGCAGGGGGTGGCCTCCACTCTGAAGCACTATGCCATTTACAGTGTTCCTAAAGGGGGCAGGGACGGAGATGCGAGGACAGACCCCCATGTTGCCCCGCGGGAGCTGCACGAGATGTACCTGTACCCTTTCCGGAAAGTGGTCGAACAGGCGCACCCTTTGGGTGTGATGAGCAGCTATAACGACTGGGACGGGGTGCCAGTCACGGGAAGCTACTATTTTTTGACCACCCTGCTCCGTAATACCTACGGTTTCCGAGGATACGTGGTCTCCGATAGTGAGGCGTTGGAGTTCCTGGCGACTAAACATCATGTGGCAGGTGATATCAAGGAAGCCGTGAGGCAGGCTGCAGAAGCCGGTATGAACGTTAGGACAAACTTTTCCCCGCCGGGAGACTATATCCTGCCGTTGCGCGAACTGGTGAACGATGGCCAACTTTCGATGGCTACCCTGGACAGGAATGTAAGGGATGTGCTGAGGGTGAAGTTTGAACTGGGACTGTTTGACCACCCATATGTCGAAAACCCCAAACAGGCCGACCAGACCGTCGCCCATGGAACCGAAGGCTTTATGCTGGATATGGCCCGGCAGTCGCTGGTACTGCTCAAGAATGAAAACGGACTGCTCCCACTCGACCTGAAATCATTGAACAACATATTGGTTACAGGGCCACTGGCCATTGACACCACTGTTTACGTGAGCCGGTACGGGCCGCAAAACCTAGAAGTGGGTACCGTTTTTGAGGGTATAAAAAGCTATGTCGGTAACAAGGCCAAAGTTGATTTTTCCCTGGGGAGCACGGTTGTGGACAACAACTGGCCCGACAGCGAGATCGTCCCAACTCCTTTAACGAAAACGGAACAGCAGCGCATAGATCAGGCTGTTGCCAAAGCTAAAAAGGCGGATGTGGTCATTGCCGTTATGGGTGAAGACGAAATGCGTTGTGGCGAAAGCCGGTCACGGACAGGGCTTGGCCTGCCCGGGCGGCAGCTTCAATTGTTACAGGTGCTGAAAGAAACCAATAAGCCAATTGTACTGGTACTGATCAATGGGAGGCCGCTGACCATTAACTGGGAAAACCGATACATCCCTTCAATTCTGGAAGCCTGGTTCCCAAATACGGAAGGGCCAAAGGCGATCGCTCAAACTATTTTTGGGGATTATAACCCAGGTGGAAGATTACCGGTGACTTTCCCAAAATCAGTCGGACAGATAGAGCTGAACTTCCCGTTCAAGCCCAGCTCCCAGGCAGGCCAGCCTGCATCGGGTCCGAATGGTTCGGGGAAAACCTCTGTGGTCGGTTCTCTGTACCCTTTCGGATACGGCTTGAGCTATACCGAATTTGAATATGGCAACCTTGTGATATCACCAACACAAGGCCATACCCAGCAGAAAATCCAGGTTGATGTGGACATAACCAATACCGGAAAATACAAAGGGGACGAGGTGGTTCAACTGTATGTGAAAGACCTGGTCAGCAGCGTGACGGTTTATGATACACAGCTCCGGGGCTTTGAGCGGGTAACCTTAGCTCCGGGACAGAAACGATCAGTCCACTTTACCCTGAAGCCCGAAGACCTGCAGCTGTTGGACAAAAACATGGACTGGACGGTGGAGCCAGGGGAGTTTGAGGTGCTGGTCGGTTCCAGTTCTGAGGATATCCGGCTGACCGGTAAGTTTGAGTTGGAATAATAGAAAAGCAATACAATAAACGAATAAGACGATGAACAAAACTTTGAAATATAAAATTATTGTGCTCTTGTTATTTGTCGGTTTGGGGCAACTGGCCGCACAGGAAAAGCCCTTGAACCTGAATAGGCCGGAACGTGAACAGTGGTTTGCCGGTTTAGGCTTTGGGATGTTTATCCACTGGAGCCTGGATGTGCAACTGGGGATGGTGATCAGCCATAGCCTTGTCGGGGCTTCCGACGACTATGTGAACAGGTATTTTAACGAACTTCCGACGACTTTTTACCCGGAATCGTTCAACCCTGCTGTATGGGCTAAAGCAGCCCGGATGGCCGGGATTAAGTACGTGGTATTCACGACCAAACACCACAACGGGTTCTGCATGTACGACACGAAGACAACGGACTTTAACATCATGAACACACCGTACGGGAAAGATATTACTAAGGAGGTCGTGGACGCGTTCAGGAAAGAGGGACTGGCCATCGGGCTTTACTTTTCACCGGACGACTTTCATTATCTGTATAAGCAGGGCAGGTTCATCTCAAGGACAAGGCCGGAGTCATTTGCTTCGAACAATGAACCATTGAAGAGCTATGTGAAGGAACAGATGCAGGAGCTGATGACCCAATACGGAAAGATCGACATTGTGTTTTTGGACGGCATGGAACAATCAGGCAAAACAGCGGTCGCAAAGGTGTGCTGGGAGGTCAACCCCGATGTGGTTGTTACCCGGGGAGCTATTGAGACACCGGAGCAGGAGACGCCCAATAAACCGCTGCCTTCACCCTGGGAGGCCTGTTATACCTTTGGCGACCAATGGCAGTACCGGCCAACGAATGAAGATTATAAGTCAGCCAATGATGTGATCCAAAAACTGATCGAGA
>NZ_OY782777.1 GCF_963678245.1 uncultured Sunxiuqinia sp.
AAAACGGCTCCTTTGGCTCCCTTAATAACCATGAAATAGGTCATTGCGGCAATGGCAAGTCCACCAAATGCCGAGCCGTAATATTTTAATGTTTTGTTTTGTTTAAAACTAAAGATAACCCGGGCAATGTACTGGACAATGGCACCGACTATAAAAGCGATAAATACCGAGAGTAAAATCCCGGTAATAATAGCAAGTGCCTTTTCCGAGTTAATGTATTTATGTAACTCGCTAATTGATTGACCGGCGACACTAATTTTTACGAGAGACACTGCTACAGCAGAACCCAAAAGTTCGAAAACAATTGATACCGTGGTCGATGTTGGAAGGCCGAAGGTGTTAAATAAATCCAGCAAAATCACATCGGTGATCATTACCGCCATAAAAATCACCATGATTTCAGCAAAGAAGAACATGTCGGGATGGAAAATTCCTTTCCTGGCGACTTCCATCATACCACTGGAGAACGTAGATCCGACAAGTACGCCAATACTGGCAACAGAAAAAATAATCCATTTGGGCGCGGCTTTTGATCCAATCGCAGAATTTAGGAAATTAACAGCATCATTGCTGACTCCAACAACCAAATCCGAAATTGCGAGTGCAAAGAGCACGATAACAAGAATTAAATAGAATTGTTCCATCGTATTAGATATAAGATTGACGGAGGCAAAAATAATGCTATCAATTAACCTACCACCTCTTTTGTGTTAATTTAATGTTAATGAACGATCAAATTACTATTAATGAGCAAATGAGCAAAATTTTATTCTAATTTAGTCGCCAAACAAAACGTTTATGAAGACTTATTCTCCTAGAAAGTTAGCGCTGTATTTGGCACAAGCACTTACATTGTTGACCATTGTATTTGTTGTAGTAGTTTCATTTACAGCTTTTTCAATCTGGTTGTACCTTGTATTAGTTATACTCTATTTTGCGATCGTTTATTCGCTAATTCTTTTTATTATGCGAAAATATGTTGATAACAGAATTGAGCCGATTTATAAGATTATTCGCAAAATTCCGGTAACAGGAAAGAAAATCAAGAAGCGTGAAGATAAAATTGACATGGTTTCTACGGCGCGACAAGAAGTAGAGGAGTGGGCTAAAAATCAGACGCAGGAAATTACTCGTTTGAAAGATTTGGAGAGATACCGGAAAGAATTTGTTGGTAATGTATCGCACGAATTAAAAACTCCTATTTTTAATATTCAGGGTTATATTTTGACTTTGCTCGAAGGTGGCATCGATGATCCGAAAGTGAATAAACTATACCTAAATAGGACGGAGAAAAGTATTGATCGGATGATTTCTATTGTGGAGGATTTAGAGTCAATTACAAAACTGGAATCCGGAGAGCTGAAGCTTAAACTGGAAAGTTTTGACTTGGTTCGCTTGGTGGATGATGTGATTGAATTGGAGCAGATGATGGCTGCAGAGCGAAAAATACAACTGAATTTTAAACGGCCTGAAAAGCCGGTAAATGTTTTGGCAGACAAAAAGCGGATTATGGAAGTGATGACTAATCTGGTTTTAAATGGTATTAAATACGGCAAAAGAAAAGGATTCGTTAATATTTCATTTTACGATTTGAAAGAAAACCTGATGGTGGAAGTTGCCGATGATGGTTTAGGAATAGATAGCAAGCATTTACCTCGTATTTTTGAGCGTTTTTACCGGGCTGATAAGTCGCGTTCCAGAGAACAAGGAGGAACCGGGCTTGGTTTATCAATTGTAAAGCATATTATCGAGGCACACGACCAAACAATAAATGTTAAGTCTTCGGTGGACGAAGGAACAACTTTTACTTTCACGCTTGAAAAAGCCAAATGAAAGTAGTAATTTGCCTGTGATTTGAGATTTTAATTGTTTATTAATACATTTTCTAAGCTCTAATTCTACTTTTAGCAGCAGATAAGTTTTACCATTATGAGTGATACGAAGTACAAAATTTTACTGGTCGACGACGAAGTCGATATTTTAGAATTTATTAGCTATAATCTTGAAAAAGAAGGTTACAAAGTTTATACGGCTCAAAATGGGTTGGAAGCTATCAAAGTGGCTGAGAAGAAAACTCCCGATTTGATTATTCTGGATGTGATGATGCCGGAAATGGATGGAATTGCAGCCTGCGAAGAAATTCGTAAAATACCGTCGTTAAATAGTGTAGTCATTGCCTTTTTAACTGCACGGGGTGAAGATTATTCGCAAATTGCAGGATTCGAGGCAGGAGCAGACGATTATATTACCAAGCCCATTCGCCCAAAAGTTTTGGTTAGCCGGGTTAAAGCATTGTTAAAACGTACAGGTGGAGTTGCACCTGATCAAGTTGTTGAAAATTCGACCACCATAACTATTGGTGATTTGGTTATTGATAAAGAGCGTTACCTGATTAATACCAGAGGTCAGGAAATGATTCTTCCTCGAAAAGAGTTTGAATTGCTTTCATTATTGGTTTCGAAACCTGGGAAAGTGTTTACCCGCGAAGAAATCTACTATTCGGTTTGGGGTGAAAATGTTGTCGTGGGAGACCGCACAATTGACGTTCATATTCGTAAATTGAGAGAAAAAATCGGGAACGATCATATAAAAACGTTGAAAGGTATTGGCTATAAGTTTGTCGAATAGCACGAACAGAATCCCTTAGAAATAAGGGATTTTTTATTTCTTTCTGTAACTTTGTTTAAAAGCTCGTTGAATATGAAACTACAATACCTGTTCGTATTATTGCTTATCATGGTTGTTGCATGCAAAACCAAGGAAAAGAAGCAAGATTTGCAAGTGGAAGTTAGTCCTCAGGATACCGTACAAGTTGTGGAATCTCCTGAGCCACCTCCCCCTCCAGAGGAAGAAATTGACATGGGGGTCAACCTGGACGACAAATACTTTTTGGTTGTTGATGTGTACACTGTAAAGGAATTTGCTGAAAGTTGGAACAAGGAATACCAAAAGCAAGGTTTTAAATCGGCTGTTATTATGCGTAATGAAGATGGCTATTACCGTTTAGCTGTTCAATCTTTTAATGATTTTGAATTAGCTCAAAACGCGCTTAAGGTGCTTCGTCAGGAAGAGGATTTTAAGGATGCCTGGATTGATTATAGATAAATAATGATCAGGTAATTCACCATGAACCCGAGAAAAAAGCCGGCATAAATTTGTAGTTGGCTATGTTTTTTCAAGATTAAACGGGCAGTTCCAAGTATTCCGGCCAAAATAATTAAGCCGCATAATAGCATAGAACTATTAATACCCATGCGAAATGATAAGGCAATCACAGCGCCAATAAGCCCTCCGATACCTGCCATGTGATTGCTAATTTTCCATTTCATGGATATCAGTAACAGCATAGTGATGATGAGGATTGTGGCGAGCAAAAAGACACGATAGATTGGGTAAACATCCAGCCGCCCTAAATAGTAATAGCCCAGATAGTAATAAATAGCACTCATAAAAAGCGGGAGAACCCGATCGGTGCTCTTGCTCATCGTCGCGTCAAAATGCTTGTTAAACGAAAGCAGTCCTAAGCTTAATACCGGAAGTAGAAAAGTGCTTAAAAAGATAATAATAAGCAGGAATTTTTTACCCTCAAAGCTCATCATCGAGAAATAGAAACCGGAATTCATGAGCAATAGAAAGCCCAGTGTAGGAATTATCAATGGATGAAAAACCAAGGAAAAGAATTGGGCGATGGCTTGCTTTGCATTCATAGTGTAGTCGTTATAATTTCTACAATTCTTTTCTTAGACGCGCAACCGGAATTCCCAGTTGCTCACGATATTTAGCAACGGTACGCCGGGCAATCGGATACGATTTTTCTTTCAGTATTTTGGCCAGCCGATCATCCGTCAATGGTTTTCGCTTGTCTTCTTTCGAAATACATTCTCCCAAAATATTTTTAATCTCCCTGGTCGAGACTTCTTCTCCGGTATCTTTTTGCATACCTTCTGAAAAGAAATATTTCAATGCATAAATGCCAAAGTGTGTTTGAATGTATTTGCTATTCGAAACTCTTGAAATCGTAGAGATATCCAAGCCTGTTCGGTCGGCAATATCTTTCAGAATCATCGGACGTAGCTTGGTCTCTTCCCCTTCTTTAAAGTATTCTTTTTGGAAGTCAATAATTTCTGACATGGTTAAAATCAAAGTCTGCTGGCGCTGCTTGATAGCATCAATAAACCATTTGGCCGAGTCCAGCTTTTGTTTGACGAATTGGACGGCATCTTTTTGGTTCTTCGAAGCGTTCTTTTTATTGTCGGTATAGCCTCTAATCATGTCCATGTAAGTGTTGTTCATCCTCAGGTCAGGAACATTGCGCTGATTCAGTGTCAGGATCAGTTCTCCATCTACATTGTCGAGAATGAAGTCGGGTACAATGACTTGGTTCGACTGGTTGTTCGGATTATTAATTGAGCCACCGGGTTTCGGATTTAGCTTCAGAATCTCATTCAACGCTTCTTTTAGTTGGTCCTCCGAAATCTCATACTTATGAATGATTTTATCATAGTGTTTTTTGGTAAATTCTTCAAAGTTTTCTTCCAATATTCGGGAGGCCAGCAGGGTCGATTCATTCCCCTTTTTACGTTGAATTTGAAGCAACAAACACTCTTGCAGCGAACGCGCGCCAACTCCGGCTGGATCAAAGTCCTGAATGGTTCCCAGTATCTCTTCCAGATCCTCTTCTGAAACGTTCATATTCATCGTAAAAGCCAGATCGTCGCAAATCGACATCAAATCTCTTCGCAAATAACCATCTTCATCAATATTTCCGATAATGTATTCCGCCAGCTTTTTTTGCTCGCCATCCAGATCGGTAAGGCCGAGCTGCTCAGTAAGAGACTCATAAAAGCTTGTTCCGGTACTAAAAGGGACATCAGGTTGTTTATCGTCTTTCGAATAGTTACTGGTGTTTAGTTTATAAGTCGGGATTTCATCATCTTCGATGTAGTCTTCAAGTGAAAATTCATCACTTTCGGCATCGCTGCTTTCCGACTCTTCGCTTTGGTCAATCGGCTCATCATCAAGCATTTCAAGAACCGGATTTTCTTCCAGTTCTTTCTTTATGCGTTGTTCCAGCTGCATCGTAGGTATTTCCAGAAGCTTGATCACCTGAATTTGTTGAGGAGAAAGTTTCTGCAATAGCTTTTGCTGTAAACTTAGTTTCTGAGATGGCATATTGTAATTATTTCTTCTTATTTCTATAACAAATATAACCTTTGTTACCTAAAAGAGGTTGACTATTGTGGTCAACCTCTTTATATTTTTTTAGTTTTTAATGTTTTTTTAGAACTCTGCATTCTTTGGCGTTCTTGGAAACGCGATTACATCACGAATGTTACCCATGCCGGTTGCAAATAAAATGAAACGTTCAAATCCTAAACCAAATCCGGCGTGAGGAACCGTTCCGTAACGCCGGGTATCCAGGTACCACCACATTTCGTCGGCAGGAACATCCATTTCTTCCATTCGGGCTACCAATTTATCGTAATCAGACTCACGTTCCGATCCACCAATGATTTCGCCAATTTGAGGGAAGAGAACATCCATGGCAGCTACTGTTTTGCCATCTTCATTTTGCTTCATGTAGAAGGCTTTAATGTCTTTGGGATAATCAATCAGAATAACCGGCTTTTTGAAATGCTTTTCAACCAAATAACGTTCGTGCTCACTTTGCAGGTCGATTCCCCATTCAACCGGGAACTGAAACTTTCCTTTTTTGAAAGGCTTCGAGTTTCTCAGAATATCGATAGCTTCAGTATACGTACAACGAATAAAGTCGTTTTCCAACACAAACTGAAGTTTTTCAATTAGCTCCATCGAACGTTGATCCTGAGGCTTATTTTTTTCTTCTTGCTGCAGACGATTGCTCAGGAATTTAAGATCATCCATGCAATTGTCCAACGCATATTTGATGAGGTATTTCAAGAATTCCTCAGCCAAATCCATATTGTCTTTAAGTTCATAAAATGCCATTTCAGGCTCAATCATCCAAAACTCAGCCAAATGGCGGGTTGTGTTTGAGTTTTCGGCACGAAATGTTGGGCCAAACGTATAAACTTCGCCTAAGGCAGTCGCTCCCAATTCACCTTCCAACTGACCAGAAACCGTCAAATTAGTTGGACGACCAAAAAAGTCTTGAGCATAGTCAATTTCACCGTCTTTAGTCGTTGGTGGGTTTACCGGTGGAAGTGTTGATACACGGAACATTTGTCCGGCGCCTTCAGCATCCGAAGCTGTAACAATAGGCGTGTGCAAATAATAGAAACCTTTATCGTTGAAATATTTGTGGATGGCAAAAGCCATGGCATGGCGAATACGGAACACGGCACTAAAAGTAGCCGTACGAAAACGTAGGTGCGCATTTTCGCGCAAAAATTCCAAGCTGTGTTTCTTCGGTTGGATCGGGTATTTTTCGGGGTCAGCTTTTCCATAAACCGTAATTTCCGATGCGACCAACTCAACAGCTTGTCCGCTACCCTGCGATTCAACCAATTCGCCGGTAACGCCAATTGATGCACTGGTGTTAATATCGCGAAGTAATGCTTCGCCAAACTTTTCAACATCCGCAACAATCTGCAAATTATTGATAGTCGATCCATCATTCAGCGCAATGAAATTGACATTTTTACTTCCACGCTTGGTTCGAACCCATCCTTTAACTAACACTTGCTGGCCTACTTGTCCACCAGCGAGTACTTCTTTAATTTTCAGTCGTTTCATGTTGTCGTCTAATTTTGCAGATTTTTTATTCCCCTGTTTTGCAGGTTTAAAATGTGAATCACAAAAGTACATTTTTCTGTTGAAAAACATGAATTGGCTGATGAAAAGTTAAGTGCCTTGAATCTACGAAGCTAGGCTCATTCGGAAGCAGCTTCTGCGCAGATTAATTTTTCTAACTTTATTGGCAACTTTAAACAGTTAATTGTAATGCTTGAATGACAACCGAAAGGCATGAGGAGAGGAATAATTTTTAGTATGTTTTTGCTTTTGTATACGGGCTCCGTAAGAAGTCAGGTTCGGCTTCCCGAGTGCATCGAACATAAGGACGTTTGGACAAAGACGCAGAAAGAACAGATTTTTGAGCATGTTCGTACTTTTCCGGTACAAACCCAATTGGCCTTTGCATTCATCGAAAACGGAGCCGTTTCTTTTTCGGGTGTCATTTCGGAGAATGATACGATTAGCGTGGTTGACAATCGGCATAAAGTCTTTGAAATCGGGTCAATTTCAAAAGTATTTACGGCAAGTTTGCTGGCAGCCTTGGTTGTTGAGGGCAAGCTGAACCTCGACGATCCTGTGAACGACCGCCTGCCTTTCGCGTTGAAAGATTCCATTCGGCCCACGTTTAGGCAGTTGGCCAATCATACTTCGGGTTTGCCGCGCATGCCGTCGAACTTCGATGGCGGTGTTCCTTTCGATCCGGCCAATCCCTATCGGAACTATAGCGAAGATCTGTTGAAAGATTACTTGACGAGGCAGATGGAGCTGATTTACCAGCCGGGCGAGCGGAGTGAATACTCCAATCTGGGTGCAGGACTTCTGGCTTATACATTAGCAAAAGTAACTGGTTTGAATTATCTGCAATTGTTGAAAAAGTACCTTTTTTCAAACTACGGGATGACGGCTTCAACGACCCAGCGTGAAGATGTTGCTTCTTACATGGTCAGCGGTCTCGATCAAAATGGACGGGAGACTTCGAGCTGGGATTTTTCTGTATTGATTGGTGCGGGTGGTATCTTGTCAACCACTGAAGATATGGCTCAGTTTGCCTTTGCCCAGTTTGATGAGTCGAACCGGGAACTGAAACTAACGCGAATACCGACGTTTGAAGTGAATGAACGGTTAGCTGTTGGGCTGGGCTGGTATATTGTGAGAACCTCCGCTGAAACGGAACTATATTGCCACAATGGAGGAACCGGAGGCTACAGCTCATCTATTGCGCTCGATACCAATCGGGCGAACGGCGTGATTATTCTTTCCAACGTCTCTGCCTTTCATCCCGAATCGCCGAAGATTGAACGGCTATGTTTTTCCTTGCTTCAGACAATTGGCGATTCGTCCGAATAACATAAGCAGGACGTAAATACCTGTATCATGCGATTAACATTCAAATTCTGCGGGTTTTATACTCCTCCGTTTTTTCCACAGAACTCTGAAGGAGTGAAAATGTACATTACCTGTGCGGAGCTGGGGGATTAGCCGGTAAGCCGACGGAGTTTGTTTTCGATTAGCTAAAAATGAAAAAGGCCCAGTCCGAATTGGACTGAACCCTTTTACTGGTTTATTAAATGGTCTAAGGTTTTTCTTATTCTTTGGTAAACCGGATGTTGGCAAAGTAGTACACGATGTCCTCCTCTGGATTGTAATCAATCCAAGGCTCACCACCAATGTTGATTACAAAAACCCGGGTGTGTTTACCGACTGACTCGGACATATCAATCGTAACTTCAGTCCAGTTTTCCAGCGACGAGTCAGGCATGGTAAAGCGATCTCTCTCCCAATATTCCTGTCCAAAATTGCTGTTATCGCCAAAAGCCCACATGTTGTTCATAAAACGTGGCCACAGGCGCTGGAAGTTCGCATATTCTCCTGTTAGCTGACTTTTTGGAGGCATGTAAACCATCATTTTCAGGTATTTGTATTCCTCTGCATTCAACTGGTATCCCTTAGGCAGTGCAAGTACAAACGACGCACTGGTCTTCCTTGGAATTAATTTGTAAATGTTTTCGAGTCCTTCGCCAGCAGGGGCGTCAGGAGCCGGATAAATAACATCAAGCGCCCAGTTACCGTCTTGTAGAAGCCCGCTTACCTCGAATTGGTTGCCAACCAAGACTTCATCCGGGTTTTCAATCAGTTCCACCACACCACTTTCAACATAAGGCATCAGAATATCGTCTAATCCCATGGTGTTAGGGCGATAGTATACCTTTGTTAGTATTCCGGCTTCGAGAAAATCCTTCAAGGTGTTTCCACCCGATACGTTTCCTGCTTTTCGCATGAAAGGTTCAAATTCGCCACCGCCCACAACATCCTGAAAACCACGGTTGTCATACTGTAGTTCAGGTAGCGTGAACAGGTCACCGCCGGTTAAATCCAGGGTTTCCAAATTCGGGAAATAGAACATATCCTGAAGTGAATTGGCATGAATTGGGTACACCAGTTCGGTAATGTCAGACACGCCATCAGCACTGAAGGTAGTCACGCCATTGGCTTCAAGAATATTTCTTTCGGACGGTGCAAATTCCGATGAGCTGGTTGGCATGTTCACATTCAGCACGTTTTCGAATACCACGGTATCCAGAATAGGCTGGCGGTTGACGATCGGAACAATTTTGTATTCCATATCAATAGCCACCGGTTCTCCGGCTTCTACATTCCCGATAAAGAAGCGGGAATTCTCACCGCGTTCACCACTTTGAACCTCCCCGTTTTTATCGGTGTATTGAAATTTTAATCCATAATAGTTCATTAGTACTGATGAAATTCCGTTTGGCCAGTTAATCACCGCTGCTGATGGCGATGCCAAAATCTGAGGTGGAGTTACAGCGTAGTTAGCCAAATCACTACTGGTGAAAGGAATCAGTGCTATTTCCAATGGCACGGATTCATTTCCGAATTTATCAATAGTGTATATTTTAAACCGGTAGAGTTTGGATTGTGTAAGTCCCGTAATGTTGACCCATGAAACCAGCGAATCAATGGTGATGATCTGGTCGTCATACTCGATTCGGGTTATTTCGGCTTTTCCCAATTTGATTTGACTGCTCGGAATACGACCGGCTTTCATCAGATCAATTTCGACCCGTTCGAAGCCGATGTGTCCAATAATGGTATCGTATTTAGCTGGGTAGACAATTTCTCCTTCATACTGTTCCTGCTTTTCGTACATGCCTTCACACGACCACATGAAAGTTGCAAAAACCAATATTGATAGCAATATGATGTTTCTCATAATTTTAATCTTTAAATCACTGTTCCTAATAAACTTAATTTCCAGCCTTTCTGCCATAGAGTGTAATTTCAGACAAGCAGTTGCCATTATCTAGCGTGTAATTACCACCAAATCCTTTCATAGCTCGGTAGCGGAACCAACGGGTAGGTTTGGTGTATTGAGGTTCATCAGGATACATGTAGGCTTCGTCGCCTTCTTTTCCTTTTTTCACAATTTCGAGTTCGCTTAGTCCTACGGGAACTTCAATTTTATTCTCCGATACATATTCCCAATCTTGTGTGTCCTCATCCCAGATGTACATTTCGTAAAGGCCAACATTCTCTCCTCTGTAATACTGTCCCTGGCAAAGGTCTCCGCAGAAATCCATATGACGTTGGTGGGTTAGTATCCGGCTAAGTTCATAGTGGTCACCCAGATCAATAATGACATTCCAGGGCATGTTTCCGTCATCGCTGCTTCCGGTGCGGCCACGACCTCCGGTGTGCATAAAGTTCAGGTTGTTTCCTTCATCAATGATTCCGTCAATCACGCTAACTAAGCGGCCTTCGGAATTATCACCAAATCCCTGAGGAACACCTCCAACAGAATCACTGTTTAAAGGCAGTTCCCATTCCTCTTTGGCGAGTTTCATGTCTTCCAGCAGATGAATCTGACCCATGTCTTTTGGTTCAGTGATATTTCCATAGATATCAGACACACGGATCGATACGCTCACCGGATCTTCTGAACCAAGATCAAGATCATCAACAAAGCGTCGGTCTTCGTCAAGGTTGGATGAGAAAACAGAAGTAAGTGATCTTGACTCGCCGTTTTGCGCGTAATTGAAATCAATGTAAACATTGATACTTTGTTCGAGCTCATTGATCCAGTCGACAAAGAATGATCCAAAGGCTGGTTTCAATTCGAGTGAATTGGCTACCCTGGAAATGGCAGATTCGAGCGGTTTTACCGTTACATTAACCGGAATTGAGCGGTTGCCTGCACGGTCAATCGCATACAAATCGATTTCGTAGTTGATGGTATCGCCAAAGCCATAAACGTCGAGCGAATCGACAAAATAAGAGGCTGAGAAAGAGAATGAATCTCCCTGCCTATTGGTATAAACGGCTTCGACACTTAGTAGATCCTCGTCTTCCGGTACTTCATAGAAAAACCGTGCGCCACCATATAGTGGCTGGTAGGTCACCTCAATTGGAGGCTGTGGAGGGATCGTGTCATCAGATGTTGCCCGGTGTACCTTCTCTTCCTCGCAGGAAGTTACAGCCAGCAAAAATGCTGCAATCAGGAGTAAATATATTTTTGTGGTTTTCATACGATTCTTTTTATCGTTTTTGTTAAATAAATGACCTGTAACCATTACCATCCCGGGTTTTGAACTAGGTTAGAGTTCGTATTCATCTCATTTAAGTCAATTGGCCATAGGCAATCGGTAATGGTAAATCTTCTGGTTTGCTTTACCTCAAGATTGAAGAAATCGGCACCAGTGGTTCCGGTATATTCCCATCCCCAAATAGGCGCTGAGAATTCCATGACGGCTCTTTTTGTCCGTATCATGTCCCAGAAACGGCTTCCTTCAAAGGCAAATTCAATGCTTCTTTCCCGAAGAATGATGTCACGCATGCCTTCTTTGGTTTTGTGTTTGTTGACCGTTTTTACAATTGAGGCATCAGCCCAAACGTGCTCAACATGAGGAACTCCGGCTCTCTCGCGAACCACATTGATGGCATCATAGACCTCTTGGGTTGGCGTGTCATAGTATTCATTCAGGGCTTCTGCTTTCATTAGATACAAATCGGCCAGACGGATAATTGGATACGGATACTTAACGGTACGTGCCCAGTGGCCGGATTTAGATTCCATGTGAACAAACTTCTTGATTCCAATTCCGGTTTCGTAATAGTCGGTTGTGTGTTGCGAAGAGTTGAAGCCACCGTGACTACCGGCATACATCATCGTATTAATCCGAACACCGTGAGAACGCCAGTAACCACCTGTAATGGCCAGGTTAGCATAAAATCGTGGTTCACGATTCATGTACAGATTAATCGTTTCGGCTCCGGGTTGCATAATGCCGCGCAGTTCCGTGTATTCCGGGTCATTCGCTCCGGGAGTTGTGGTCAGTTCCCACTTTTTATCCTGATCAAAGTTCAGGTCTTCTTCTATGGGAACTCCGTTTTCGGTATAATACCGTTCTGCCATCCGGTAGGTTGCTGCCATCCACTGCCAAGAGTAACCAGGTTCGTTAGTAATGCCACCACCATAGCCTTCGGGCAGGCGCATGTTGGTGGAGTGTGCCAGCTCGGAACCACCATAAATGTCAATGTTGGAGAAGCCCCAGACCAACTCCTTGTTCCATGGGTCGGTAATGGCCATTCTCAAATCGTAAATGCGTTGTACGTTTTCTGTATTGGCCATATAATCTTCACGATCAAAAATATAGGGTTGTGCGCTGTATTCGTATAGTTCGATGCCGTTGGTCTCGCAGGCCAGCAAGGCTTCTTCGATAGCGTCGATAGCCTCTTTCCATTTTTCCTTATTATAGTCTAGTGGGAAGTAGGGTTCTCCGTCGGGGCCAACAAAATCACCAAAATATTCCATATTGCCATTGAAGAAAGGACTGGCACGGAACAACATCACTCTGGCTTTAATGGCTTTAGCTGCAGCCTGATCCACTTGACCGAGGAGCGTAGCAATCGCTTTTTCCCGAAGATCAGGAATGGCTTCATTCATCAAGGCGATGATGTAGTCAAAGCAGTCTTCCACTTTCGTACGTTCCAAAAACAATTGGTCTTTAGATGCATCCGGGGCAATCAATTCATCTGAAATGATAATTGGGCCGTATTTCTTAACCAACAAGAAGTTGTAATAGGCTTTCAGGAATTTGACCTGAGCACGCCATTCGCTTCTTTCTTGGTCCGACATATCCGGCACTTGATCGATATTGGAGAGAAAAACATTGGCTTGGCGGATTCCAGCGTATAGCCGTGTGCCTCCATTTGTATTTGACCAATCGCCTAGCAGCGGATTTGTAACCGATTGTAGTCCTCGCATCAAACGGATTCCTCTCAAGTCTCCTGTATTATCGTTATAATCCAAGCGTCCGATATACTCATCTCCTGCTGTCCAGATAGAGCTGTGTGTTTGTTCTATTCGTGGCATATAGCTGTAAACTTTGGCTAATGCATTCCAGGCTTCCTCTTTCGATTTAAAGAGGTCCTCCAGGGTTAAGGTATTGTCCGGCACCACATCCAGATAATCAGAGCAGGATGGTGTTAGGCTAAGGACAAGAAACAATATGATTAAATTTTTCAATCTTTTCATCTTCAATCTTTTTTAGGTATTAAAATGATAACTGGACACCAATATTAAATCGTTTGTTTGGCGGATAGCCCAATCCAGCGCGACCCATTTCCGGATCCCACAGTTTGAACGGACTGATAACAAACAAATTGGTTCCACTGGCATAGAGCCGGACGCTTTGTAAGCCGATCTTCTTGAAGGTGTCCGCCGGGAGATTGTATCCCATTTCCACGGTTTTTAAACGAAGGAAGGCGCCATTACGTAACCACCACGAAGATGTTCTGGTATTGTTTTCGAGGGGATCGACCGATAAACGTGGCCAAAAGGCATGGACATCCGGGTTGGTTTCACTCCAGTAATCTTCAGCGATAATAGTTAAAGCGTTGCGTCGGGAAGCGAATGGTGCGATACCATAACGATTGTTATTGGGGTCGCTTACATCGCTTGGGTCAATAAATACAGAGACACGAGCATTCCCCTGGAAGAAGAACGACAGGTCAAAGTCTTTAAATCCACCCGACAACCCAAATCCATACTGAACCTCGGGTACGGTAGGTAAGCCCATAGGGACTTCGTCGTTTGCATTCACTACCCCATCGCCGTTTACATCTTTGTATTTGATATCGCCGGCCTGGTAGGTACCAAAGTCTTGCTTGGGTGAATTGGCAATTTCAGCTTCATCCACAAACAAACGTTCGGCAATCAATCCCCACCACTGTCTGATGGGATGTCCCTGACGTTTCAAGTACTCATCGGCATAATCCCGTTCATCCAGTTGAACGTATTCGTTGGTGGCAAAGGTGAAGTTGGCACGGCCGGTCATCCACCAATCCTTTTGCGAAATGTATTGGTAGTCAATGGAGGCTTCAAAACCCTTTGATTCCACTTTCCCTACATTTCCGCTAATGGATGCCTCCAAACCTGCAGAGGATGGGAAGTTTTGACGTTGCAGATAAATCTGATCACGAACATCCTTAAAAACATCTCCCTGAATCTTCAAAGCATCATCGAGGAAAGTTAATTCAATACCCAGGTTCATTTTGGTTGAAACCTCCCAGGTAATATCAGGGTTGGCATATCGGTTAATCTGGTAGCCGCCATATTCATTCATAAAGGTATTTCCCCAACGATAACCTCCACCGCCTTTGGCGATATCTGATAAATAGAAGAAACGATCTTGTCGTTGAGCAATGGCGTCGTTACCCACTTTACCCCAGGTGCCCTTCAATTTTAGGGTGTTGATGATGTTTTCCAAAGGGGCCCAGAATGATTCATTTGAGACGAGCCAACCACCCCCAAATGAAGGGAAGAATCCAAACCTTCGGTCGCCGCTAAATTTCTCAGACCCGTTGTATCCGTAGGCGAACTCGAAGAAGTAACGGTTGTCGTAGTCGTAAGTTAAACGTCCGGAGTTTCCCATGTTCCGCTCAGGAAGTGTTTCGTAAATCGACCGGCTGTTTCCACTGGTCAACAGGTACTCTTCAAACATACCCACGGTCATTAAACCTACGCTGTGTAGCCCGAATTTGCGGTCCCAGTTCAAACGTCCTTCGTAATAATAGTGTGCACTGGCGTTACGTCCCGGATTGACATCACCCAGGAATGCTTGTCCATCGTTTGGATTCAGGGCAAAAAGTGTATATTCTTCGGTAATCTGGTTGTAGTTTTCCAAATCATAGAAGTAAGGAATGTATGATCTGGTACTTTTGTATTCGCTCCATGTGTTAACCGAGGCTTTGGCCTGCAACTTCAAACCTTCTGTAATAAAATCCAGATCTTGCGAAAGGGTTGCCATGGCTGTAATCGAACTTTCATTCCGGTCTTCATAGCCACGAACCATCTCTGCATAGGGGTTGGCTTTCAGGGGGCCTCCAACGAAGGTACTTCCAAATAGTATATGATCAGCAAAAGCATGTTTTTCATCGGGTTCATATACGGCAGGAAAATCTACCGGGTTTGAGTTCATGACCTGTCTGAAAATTTCACTTGCTGCCGTGGCAGGACCATTATAACGTTCAAAACGGCCTTGAAGCCTGGTATCCAGTCGAGTGGTTGGTGTCAGTTTAAAAATAACGTTGTTCCTTAACTGCACCCGGTTAATGTTAATGTTGTTGTTAAAATTGTTCTCCGGGGCAACTTTCAGAAGGCCATTTTCATTTTCTATGGTTCCTGCCACATAATAGGTAGCTATTTGGCCGCCACCCGATACGTTAAAGTTTGCTTTTTTATTAATGGTTGATTTTTCAAACAACTCATCGTACCAATCGATATTGGGGTAGATCATCGGATCAAGACCATCAGCGGTCGATTGAATCTTCTGTTCGCTGTAGAAAGCGCCGAGTATCGGGTTTCTGGAAATCCGGGCCTCGTTGTACAGACGCATATAGTCTACGCCATCCAGCAATTCGTTCATCTGGGTGGGAGTGGCTATGTGTGTTTCGAGCCTGATGTTGATTTTTGCCGGTCCTTCTCGCCCCGACTTCGTCTCAACAATGATGATTCCATTCGCTCCTCTGGCACCGTAAAGTACGGTAGCGGAAGCATCTTTCAGAATGGAAAAGCTTTCGATGTTATCAGGTTCCATGCGAGCCAAGTCATCGGGTGAGGCTTCAAAGCCATCAATCAAAATCAATGGATTAGTTTTATAACCAAAGGTGGTAACCCCGCGAACAAAGAATTGCGCATTGTCATTACCAGGTTCACCAGTGGTTTGGTATGAAATAATTCCAGGAATTTTACCTGCCAAAGCACTGGTCAGATTCGAGGCGGGTTGTTTCAGATCGCCTGGTCTCACGGTCTCAATCGAAGAAATTACGCTTGTTTTTTTCTGCTTTCCGAAGGCAACCACCTGAACTTCGTCTAGCTGTGTGTCGTCGTCATACAGAGCCACATCGAAGATATTGCGGTCTCCAACAACTTGCTCAACCGGGGTTTTCCCGATAAAGGAGAAAACCAGCGTGTCTCCAACTGCTGCTTGCATGGAGAATTCTCCGTTGGCGTCGGTCACAGTTCCCCTTGAAGTTCCCCTTATGGCAACTGAAACACCGGGAAGACCAAGTCCCACATCGTCTTTTACAAACCCAGATATTGTTTTCAGGCCGGGTTGTTCTATAACTTCCTGCACCTGTTTGGGAGCAGCAGTTTGGTCAGGGATAATAACAATTTGCCGATCAGAGATCTGATAGGTTAGATTTGTTCCTTCAAAGGCTTTTCTAAGAATTCGTTCAACAGAAAACCGTTCAGCTTTGACACTTACTGTCTTTTCCAGATCTACATCGCTGTCCTTGTAGAAGAAAATAAACTCGCTCTGTTCCTGAATTTCTTCAAAAAGTTGTTTAATGGTTCCATTCTCGATGTCCATTGAAAACCGTGTACTCTGCGAATAAGTAGAAGTTGCATACAAACTGACAACCCCCATCATAAATAGAAGTAAGGTTAATTTCATAGTTCTCAAGAAGTGTGCACAGTAATCCCTTCTATGGAAAAAATAAGCACAGGTGTTACTTTTTTTCATAAATTTGTTCACTTTTAGTTAATTAAAATATCGCTTTATGCGATGTTTTTTAGTACATAAGCTTGCAGGTGTTGCAGCATCTGCAAGCTTTTTTTGCTAAGTATTGATTTATACTATGGTTAGTTTAGTAAATTGTGACTCTTTGTTCCTCCTCTTTAAAGTTAAATGGTGTTGTTTTTTTTATGGTATATAAAACTTCTTCGATGTTGTTTTTTAGGTCCAAACGCCCCGAAAAGGTTATTTGAGCAAGTTCCCTGTCTTTCAGGTTGATCTCAATATTGTAGTAGCGTGATATTTTTTTCAGAATATTTCCAAGCGTTTCGCTTTTAAAGACATAATAGCCGTAATGCCACGAAAGATAGTCGGACGGGTCAACTTCCCTGACAACAAATTGGCCCCCTTTTTCTTCAAATGTGACCGCCTCCCCGGGAGATATCATTTTATTTTCAGTTGGCAAAAAAGCTTTTGTTTTCCGGATCAGCTTAATGGAGCCTTCCTTCAAAACGGCAGTTGAACTTTGATCGTCCGAATAAGCACTAAGGTTGAAAATTGTTCCAATCACCTCTATGTTAAATTGTTTAGATTGAACGACAAATGGCTTTTCCGGATCTTTGGAAACATTGAAAATGGCTTCACCATCAAGGTAGACTTCGCGTTTGTTTTCTGCAAAAACAGCGGGATAAACCATTTTTGAGCCTGAGTTCAACCAGACGGTGGTACCTTCGGATAAGGTTATTTTTGACCGTTTACCGTACGGAACGGTCAGCGTATTGTAGCTTGGCTTTACAGGCTCCAGTTTTTGTTGAAAAGTTTGGCTGGCTCCAATTGCGATTTCCTCTCCCTTGGTGTCGTACTGGATTTCTGATTCTA
This sequence comes from uncultured Sunxiuqinia sp., assembly GCF_963678245.1. NCBI lineage: Bacteria > Pseudomonadati > Bacteroidota > Bacteroidia > Marinilabiliales > Prolixibacteraceae > Sunxiuqinia > uncultured Sunxiuqinia sp. Next base: position 17,634 of record NZ_OY782777.1, read on the forward strand.
CTTCAGAAATATCAATGGCCTGTGCTTCACTTAGCACCAGACGCGTAACTGTATCGTTTTTACTCTTCTCTGTGCTGTTGGCAAAATCAGCAATCGCGGAAGGTTGATTGAATTGGTTGTACCAGATTCCTCCGGAAATAGCAAATATGAAAACCGAAGCGGCAGTAAACCAGATTCGTCGGATTTTTCTTCGGCTTATGGTTTCGATCGAATGCTGTATTCGGAAGTTTAATTGCTTTTTATCGAGTACAGACCACTTGTTTTTTGGGGTTATTAAGTAGAAATATAGCTGATTGGCCGTATCTAAAACCTTCGGACTAGCATTTGCTTCTTCCTTGATTTTCTTTTCCGTAATCCCTTCTTCTACTAAAATATCTTCGACTTCCTTTTTCACGTGAATAGTTCTAATACCAAGATAAAGGAGAAAAATGCGAAAACATAGACAGCAAAAATGATTTTTTTTTCAAAAAAAAATCAATAACCGAAGTTGAAAGCTTACTGTTTGTGGAAAAATTGAAGGAATAGACTCAAGTAAATCTGGTTTTTTGACAGACTTTTCCGTAGAGATTTTAGGGCACGATACATATTGGTTCTAGCTGATTCAACCGAGATATTCAGGAGGGTGGCGATTTCTGTATAAGTAAGATCTTGCTCAAATTTCAAAAAAAGAGCTCGTTGTTGGACTTTGGTAAGTTGGTTGACTGCATTTGATAGCAGATCCAGTTTTTTTTGTTGTATTTCGGAATGGATCAGAGTCTCGTCCGACGCTGGAGCATGTAAGTGGAGCGTTTGCTCGTGGTTTTGGTTCAGATTTAATAAGCTGATTTTTAGTTTCTGTTTGTGAATGATTCGCCTCAAAGAACGGAACAGATAGTACTTGATGGAGTCAGTCGGTCTCAATTGCTCCCGGTACTTGTGTAGGTCCAGAAACAAGTCGTGTATACAATCTTTCACGAAATCGGGATCGTTGCAAAACTGCATACCAAAGCTATATAGCGCATCGCTATATAGATCGTATAAATCGTAAAAAGCTTTATCATCCCCTTCCCTAAAGCTTTTCCAGAGCAAATGGTCTTTGTTCGGTTGGTTTTGCATACAGTTCCGTGCCTGGAGGTTTCCTAACATTCTTAAGCGGTTCAAAGTTAGAATTAATTTCGTTAAGAATAGGTTCACACTGAACATCAAATAGTTTTGATCTTCTTTCTAAGAACTGTTCGCTTTCTTGTAGACGCCAATAATGGCTCGTTCGCTTGCTTCTCCGGGAATGGTGATTCTGGCGTCAATAGCTCTCCAGCTGCAAAACTGCTAAAGGCTCTGTCCCTGATAAAATTTATTCTTTTCATTGTAGTAATTGGTTTATTAGTGATTCAGAAATAAGATTATTGTCTTCAGACTTGATGTGGGTTGAAAACCTGAGAAGTACTTGCTGCCAATAAATTTAGTCCATTTTGAGGTTGTCCATTCCATATATCGTCCGCTTATCGCAGAGTTTCGCATGGGATGATAAAAATTTCACTCTTTCAAAGTTATCTGGTCTGTTTTTTCCGTCTTCAACAGAAGTTTTATACATTTGGAAATTACTAAATCAATAAACCAAATACTATGAGTAGGAAACTTCGCATGGGCATGATTGGCGGTGGAGTTGGTGCCTTTATTGGAGCGATTCACCGAATTGCCGCGATCATGGATAACCAGATTGAACTGGTCTGTGGATGTTTTAGTAGTAATCCTGAAAATTCCCTCAATTCCGGCAAGTCTTATTTTTTACCCGAAAATCGAATCTATTCTTCTTATCACCAAATGCTTGAGTTGGAAGCTCAATTGCCGGAAGGTGAGCGAATGGATCTTGTGGTTATTGTGACGCCGAACCATGTCCATTTTGATCCGGCGATGCTGGCAATGGAACATGGCTTTCATGTGGTGATGGATAAGCCAATTACCTTGTCTTTGGATGAAGCACTTCAACTTAAAAAGAAACAGCAGGAAACCGGTTTGGAATTGGCTTTAACCCATACTTATTCTGGTTACCCGGCGGTAAAGGAAGCTAAGATGCGCGTTGCCCGAGGTGACTTCGGGAAGATCCGCCGCATATATGTCGAATATCCACAAGGATGGCTTTCAGCAAAAGAAGAGGATGGCAACAAGCAAGCTGAGTGGCGAACCGATCCTAAGCGTTCAGGAAAAGCAGGCTGCATAGGTGATATTGGTACACATGCCCATCAATTGGCTGAATACATTTCGGGATTGAAAACCACTGAGATTTGTGCCGAGTTAAATACGTTTGTTCCCGGGCGTTTGTTGGATGACGACGGTGCTGCACTATTGCGTTTTAATAACGGAGCACGTGGAGTGCTAATGGCTTCGCAGATTGCAGCCGGTGAAGAGAATAACGTCAAAATACGAGTGTATGGCGAAAAAGGCGGGTTGGAGTGGCAACAGCATGAACCAAACACCTTGTGGGTGAAATGGGCTGATCGTCCAACCGAGATGGTGCGGGTTGGAACCGGACAGATGGGCGAATGGGCGCAACACAACACGCGCACGCCCGGCGGACACCCCGAAGGTTACCTGGAAGCATTCGCCAATATTTACCGGAACTTTGCGTTATCCGTTCAAGCGAAGATGAATGGGGAACAACCCACTTCAGAAATGCTTGATTTTCCGAGTGTGGAAGATGGGATACGCGGCATGCAGTTTATCGATACTATGGTAAAATCCGGATACAACGATTCGGTAAAGTGGGTGAAATTTGGGTAGTAATGCTGAATGTGGGAAGAAGGAAGTTCGGTAGTAGTGCGCGTCGATTTAACTGAATAAGAGACCATTTAACGAATAAAGCAATTAGAAACATTAATACATAATAAACGATGGGTGGTAGACCAGTAACATTATTCACCGGACAGTGGGCCGATTTAACTATTGAAACCATGTGTCAAAAAGCAAAGGACTTTGGATACGATGGCTTGGAGCTTTGTTGTTGGGGCGATCATATGGAAATTGACAAAGCCGATCAGAAATATTGCAATGACCGTATTGCCTTGTTGAAAAAGTATGATTTGAATTTGTACGCTATCTCAAATCATCTGGTCGGGCAGTGTGTTTGCGATCAGATTGATGAGCGCCATAAAAGTATTTTGCCGGACTACATATGGGGAGACGGCGACCCTGAGGGTGTTCGTCAACGGGCAGCAGCCGAAATGATTAACACGGGCAAAGTTGCCAAACAACTAGGTTTAGATACCGTAGTTGGTTTTACCGGAAGTTCCATTTGGCATCTGTTGTATGCTTTTCCACCCGGATCGCAGGAAACGATTGATAAAGGATATGAAGATTTTGCCAGGCGATGGAAACCCATTCTGGATGAATACGAGAAGATGGGTGTAAAATTTGCCTTGGAAGTTCATCCTACCGAAATTGCTTTTGATATTGAATCGGCCAAACGCGCTTTAAAAACATTGGACAACCATCCTGCTTTTGGCTTCAACTACGACCCAAGCCATTTAGGGTATCAGCATGTCGATTATGTCCGGTTTATATACGAGTTTGCCGATCGTATTTTCCATGTTCATATGAAAGATGTGTATTGGAGTGATGTCCCAACGACAGTGGGTGTCTTTGGCGGACATGTACCTTTTGGAGATAATCGCCGATACTGGAATTTCCGCAGTCTGGGGCGAGGCAATATTAATTTTGAAAATATTATGCGTGCATTGAATGATATTCAATATACCGGACCGCTTTCAGTGGAATGGGAAGATAGCGGGATGAACCGGGAAGCCGGAGCTGCTGAGTCGTGTGAGTTTGTCCGCTATAGCGATTTTGATCCATCGGATATCGCTTTTGACGATGCCATGCAAAGTGAATGACCTACCAACTAATTTAAGTATAAATGACAACTAGAAGATCTTTTATTAAAAGTACTACAACGGCAACTGCAGCAGTGGGGTTGGCTGCATCAATGCCGGCGGCAATGACAGCCTGTGCTCCTAAAATTGTTCGATGCGGACTGATTGGAGCCAAAGGCATGGGATTTGCCGATTTGAAAGCCTTTTTAGGGCAGCCGGACACTGAGTGTGTCGCGATTTGTGATGTCGATCAGCGGGTACTGGATGCGCGCATATCAGACACTGAAAAGCTTCAGGGCAAGAAACCAAAAGCTTACAACGATTACCGCCAGCTAATTGCTGACCCGGAAGTAGATGCCGTCATTATCGGAACGCCCGATCATTGGCACTGCCTGCCTTTTGTTGAAGCTTGTAAGGCAGGGAAAGCTGTTTATTGTGAGAAACCGTTGGGGAACACCATCGAAGAAATCAATATCATGGAAGCCGCTGCCAACAAGTACAACACCGTCGTTCAAATTGGGCAGTGGCAACGAAGCGATCCTCATTGGCGCGATGCTGTCGATTTTGTTAAGTCCGGGAAATTAGGCAAAATCAGGACAGTCAGAACTTGGTCTTATCAGGGCTGGATGGGGTCTGTTCCGGTTAAGCCAGATCGTGAAGCGCCCGAGGGTGTTGACTATAATTTTTGGTTAGGACCTGCAAAAGAACGTCCGTTCAACCCTAATCGCTTTCATTTCGACTTCCGCTGGTTTTGGGATTATGCCGGCGGATTGATGACTGATTGGGGGGTACATATTATTGACTACGGTCTTTTTGGTATGCAGGTGAAGGCACCGAAGTCTGTTATGGCAATGGGGGGTAAGTTTGCCTATCCTGAAGATGCTGCAGAAACACCGGACACCTTGCAGGCAATTTATGAATTTGAAGACTTTACCATGTTGTGGGATCACGGTATTGGGATTGATGGAGGTTATTATGGCCGCACACATGGTGTTGGTTTTGTTGGAAATAATGGCACGCTAGTGGTCGATCGAGGTGGATGGGAAGTCATTCCTGAGCGTAAAAATAATGAAGATATGATGGAGCGTGTTGAACTCCAAAAAGGGACAGGAAAAGGGCTTGAATACCACATGGAAAATTTTTTGGGTGGTGTTCGTGACAACAGGCGTGATTTGAATTGTAGCATTGATATTGCTGCGAATACTGCCCGGGTAGCTCATTTGGGAAATATCGCATTAAAAACCGGACGACGATTGTATTGGGATAGCGAAAAAAGCCAGTTTCTCAACGATGATGAGGCCAATCAACATCTGGTTCCAAGTTATCGAAGTCCTTGGGAGTTACCAACAGTGTAATTGATTTTGTCAGAACAAATCTGATGGAGATTTAATTGGCGAGATATTTCTTGAAAAAGTAAAAACTCCTGAGCACGTTACTCAGGAGTTTTTTTCTGGTCTTTCTAAACTAAAAATCTCATTGTTTAATTGTTCCCACATCTTTGTGGGGTATATGTTGTTTTTGTGGCTGAAATGAGTATTACAATATTTATGCCATTTCATGCTTTTGCCGATGTTTTATTTTCAGTTTTTTTGCGGATAATCGATCAACTTTTCATTCTTATTGCTGCGGAAGTGCAGTTTGTGGCAATAAGTGACTAGTTTAGCACCAGCTTGGCCAGCTCAACCGAAATCTGACTAATGTTTTCAAAGAGAAAATTTGTAAACGAATCGTGTGCCTCTTCGTCTGCTTTGTCTGATATCACGCGAATTACCGTACACGGAATGTTGTAATCTGCTCCAACCTGTGCGATTGCCGCTCCTTCCATCTCGGTACATAAAATCTGCGGAAAGCGTTCGCTAATCTTCATTTTACCATCTTTCGATGCTATAAATTGATCGCCGGTACCAATAGCACCCACATAAACCGTTGGATTGTAGGTGGAGCTAATAGAGGGATAGTCTCCTTTTTTCAAATTGAGAAGGAATTTATCAACAGCCTCAGAGGCTTTCTTTTCAGAGTCGGACATTACTTTAAAGCTAAACTCTTTCCAAAAGGGAGATTGAACATTTGGGAATCCATCAAGCCTGGTCAAGTCAACATCGTGTTGAATTAGTTGATTGGCGATTACAATATCTCCAATATTCAGATGAGCTTGAATAGAACCCGCCAAGCCAATAAAAACCAGTTGATCCACTTTGTAATGGTTTATAAGTGTCGTGGCAGTGGTTGCTGCGGCAACTTTTCCCCAGCCCGACAGGCACATCACCACTTCTTTGTCATGAATAGTGCCTGAATAAAATTCCCTCGACCCGAATTGCTCCGATTTTAAGTCTTTAATGTCTTTTTTTAAGAGGAGGATCTCCTCATGCATAGCTCCAATTATTCCGGTTTTCATAATTATCAATTCAAAATTTTGGTAAAAATAGTAGTCTGTTAGGTTATAAAACATTACCAATGGCAAAAAAATCGTTTTTACTATATTTGTTTTATGCGCTTAGTTCAGTTTAAATACTTTTTTCTTGTGGTATCGCTTTTTATGAGCATACTCTCCTACGGCCAATTAAAAGATATTGGGGTCCCTGATATTCGAAATTTTACAAAACAGTCCTATGAGGCAGGAACGCAGAATTGGCAAGTAGAAAAAGGGAAAAACGATTTCATCTATTTTGCCAATAACGACGGCTTGTTGGAGTTTGATGGTAATCACTGGCAATTGTATGATTTGCCGAATCAATCCATTGTTCGGTCACTTGCTATTGACGAAAATGGACGCATTTATTTGGGGCAGCAAAACGATTTTGGTTATATGGAGCCTGGAGTTGATGGAAAACTTCGATACCATTCCTTATTGGAGCTAGTGCCAGCTGAAGCCCGTAATTTTGAAGAAGTATGGCGCATTCACCTCACAAGTTTTGGTGTTGTATTTCAATCCTATACTTATCTTTTTATTTATCGGAATGAACAGATGTCAATGGTTGAATTGCCAAATCGACTTCGATTTTCGTTTTACGTCAATGGTCAATTATGGGTTCAAGATGAGCTTGAAGGAATAAGGGAGTATCGGCAAGGACATTTTTTTGATCTTCCCGGACTTGAATTGTTGAAGGATAAAGAAGTCTGGACCATCTTGCCTATTTTTAATAACCGCCTTTTGATTGGAACTGCAAATCATGGTGTTTTTACTTATGATGGTGCAAAGCTTGTGCCCTGGACAGGGGATGCCAATCAGTTCTTAAAGTCTAACCAAATCTTTTCGGCTACTCGTTTCATGGACGCATACTACGCATTTGGAACCATACAAAATGGATTGTTGATTACTGATGAAACCGGAACGATAATCCAACATATCAATAAGAAAAAAGGCCTCCAGAATAATACAATCCTCAGTGTTGGTACGGATCAGGATAGAAATCTTTGGCTAGGACTTGATAACGGGATTGACTACGTTGATGTTAGTTCGCCTTTTACCTTTATATATGATGAGGAAGGACTTGGAGCTACGTACACAACGTTAGTTTATGAGGGTAAGTTATATGTTGGAACCAATCATGGTCTTTTCGTAAAAGATTGGCCGGAAGAAGTTGATCTAAACCCAGAGGGGTTTAGGTTAATTCCAAATACGGTGGGGCAGGTTTGGTGTCTGGAGGTTTATCAGGAGGTGATTTTATGTGGACATAATAATGGGACTTATGTTATTGAGGGAGAACAAGCGAAACTAGTGTCAAATGTAAATGGGGCCTGGACATTCCTCGAACTGAAGGATCAGGATAATTATTTGATTGGTGGAAATTACAATGGCCTGACTCTTTTCAAAAAGGACAATGATCATCAATCGTGGGAACTAGTTGATCAAATTAAAGGGTTTTCAGAATCATCGAAATTAATTGAGCAGGACAAAAATGGTGATATCTGGATGAGTCACGGGTTTAAAGGCGTCTTTCGTATTCGCTTGAGCCAGCAGCTAGACAGTGTTGTTCATTACGACTTTTTTAATTCAAATGATGGTTTTCCTTCAAATATTTATTTAAACTTGATGACGGTTGATGATGATATTGTTTTCACCTCACCTAATGGTATTTACGAGTACGATGCGGCTCTAAATCGATTTGAGCGATCGGAATATTACAACAGCATTTTCAAAGAGCAGAAAGACATCGATTACATTAAGCAAGATCAGTTTGGAAATATCTGGTTTGTGGGAGGAACTGTCCCTGGTGTTTTAAGGTTTCAGGAAGATGGTACTTATAATAAAGTAATCGGTCCTTTTGAGAAGTTATCGGGACATATTATCTCTGGATTTCAACATATTGAGATTGTTGATCGCCAGAATACATTTATTACGCTTGTTGATGGTTTGGCACATTACAGGCCAAGTTACCAGGCAAATCAAGAAGAAATATTTAATGTTTTTATTCGAGATGTTACCAATTTGCATAGTGGTAAAACGTTTAATCCTTCGCTGATGTCAACTGATATTTCTGAGGATTCACTGATATTTCAGTATAAAGGCAATAATCTGGAATTTACATATTCTTGTCCCGATTACAATAGCTTTAACAATACAGAGTTTAGTTATTTTCTTGAAAACTATAGCAACGAGTGGTCAGAGTGGTCAGAAGAGTCGAGTTGTGAGTTTATGAATTTACGCGAGGGAGACTATGTTTTTAAAGTGAAAGCAATGGATCCTTTTCGATTGGAAACCGAAACTGCCAGCTTTGCATTTTATATTAAGCCTCCGTGGTATCGATCAATAGTTGCATTTACCTTTTATACCATGTTTGGACTTGGCCTAATTGGGCTTGCAATTTGGTATATGTACTACCGAATGCGGATTTCGAAACGGAAAGAACGTTTAAAAAACCTTCAGGAACACCGGAAGCAATTGCAAGAATATCAGCGTGAGGCATTAATTTCTGAAAAGGAAATTGTCAAACTTCGTAATGAGAAGCTTCGCGGAAAAATGAGACACCTGGACAAGGAATTGGCTAATCAAACTATGAGTCTTGTTCAGAAAAATAAATTCATGGCAAGGTTGAAAAAGGAACTGAAAGGTTTGCAAAACCAAGCTGAGGATAGTGCTATAAAATCGAAGGTTAGCATGATCATTAACCGAATTGATAAGGAGTTCGATAATAAAAAGCAACTTGAACTGTTTGAAACCTACTTTGACGAAGTACACGAAGATTTTTTTAACCGCCTCAATGAAAGATATCCCACATTAACTCCACGTGAGCAAAAGCTGTGTGCTTACATTAAAATGAATATTCCTACAAAGGAAATTGCTGCCCTGCAAAACATTTCTACTCGTGGAATAGAAATCAGCCGTTATCGTTTACGGAAAAAGTTAGATTTAGATCGAGAAACCAATTTAGGAGCGTTTATTTCCAATATTTAACCATCCTGTTGTATAACATATTGTTTCGTGATGTATCTGAAAACACCATTTTGTTTTTTTTAATATGCTGTTATATAGTATTTTAAGATTCAAGTGTAGTATTTTTGTTGTGGTATGAAATACCTTTGTGTAGTATTATTGAAGTACATAATGTTTTGGCTGTCCTGTTTGCGAAATACATATTTGACTCAAAATTAATTTGTGGAAAGATTATTTGCTACTTAAAACTTAACGCATGAAACGAATCTTATTTATTTTATTCTGTTCTTTCTTTAGCTTGAGTTTATTTGCCCAGGAAGTATCCGTTACGGGTAATGTAACTGCGAAGGAAGATGGACAACCCCTGCCGGGTGTGTCTGTTGTTATCCAAGGAACAACCACAGGTACAATTACCGATTTCGATGGTAATTATACGCTTGAGGTTCCATCCTCTGGAACCTTGGTGTTTTCGTACATTGGTATGAAAAGTCAAACCTTATCCGTAGACGGAAGGTCTAGTATTAATGTTGTGCTTTCTGAAGACTATACGGATCTCGATGAGGTTGTTGTGGTTGGTTATGGAGTACAAAAGAAAAGTGTTGTAACCGCAGCAATTAGCAGCGTGTCTTCTGAGGAGATGGAAAATTCAACCCCAACTCGGATTGAAGATGTTATGAAAGGACGTGTTTCCGGAGTCCAAATCACACAAAGTTCCGGCCAACCGGGATCTGACTCGAAAGTCAGAATTCGTGGTATTGGTACCATTAACAATAGTGAACCTCTTTATATTGTCGACGGAATGGCTGTTGGCGGTGGTATTAGCTATTTAAATCCATCTGATATTGAATCTGTTGAAGTGCTGAAAGATGCTGCTTCTGCAGCCGTGTATGGAGCAAGGGCTGCCAACGGGGTTATTTTGGTGACAACAAAAAAAGGTAAATCTGGCAAGGCGTCTATTAATTACGACTTTTCTTATGGGGTGCAAAATCCCTGGAAAAAGAAATCAGTGCTGAATGCCGAAGAGTACATGATGATTATGAACGAGGGGGAGTTGAATGACAATAAAGCGCCTCGTTATTCTGCCGACCAAATTGCCAATGCTGGTTCTGGAACCGATTGGCAAGACGAAACTTTTAACTATGACGCTCCTGTACAATCACATCAAATCAGTATCAATGGTGGTAGTGATAATGTGACTTATTTTTTGTCTTTTGGGTATCTAAACCAAGAAGGTATCGTTGGAGGAGATTATGGTCGTTCAAATTATGAGCGTTATAGTATTCGCTCAAATACAACGTACAATGTTTTTGAGGCTGATCGTTCCTTCCTGAATAAAGTAAAAGTAGGGGTGAACGCAGGGTACTCGCGTGTTTTATCTAGTGGTATTGAAACTAATTCAGAGTATGGTTCCATTTTAGGAAGTGCTCTCACGTTCAATCCGCTTGTTCCGGTTTATGCTGAAGATCCTGATGCTGTTTTGGCTGCTCATCCAAACGCAGTGACTGATGAAAACGGAAATGTATTTTCAATTCCGCCAGCAGGATTTCAGGAAATTGCCAACCCGGTAGCTATGTTGAATGCACCTACCGGAGGTGAAAATAATGAAGATAAGTTCGTCTCTTCCTTTTGGGGAGAAATCAATGTGGTTGAGGGTTTGAAACTCAAATCAAGCTACGGAGTAGATCTGGCTTTCTGGGGAGCAGATGGTTACGAATTTGAGCACTTTTTGGCAACACAGGGAAAAGATCTGACACAAAGCCATGTCTACTCAAATATGCATCGTGGTTTTGCTTGGCAGCTTGAAAATACGCTGACCTACACCAAGAAAATTAATGAGAAACACAATTTTACAATTCTGTTAGGGCAGTCAGCTCAGGAATATAAAGTTCGTCATTTGTATGGTGATGACTACGATTTATTAGAAAGCGATCCAAGAAAAGCGAACATTGACTATGCTATTGCTCCTCCTACCGAAGGTCGCGTAGCTGGCGGAACCGACGGTTTCTCCAACGAAACGCTGGCTTCTTACTTTGGTCGTTTAGATTATAACTTTGATGAAAAGTACATTTTGCAGGCTACCATTCGCCGTGATGGGTCTTCCTCATTCGGACCCAACAACAAATGGGCTATTTTCCCTTCATTCTCCGTGGGGTGGAACTTACTCAACGAAGTATTTATGGAAAACGTACCACAGTGGTTTAATTACCTTAAGCTTAGAGCTAGCTGGGGTACCAATGGAAACAACCGTATTGGTAACTTTGCCTATACCAGCTTGATGGACGGAAACCAGAACTATTATTTCGGAACGGATGACGATATGTACATGCAGTACGGTAGCAGTCCTTCGCAATTGGCAAATCCCGATGTAAAATGGGAAGAATCAGAACAAATTGATATTGGTTTCGATACCCGTTTTTTTAACAGTGCGTTGTCCTTTGGTTTTGATTACTTCAAGAAGACAACCAATGGGATGTTAAATAAAAAACCAATTCCTGGTTATGTTGGAAAAGGTGCTCCTTGGGCTAACCTTGGAGATATGGAGAACAGTGGTTTGGAGTTTGAATTAGGTTATCGTGGAAGTTCAGGTGACTTCAGCTACAACATCTCAGCAAATGCTACTTACCTGAAAAACAAACTCATTAGCCTAGGTAACGATTCTGGAGAAAATATTTACGAATCCGCTGGGGCGTCAGGTGTTGGAAGTTATGTGAAAGGGATGAATGGCGAAGTATTTCCTTACTTCTATGGTTATGAAACCGATGGCCTGCTTCAGAATCAAGCAGAAGCAGACGAATATAATGCAGCTTATGGCGAAAGTGCAATGCCTGGCGATGTGCGGTTTGTTGATCTCAATGACGATGATGCTATTACCGACGACGATAAAACAAAGATTGGAAAAGGAATGCCCGACTGGACTTATGGTTTTACAGTGGGTGCTGAATGGAAGCAGTTTGACTTCAATATGTTTTGGCAAGGATCTTTAGGAAACGACATCTTTGACTTCTCGCAGCGTGGTGATATCCCTGCGATGAACCGTCCAAGCTGGATTCTGGATCGCTGGACTGGCGAAGGAACTTCAAATTCAATTCCTCGCATAACCAATTTAAACAATAACCGGAACTGGAGATCATCTGATTTATATATCAAAGATGGTTCTTATGCACGCTTGAAAAATATTCAACTCGGCTATTCTTTGCCAAAGGCATTATTGCAAAAAGCATCGATCTCACGTCTGCGCGTATTTGTTTCGGCTGAGAACCTCTTGACGATTACTGATTACGATGGTTTCGATCCTGAAGTTGCATCTGGTGGCTATACAACAATTGGTATTGACCGGGGAATCTATCCTCAATCAAGAACAATTAACATTGGAGCTAATATTACTTTTTAATCAATAAAAACAGAAGAAGTTATGAATAAATATATTAAAGCAATAGTCTTTATTGCGATATTGGGATTTACATCGTGCACGGATGATTTCCTTACAAATTATCCGACTGCTTCTCAGGCGTCAGGAGGAACAGCAACTGAGGGTGCGATTTTATCAAACTTAGGTTCATGTTACCAGGTTCTACTGTTCGATAGTTATGCAAACAATAACTACAATAGTATCGTTCTGATGTCTGACCTCCGCTCAGATGATATCTTCAAAGGTGGCGGTGACGCTGGTGACCAAGGACAACTGTACCGCTTGTCGCAGCTGGATGCTACTCCGACCGAACTACCCGAAGGCCTTTGGACAATTTACTATAACGCATTGGCCCGTTGTAATAATGCCATTTCTGCATGCGAAAATGCGGTAGGCGTTGATGAAGCTAGTCTGGCTCAGTACAATGCCGAAGCTCATTTCCTGCGTGCCTATTACGTGCATTGGCTGTGGAAATTCTGGGGTAATGTTCCTTATTTCGAAGAGGATTTGGTTGAACCTTATTTTGCTCGTCAATATACTGCAGATGAAATTTACGCTGAAATTATAGCCGATGTCGATTTTGCATTAGAAGGTGATAAGCTGCCAATGAGTGTTTCTGGTGCTGACCAAGGGCGGGCGACTAAAGCTGCTGCTATGCTGCTGAAAGCCCGTGTTGTGATGTATCAAAACGATGAGTCAAAGTACGCTGAAGTATTGGCCGACATGAATGCAATTTATGAAAGTGGCGAATATAGCTTACCTGACTTCGCATCTATTTGGACCAGAGAAGGCGAGTTTGGTGCTGGATCTATTTTGGAAGCAAATCATCTTCCAGGTGAATATGGCGGTAAAACATGGGCCGATGGTTGGACTGGTTTCGGAACTAACTTGCCTGCTTTTATCTCACCAAACGGATTGAGTGGAGCAGACCAGTTAAGTGGCTTGTCAGTTTTCCAAGGTGGCTGGGGTTTCGGACCTGCACGTTCTGAGTTAGTCGATATTTTTGAAGATGGAGATGAGCGACTGGCTACTTCAATCAATCATTTTGCTGATGGAACCTATACGGCACGTTTTCAGAATACCGGTTATTTTATGGGCAAATATGCTGCTCGCAAAGGCTATAATGAGCCACCGGGTGATGTTGACCTGAACTACGAAAACAACCTGCGGATCTTCCGTTATGCAGAGGTCTTGCTAAATGCTGCTGAATTAATCGTCATTCATGGCGTGGCTCCTGTCGGACAGTTGACAGCCGAAGTAGCTATCAACGAAATCAGAGACCGCGCTGGCTTGGATCCTGTAGCGCCAACTGCCGAGTTAGTTAAGCTTGAAAGACGTCGTGAGTTTATTGGTGAAGGCATGCGCTTTTGGGATTTGGTTCGCTGGGGAGAAGGCAGTACCTTAACGGAAAACCTTCCTGAATATTCTTCAAATCGTACCTGGGAACCTTACAAAAAATACCTGCCAATTCCTCAGTCAGAGATCGACAAAACGGAAGGGGAGTTCAAGCTGGTTCAAAATGATGGTTATTAATATTTTCAATTTAAAGTTAGTAAAATGAAAAACAATATATTAATTTTCTTATTCCTTGGATTCTTGGTTACGCTGGTAGCTTGCGAGCCAATGGTGGAAGACGATATAGATTTGGGGGCAACTCCAAATATTGAAAGCATAGACTATAAGGTTGCCTTTAATGAAGCTTCTGGAGAAGGAACTTTTGAAGTGGAAAACACAGGGGTTGTCGCTGTTTGGTACTTTCCAAGTGCAAACCCTGATAATCCAACGATTGTAACGGGAAACAAAATTGTAAGATCGTTTTCAAAACGAGGATCTTATGATGCACAACTGTCTGTTTATAACAAAGCTGGTATGTCTGAGAAGACCTCATTCTCTTTTGAGGCTCCGGGAGCGCCGCTTCCTGCCGAAGCAGAACCGTTATTAGATAGAACCTGGATGTGGGATAAAGAAACTGCTGGACACATCGGTAATGGTCCCGCAGATGGTAGCGCTGCTTCTTGGTGGGTTGCTGCACCAAATGAACAAGATGCGAAATTATACGATGATGAATTGATCTTCCACACCGATGGCTCATACACATTGAACGCTTATGATTTTGTATTGTGTAACGAGGCTGCAGCCCATAATTTTGGAGTTACTGCGACTGAAAGTGTTTTGGTTCCTTATACTCAACCCGAAGGGCAAGAATGGTACATCTCCAAAGAAGGTGACAAATTATTCCTGACTTTTGAAGGAGGTGGTTTCCCAAGTTACATTGCTGGAGACAATTGGGGATCATTGAAATACGAAATCATTGAATTGACAGAAACAACTTTGCATATAAAGGTTGCATTTGACTGGGGAGCTTTCTTCATGAGATTTAAAGCTTAATAATTTAGAATGGATCACGCTATTTGATGAATTGTGAATTCATTCACAGGAAAATTGAGTCGGCGAAAATTAATTAGTTACACTTTGATTATAAATTGAAAACCTGCCCGCCCTAATCCGGGGCAGGTTAGGTTTCTTATCCCCTTAAACATGAAAACAACATTTCTATTTTTAATCGGATTGCTAGTTTCAATCGGGGCTGTAGCAGCCGTTTCTCCAGAGAAAGATGAACAAACAGAGAAGAAGATAGAGGAACTCATTTCAAAAATGACACTGGATGAAAAATTGGGACAGATGGCTCAGTTTGATCCAGGACAATTTGGAAGTGACGAGAAAACCAAACAAGCCATTAAAGATGGAAAAGTTGGCTCTATATTAAACTTAGTTGGAGCAAAAAGAATTAATGAATTACAGCGGGTTGCTGTTGAAGAAAGCCGTTTGGGAATTCCGATTATCATTGGTCGCGATGTGATTCACGGCTATCGGACGATTACACCGATTCCTTTGGGAATGGCAGCTAGCTGGAATGCTGAGCTGACAACCAGAACAATGACTGTGGCTGCAGAAGAAGCAGCAGCTGAAGGAATCCATTGGACGTTTGCACCTATGATTGATGTGTCTCGCGATCCCCGCTGGGGCCGTATTGCCGAAAGTTGTGGCGAAGACACCTATCTTTCTTCGGTAATGGCAAAAGCAATGGTGCAGGGTTTTCAAGGTGACGATTTAAGCGATCCGAAAACCATTGCAGCTTGTGCAAAACACTATGTTGGTTACGGTGCAGCGGAAGGCGGTCGCGATTACAACACCACTTATATTCCCGTAAATCAACTTCGAAATGACTACTTACCTCCTTTTAAAGCGGCTACTGATGCTGGTGTCGCCACATTT
This sequence comes from uncultured Sunxiuqinia sp., assembly GCF_963678245.1. NCBI lineage: Bacteria > Pseudomonadati > Bacteroidota > Bacteroidia > Marinilabiliales > Prolixibacteraceae > Sunxiuqinia > uncultured Sunxiuqinia sp. The sequence goes on from NZ_OY782777.1 coordinate 33,538, forward strand.
ATGTCAGGCTTTAATGATTTAAATGGTGTTCCTGTGAGTGGAAACGAGTTTACACTTAAAACGATCTTACGCGAAGAGTGGGGCTTTGACGGTATGGTGGTAAGCGATTGGGCGTCGATCGCCGAGATGATTGCTCACGGATATGCAAAAGACACCAAAGAAGCCGGCTATAAAGCCCTTCGAGCTGGCGTTGATATGGAGATGGTTAGTCGGTGTTATTTGGATAATGTTCAGGAACTACTGGATGAAGGCAAGATTGAGATGGCAACCATTGACAAGTATGTTGGTAATATCTTGCGTGTCAAATTTCGTTTGGGACTATTTGATCATCCATATACTGATGAGACATTGGCAGAAAAGACGATCCTTTCAGAAGAACATAAAGAGATTGCCAAAGAAGCAGCAAGTGAAAGTTTTGTATTGCTTCAAAACAAAAACGAAATTCTACCCCTATCAAACGAAATTAGTTCCGTGGCTGTAATCGGCCCATTGGCTGATGCACCACACGATCAAATGGGAACGTGGGTATTTGACGGTAAAAAGGAAAATACGGTTACTCCTTATGCTGCCTTAACTAAAATGTTAGGAGCAAGTAAAGTGAATTTCGCTAAAGGATTAGAAACCAGCCGAACAAAAAGTACAGAAGGATTTGCTGCGGCCGTTGATGCAGCGGAAAAGTCTGATGTTGTGCTGTTGTTTTTAGGCGAAGAATCAATCCTTTCAGGGGAGGCTCATAGCTTAGCCGATTTAAATCTTCGTGGTGCACAGTCGCAGCTGCTGAATGCTATGAAAGAAACTGGCAAACCAGTGGTATTGGTCATTATGGCCGGACGTCAGCTGACCATTGAAGATGCTTTAGGGAAAGCCGACGCAATTTTGTACGCATGGGCTCCTGGAACAATGGGAGGACCAGCTCTTGCTGAAATGATCTTTGGAGAAACAGTTCCGTCTGGAAAATTGCCCGTCACTTTTCCAAAAACAGTGGGTCAAATTCCAATTTATTACAACCATAAAAATACAGGGCGACCAGCTAATTATGACAACTGGACTCACATCGATAAGATTCCGGTCGAAGCAGGGCAAACCTCACTGGGAAATACATCTCATTACCTGGATGCAGGATTTGAGCCACTTTTCCCATTCGGATACGGTTTGAGCTATACAACGTTTGATTATTCTGATCTGGAGTTATCATCTAAAACAATGGAAGTAGATGGCTCCATTATCGTTTCTGTAAGCCTAAAAAATACTGGAAAATATGAAGGCTCTGAGGTGGTGCAATTATACGTTCGCGACCGTTTCGGAAGTTTGACGCGTCCGGTAAAACAACTAAAAGGATACAAAAAAGTAAGTCTAAAACCAGATGAAACCAAACAGGTAACACTGACTTTGAGCGCAAAAGATTTAGAGTTCTTTAATGGGATTGACTATGTAATAGAGCCCGGTGATTTTGATATTTGGGTGGGAACCAGTTCAAAAGAAGGATTGCATGATGAATTTTCAATCAATTAGCAGATATCAACTAAACTTAAAATCGTCTATGGTCAGGTTTATAATAAACGCCTGGTCATAGACGATAAACTAAAAACACACAATGAACATAAACGTTAAAATTACGATCCTTTTGTTGGTCATTTCACAGTGGGCTTCTGCCCAGTACTTACATGTGGATGGCAAAGATATCGTTGACGGTGATGGTGAAAATTTTATTTTGAAAGGAATTGGAACCGGGAACTGGATGTTGATGGAGGGCTATATGATGAAGACGGACGGTTTTGCCGGAACTCAACATGAAATTAGGGCTAAATTAGAAGAAACAATTGGAACCGAAAAAACCAATGTTTTTTACGATACCTGGCTAGCCAATCATTTCACAAAAACCGATGTTGATTCAATGAAAGCATGGGGTTTTAATAGCGTTCGGGTTGCTATGCACTATAAATGGTTTACCCCACCAATTGAAGAAGAATTAACTCCTGGTGAAAATACATGGTTGCTCAAAGGTTTTAAAATGATTGATAACCTGTTGGATTGGTGCGAGGCCAACGAAATGTACCTGATATTGGATCTGCATGGTGCACCGGGTGGCCAAGGCTCAAACGCTGACATCTCAGACTATGATCCTTCCAAACCATCGCTTTGGGAGAGCCAGGCCAACAAAGATAAAACAGTGGCGTTATGGAGAAGATTGGCCGAGAGGTATAGCAGTGAGCCATGGATCGGTGGATATGACTTGATTAACGAAACCAACTGGACGTTTCCTGAGGGTAATAATTCGCAAATGCGTGAGCTTTTCGGTCGTATTACCGCTGCCATAAGAGAGGTGGACACCAACCATATTCTATTTATTGAAGGAAATAGCTGGGCCAATGATTTCTCTGGATTAACCCCCCCCTGGGATGATAACATGGCCTATAGCTTTCATAAGTATTGGAGCGGCACGTCAACTGCTGATCTGGACTGGGTTTTAACTATCAGAGACGAGAACAATGTACCGATTTGGATGGGTGAGTCCGGGGAGAACTCAAATACCTGGTTCACCGAGTTTATTACAACATGTGAAACCAATAATATTGGTTGGTCGTGGTGGCCGGTAAAAAAGAACGGAATTAACAATGTGTTGAATGTTCCTATCAATAGAGCATATGAAGATTTAGTAAAATATTGGAAGGGTGAAATTACAACGGCACCAACTGAGATCAAAGCTTATAATGCGGTGATGCAGTGGGCCGAAAATCATAAAATAGAGAACTGCACCGTGCAGTACGATGTGATTGATGCCATGATGAGACAGCCGCATACCGATGCGGTGATTCCGTTCAAACAACACCAGTTGTCAGAGCCTGTTTTCTTTAGTGAGTTTGATCTAGGGAAAAATGGGATTGCTTACTTTGACAAAGATGTAGCAAACTACGGTGGAGAATGGAATGACTGGAATACCGGATGGGGATTGCGGAATGATGGTGTGGATATTGAAGCCATCCAGGGTTCAGAAGATATTACAAATGGTTATAATGTAGGATGGACTGAAAAAGATGAGTGGATGCAATATTCGCTCAGTGCCGATTCAACAGCTATTTATACCCTTTTGGTACGACACGCTTCCGGCGGAAGCGGATCAAAAATGCACATCGAAGTTAATGGAGCTAATGTTTCCGGAGAGTTAGATTTGCCGGCAACTGGAGGATGGCAAAAATGGGAGACTGCTACTTTTGAAAACCTAGTCATTCCGGGAGGTAATATCAATATTAAATGTATAATTGACGGAGGAAGCTCAAACCTCAGCTATTTCAAATTTACCAATCCAAAGTCTGCTAAGGATATTGATTTTAAAGCTTCGTCTGCCCGTACCTCTGAAGATGGATTTGAGGTTCACATCGCTTTAAACAAGAATATTACAAATACCGATGATGAGTTGACTTTGAGCGATTTTCAGTTGATGATTGATGAAAACCCAGTTAGCTTGGAGTCAGTCAGCAAAGATTTGGCTTTATCCAATGTACTTATTTTAACGCATGATACAAAAGTATATTCAGATAACGAAATTACAGTCTCCTACAACGGAGCATCGATAAAATCAGGAACACAAGACTTGACTGCATTTTCCGACTTGGCAGTTCAAAACAGACTTCCTGTTACTCATGCGATTCCCGGAAAAATACAGGCTGAAGACTTTTATTATAACAAGGGATTTACGCTCGAAGATTGCAATGATATCGGAGGAGGAAAGAATACCGCGTATGCTGCTGCTGATAAGTACTTGGATTATGAGGTGCATGTAACTAAAGCCGGTAGTTACAAATTAGATTATCGGGTAGCAACTGAAAAGCCTGGTGCTGAATTAGTCGTGCAGGTTGGAGATGGAGAAAGCTTCATTTCCCTCGATACGATAAGGTTTTCGGTTACCGGAGGATGGCAAAACTGGGAAATTCAGTCGACCAGTGTTCATCTTGAAGAGGGGTATTATTTTATCCGAATGTTGGTTAAACAGGGAGAGCACAATCTCAACTGGTTCGAGTTTGATTTTAGTACAGCAACCTCAGACATAAAAAAAGAGGAAGATGGATACCGCATTTATCCAAATCCTGCAATAAATAAGCTACACGTCATTTTTGATGAAGCTCCGAAGTCGGTCTATCAATTACGCATTTGTAACCTGTTTGGAGAGGTCCTAAAAACAAAGCAATCACAGCAAACCAATAAAGCAGTTCTCAATATAAATGGATTGCCGGGGGGGATCTATTTTTTGCAAATTGAAGGAGACAAAAAATACATGAGCAAAAGGTTTATAGTAATGAACTAGTCTTAACAATTGAAAGTATGGAACGAGCATGGAAAAATATTCAAACACAAAAGTGTGATTATTTAAAGCGGATTCCATGTGTTGCAAAAAAGAAACAATTATAAACACATGAAATTAAATGAGTTGTCGTTGGTTTCTGTTTTGTTTATTCTGATATTCGGAATAGCTTGTAATTCAGAAAAAAAGAAAAAGGATGAAAGTAGTCAGGATGGCTATAAACTGGTATGGGCAGATGAGTTTGATTATGAGGGGTTGCCTGATTCATCCAAATGGAGCTATGATACCAAAGGAAATGAATGGGGTTGGGGTAATAATGAGGAACAGTATTATACCAGCCGTCGTATGGCAAATTCAGAGGTAAAAGATGGCAAGCTGTATATTACCGCAATCAAAGAAAATTACAAGGATCATAAGTTTACGTCAGCAAGATTAATAACAAAAGGTAAAGGCGATTGGCTGTATGGAAAAGTTGAGGTGTGTGCAAAGCTTCCCGAAGGGCGTGGTTTGTGGCCTGCTATTTGGATGTTGCCTACTGATGGGGAGTATGGTAGCTGGCCGAATAGTGGGGAAATTGATATCATGGAAAATGTGGGTTACATGCCGGATACGATTTTGGCCACCGCACATACTCAGGCCTACAATCACAAAATCAATACCCAGCGTGGTGATACAATCGTTGTGCCGACCTGTTACGACCGATACCATTTGTATCAGTTGGAGTGGGAACCTGAAAAATATCGGGTTTTTGTTGACGGGGAGCATGTATTCACGTTTGAAAACGAAGGAACAGGCTACAAAGAATGGCCGTTTGACAAACCGTTTCATTTGCTATTGAACGTGGCAGTTGGCGGTAACTGGGGAGGAACAAAAGGAATTGATTATTCCATATTCCCTCGATCAATGGAGGTGGATTACGTCCGGGTGTATCAAAAAATATAAGAAATAATGAAATCAGCACTTTTCATGGTGCTTTTATGGATCGCTTGCGGAACGGTTTATGGACAAAGTCAGAAGAGAGGAATGGCATATGGACATCATTCGACGGAAGACTTACAGGTTTTGTCTCCCGAAATAAGCTGGTGGTATAATTGGGCGGAGACTCCGGAAAATTCAGTTGTTAATGTTTTTGGAAACTATGGTTTTGAGTTTGTCCCGATGACATGGAATGGAAATTTCAATGAAACGAAGCTTCGAAATTTCCTGAAAGCTCATCCCGCAACGAAATACCTTCTGGCGTTTAACGAGCCAAATTTTTTAGAACAAGCGAATATGAAACCGTCGGAAGTTGCTGCTCAATGGGCAAGGCTTGAAGCGATCGCCGACGAATTCAATTTGAAGATAGTAGCCCCCGCAGTTAACTATTGCGGTGAGTGTGTAACTGAAAATGGCACTACGTACACTGATCCGTTTCAATATTTAGACGACTTTTTTGAAGTATGTCCTGATTGTCGAGTAGATCATATTGCGGTGCACAGCTACATGAACACTGTGAGTGCACTGCAGTGGTATATTGGTAAATTTAAGAAATACGAAAAGCCGATTTGGTTAACCGAATTTGCCGGTTGGGAATACAATGATAACATTAATGATGTGAACGACCAGATTAGTTTTATGATTGGAGCTGTAGATTTTTTAGAGGCTGATCCCGACGTATTCCGCTACGCCTGGTTTATAGGAAGGCGAGACGGGATCAATTCGTTCCCGTATATCGATTTGCTTGGCGCTAACGGAGTCTTAACCCAGTTGGGCGAAGTGTATAAACAAATGCCAACCCACGATGCAGATCAGGTGGTAGAAATTCCGGCAACCATTGAGGCTGAAGCCTATAATAAAATGGCATTTTATTGGAGAAGACATCGGATAATATCGGTTTTGCCAATGTGGGGTATATTGATGCCGGAGATTGGTTGGAATATAAAATACAAGTGGATCATACCAGTGATTATGCGATCGCCTTTCGGCTGGCTTCAACAAAAATATCAAGCTTGCAGGTCTTGATAGATGACGAAATAGAATTGACGCAGAGCATAACAAATACGAATGGTTGGCAGAATTGGAAAACACTTAGCAGTTCAATTCATCTGCCATCCGGAACTCATAAGATACGACTAAAGGCAGGGAGTGATGGCTTTAATATGAATTGGTTTAAAATAGGAAATGTCACAAGCAATGAGACTGAAATTCAGAATGCTAAGCAGGGTGTAAAATTGTTTCCAAATCCTGGAGATGGTATTTTTCAAATTCAATGCAATCAAGAAATTTCTGCATTTCTGGTTTTTAACTTGGTTGGCAGTCAGATCGCCAGACTTGAGTTTTCAAATACAATTGATTTGAGCCACCTGAAAGCGGGAATATATTTTCTGAAGGCGCTAAGCAGTCAGGGGGATGTTTTATCAACCAAAAAGCTTATAATTCGTCATTAGAACAAAATATACTTATGTTGAACAGTGTAATTTAAACGTATGATTCGATATCAGTTAAAAATAGTTTTTCTCTTGGTAGCCATAATTATCATTGCATATGGAAGTCGGGCGCAGGAAACAGCATGTGAGAGCCTGGTTTGGAGTGACGAGTTCGATGCCGACGGGGCTCCATCGACAGCTAAATGGAATTACGACACTGGCGGTGGGGGCTGGGGAAATAACGAATTACAAACTTATACGAACAACCGGACAAATTCATGGGTTGAAAATGGTCTTTTGCACATTAAAGCCACGAAGGCGAGTGGCAGTTGGACTTCGGCAAGATTGGTAACACGGGCTAAAGGCGATTGGTTATACGGACGTATTGAAGTGAAAGCAAAACTTCCCTCAAGGAAAGGTACTTGGCCTGCTATTTGGATGTTACCTACCGATTGGGAATATGGTGGCTGGCCTGCGAGTGGCGAAATAGACATCATGGAGCACGTCGGATACGATCCTGGGGTGGTGCATGGAACCATTCATACAGAAGCCTATAATCACGGTATTGGCACACAAAAAGGGGCAAGCATTACGGTTGACGATGCTAGTTCTGTTTTTCATGTTTATGCTATTGAATGGACAGCTGAAGACATAAAGTGGTATGTTGATGATCAGTTGTATTTTACCTTCAATAATAAAAATAGCACCTATAAAGAATGGCCTTTTGATAAACGCTTTCATTTGCTGCTAAATATTGCCATTGGAGGCGATTGGGGAGGAGCTCAGGGCATTGATCCAAACCTGACTGAAGCTGTGATGGAGGTTGACTACGTTCGGGTTTACAACGATAAAATGGCTCAGCCTGTCGTTCAGGGGCCAACAATCAATGCAGCGGGCGATGAGCCAACTTATTCTGTTGGCACAGTTCAGGGAGCTCAATACAAATGGCATTTTCCGGAAGGAGTAGTGGTAATTAGTGGAGAGGGTACAAATTCTGCTTCAGTACGTTGGAACGATTCGCCCGGTGATATTCAGGTGGAAGTTTTTACGAGTTGTGATACGGTTGTTTCCGATATCTTTCATGTAAACTACCTGAATAAACCAGACTCGGATCAGTTGGAAATTTCAACTCTGAATGAAGATCAGGAGTTGCTTTGGGGAGCAACTCCTGGCTCTGACAATACGGTAGACTTGTCGGGAGAGGATGGAAATCTGTCCGTTGCGTTTCAAATAAGCAAACCATCTCAGAATCCCTCTGTTTATTATGATTTTGATGGCTTGTTCGATTTGTCTGAAATTAACCAATTGGCTTTCGACCTAAAAGTTGACCCGGCAAATCCACCTTCTAACATGCGGATTGATTTGGTTGATACCAATGGTCGTGTCAAACTTTCGAACCTGTTTAAAATTGATTCGTTTGAATTGGACGACTCTTTTCATACTTATAACCATCTGTTTACAGCAAACGCTGATGGTTCCTTTCGAATTGATCGGGTGGCACAGATCCGTGTTTACTTCAATTATGGTGTTTTTGGGAGGAGTGGAAGCGGAGCCTTTCAACTAAAAAATATGCGCATGCAAGTTCCGGTTAATACCGCAATCGAAGAGCTGATATCGGCTAGTGAGTTCAAGGTTTTTCCTGTTCCTGCTAGCGAGTTTGTCACGATCACTTCTACTTCATTGATTCATGAAATCCAGCTTTATTCATTGCAAGGGAATTTGATTCTGTCAAAAAGTGGTATTAACGACAAAAGCTATCAGCTGTACCTAGGGCAGCTGACTCCCGGAGTTTATCTGTTAAATATAAACGGACAGCACATCCGACGCATTTTGCTTCAATAAATCGTTAAACTTAGCTTCCAATTTTCTGTTACAAGAAATACATTGAATAGATTTGTGATAACGTATAATTGAAATAGAAAATTGACTAACATGAAGCAAGTTCCGGAAGGAGTACAAAATATTATTTTCGATTTAGGTGGTGTTTTGCTGGATATTGACCCTGATCGCTCTATTGAAGCGTTTAAAGCGCTGGGGTTGGCCGATGTCATAAAACCCGGTGGTTGGGGGTACAAACACGAGGTCTTTCTGAAAATGGAAGAAGGATTGCTGACCGATGATGAATTTCGTGATGGCGTACGTAAGTTATTGCCCAGAGGGGGTACCAATCATGATATTGACACGGCCTGGTGTGCGATGCTGATCGATTTTCCGGTTGACCGGATTGCGTTGTTGAAGGAACTGCAGGCAGATTATCAATTGTACCTATTCTCCAATACCAACAACATTCATTTGCAGTATTTCCATCACCTGTTTCATCAAAAATTTGGATATTCGATTACCGATTTGTTTGAAAAGGATTTTTACTCCCATCTCATTCAAAAGCGAAAACCAAGCTTGGAATCGTTTCAAATTGTTTTGAGTAATGCAGGCTTGAGTCCTCGGGAAACGCTTTTTATCGACGATTCCAAAGATAATGTGGAAGGGGCTGAAAAAGCAGGGATGCATGCCGTACACCTAACTCCCGAAAAAAGCTTACTCGAAATTTTTGTTGCTGATTAATTGTCTTCCGGTTCGTTCCAGTCGCCATTCTCTTTAATGAGGGTTTCCAGTTCGTAAACGGCGTTTTCGAAAGGAATGTGACGCTTTTTGAGGGTTTGACCTTTATATAAGTTTACCTTGCCGGGACCGGCTCCTACAAAGCCGTAGTCGGCATCACCCATTTCCCCGGGACCATTTACCACACAACCCATGACTCCAATTTTCAGGTGGCTGAGATGTTTAAAATGCTCCTTGATATTTTTAGTCGTTTCGTGTAAGTTGAATAAGGTTCTGCCACAACCTGGGCAAGAAATAAACTCCGTTTTAGTTACCCGCATCCGGCTAGCCTGTAATAGCGAAAAGCTTAAATCTTTCAAATCGGTAAAGGTGATGTTATCGCCTTCGTTGGTAATACAAATTCCATCACCATAGCCGTCCAGCAATAAGCCACCCAAATCAACCGCCGATTTGATCTGTAAATCATCCAGCCTTTTTTCCTTGTATTTGCGGTAGATAATTACAGGTACTTTCCATATATGGGTTTCTAAACTCATAAAAAAGGCTCGTAATTCAGACAATGGGTTTTTATTGAAACTTTCAAGAATCAGGACTGTTTTGCGGGTTTGTTTAAGTTTGGTAATAATCTCCGGATTTTCAGTCATAAAATGATCAAACTCGGGCTTGTTGGTGCGGATGAATTTCATCTGTCCCCAATGCGAACCACCAAACAAATACTCTTCAACTGAAAGTATGGGATACGAATTACCCTCCAGATCCAGTACTTCATCATTTTTTAAAAAGTACTCCGGAATCTGCTTGCCGCGGAGTGGAAGAATTTCAGAGATGCTTCTGTCACGTAAATCAGCAACAACAACCGGTACTTGTTTGCCTCCCATGCCCATCACCGGACGAACGGATCGACGTTCGTATTCAAATGGGTTGGTTTGAGCAAAAAGAGGTGCTTTGATGGGCTCATGTCCTTTATAGGTTTGAACATGTCCAATAATTTTTTGAGCAACCGGAATCTCCTTTTCAGGCGATTCAGTTAGCGAAACACGAATGGTATCACCAATGCCATCAACCAGCAGAGCTCCAATTCCAACAGCTGATCGGATTCTTCCGTCTTCTCCTTCACCAGCCTCGGTTACTCCCAGGTGGAGGGGAAATTTCATCTCTTCCAGACGCATTTTTTTGTTGAGCAGGCGAACGGTGTACACCATCATTCGGGTATTACTCGACTTGATGGAGATAACAACATCGTTGAAGTTTACTTTCTTGCAAATGCGCAAAAACTCCATCACCGATTCTGAGATTCCTGCAGGAGTATCTCCAAAACGGCTCATAATCCGATCTGACAGCGATCCTTGGTTTGCACCGATTCGCAATGCCGTATTGGTTTTTTTCAGGATGTCGAGGAAAGGAATAAATTGGTCTTCAATCTTGCGTAATTCCTCTTTGTATTCGGCATCGGTGTATAAGTGATGCTCGAACCTGGCACGCTTATCGTAAAAATTACCCGGATTAATTCGGATTTTTGATACAAACCGTGCAGCAACTTCAGCTAAACGGGGATTAAAGTGGATGTCAGCAATCAGGGGAGTTTCGAAGCCTCTGGCAACTAACTCCTTCTTGATATTTTTCAGGTTTTCAGCATCATTAATGCCTTTTACAGTTACGCGAACGTAGTCTGCACCTTCTTTAATAATCCGTATAATTTGCTCAACGGTGGCATCTGTATCCCGAGAATCTGTGTCGGTCATCGATTGCACACGTATAGGATATTCACTTCCCATCGGGACATTACCGATTTGAGCAGGGCTGGTTACCTGACGTTGATACTTCGTTAAGTCTTTGATATAATTAAAATTCTGATCTTTCATTACCACCTCTAGTTTGAGCGCCACAAAGTTAATTTAAAGTTAAGAAATAAAAAATCCCAAAGCTTAAATTCCACGCACAGCGAATACAAATCGTTTTATTTCGGCGGTATTTGTGTGATTCTTACACAACTCGAGGTTTTTCTTTTTTCTTGATTCTTTTTCAGGATGGCAAAGAAAGCTAACAAGAATGACATATTCATTACGGGAAGCTTAATTTTTAGCCATTTTATCAGCTTTTTGGTTTGCTTGAAATCACTTACTTTTGATCAAACTTTATTTTGTATGCCAGTACAAGTTGAAACAGTTACGAAGACCTATGGAAGTCAGAAAGCACTTGATAATGTGAGTTTTGGATTTGATGACGGTGAGTTGGTTGGTTTTTTGGGTCCGAATGGTGCAGGAAAGTCGACCCTGATGAAGATTATAACGGGATTTTTGGCTCCTGACGAAGGGCAGGTAATCTTGAATGGTGAAGCCATGACGCCGGGAAATTATCAGCTGCGTAACCAGATTGGTTATTTACCCGAAAATAATCCGTTATATACCGACTTGTATGTCAGGGAGTCGTTGAGTTTTGCCGCTGGGTTCTACAAACTTTCAAACAAAAAGCAAAAGATTGCTGAGGTCATTGAAATGACGGGATTAGGATTGGAGCAGCACAAGAAGATTGGTGCACTTTCAAAAGGATATCGTCAGCGGGTAGGGCTGGCACAAGCATTGATTCATGATCCTTCGGTATTGATTTTAGACGAGCCGACAACCGGGCTCGACCCGAACCAGTTGGATGAAATCCGCTCGCTGATCCGACAAATCAGCAGGGAAAAAACTGTACTTTTTTCGTCTCACATTATGCAAGAAGTGGAGGCTATTTGCAACCGCGTGATTATCATTAATCGTGGAAAAATTGTGACTGATGGTACAGTTGATCAGGTTCGATCCATGCAGTTGATCTCCAAACAACAAGTACTGGTTGAGCTGTCAACTCCAATACAAAAAGAAACCTGGCAAAAGCTGGTCGGTGCTGAAACGATTGAGGTGCTTTCGGAAAAAGTGCTGCTGCTAACAGCTTCGGATAACTGTGATTTACGACCGGCTATTTTTCAATTTGCAGTAGACAATGGTCTGGTCATTCTGACTATGAACGAGAAGCAAGCCGGATTGGAAAGCGTATTTCGCGAATTAACCCGCCGTATTTAATGTTTCGATTGAAGAACAATCCGCCTATTTCTGTCGTCCTTCCATTTTGCCAGGCAGAACAAACACTTGCCCGAGCTATTCAATCCATTTTGGATCAATCATTCAAGGAATTTGAATTGCTGCTGGTCGATAACAATTCAACCTACAATAGCGTCGAAATAGCACGGCAATTTGCCCATGCAGATTCGCGGATCAAACTTTTTTCAGAGCCGCAACAAGGAGTTATTTTTACGATGAACCGAGTCATGCACGAAGCAAAGGGCAAATACATTGCCCGGATGGATGCCGATGATATTTCGCTTCCCGAACGATTAGACAAAGCAATCATAATTAATTTGTTAAAAAATATTTGATTTCTTTGAGTTGATTAAATATTATGCTAAAATTGAAAAAACCTTTAATCATAACCATGAAACAAGTATTTTTCGGATCTATCATTGTCTTTTTGTTTATATTTTTTAGTTCAAAAACTTATTGTCAAGATATTGGGAGTGTGATAAACTCAGAGTTTTTAAAAATGGGGAAACGTCCTCCTATGGAAAAGTTATACCTGCATTTGGATAAGGCGACCTATAGTTCTGGCTCAACAGTTTGGTTTAAAGGTTATCTGGTAACTGTAACCGGACATGCACCGCTTGCCTGGAGTCGTTTTATATATGTGGAACTTTTTGATAAGTCGGAAAAACTTATTGCACGGAAGAAAATTAAGCAGCAAGATGGAACATTTGCTGGAAATATAAAATTGGAATCCGGGCTTCAAGAAGGAGAATATACCATTCGGGCTTATACGACATGGATGTTGAACGACGATTCGGATTTCTTTTTTCAAAAGGCAATCCAAATTGTAAATCTTCAACCAAGCGATATCATTTCACAAATTGATTATGAAACAGATAAAGATGGGGAAACCACTGCAATTGTAAGTTTCTCTGATCAATATGGAAAAGCGATTGATGGAGAAGCGATCATCTGCAAAGTAAAGTTGGATGAAAATGAAACAGAGACATTCAAAAGGAAAACAGGGCCTGATGGAAAAATCAAATTTGATTTTGTTCGTGAAAGTACAGATCTGAAAAATCAATTTGTGGAAGTTGCTTTTGATAAAAGTTCGAAAGAATACACCAACAAATTTTTTATTCCTTCATATGCTAAAGAAGATTTTGATTTGCAGTTTTTTCCGGAAGGAGGCTTGTTTCTTGCAGGAAAAGAAACGAACATAGCTTTTAAAGCAATTGCACAAGATGGCTATTCGACTGAAGTATCGGGGTATATTCTTCAAAATGGAACGGATACCATTTCGTTTGTAAAAAGTGAGCATCGGGGAATGGGTGCTTTTAATATTAAACCGCTTATTGATGCTGATTATGCGTTTTTTGCGACCAACTCAAAAGGGCAAATAAAACGCTTTAGTTTGCCACCGGTGGTTTCGCAGGGAGCGGCATTGTCGCTTAGAAGGCTTGGCAGTTTTTTGCAGCTTGAAATACGGGGGAGAGGCGAAGATCTACCCAAACCTTTTTATATCCTGGCGCATTCAGGTGAGAGTTTACTCTTCACTCAGCTTGTGGATAAGTTGCAATACAACATTCCAAGCGAAAACTTACCTGAAGGAATTATTCATTTTGTATTGGTTGACGGAAATATGAATCCGGTTTCCAGTCGTTTAGCTTTTTTAAAAAAGGAACAATCTGTCGCTGTTTCCGTTCAGTCTGATAAGGCCAATTATGGCAAGCGCGAAGCAGTAACGCTTGCCATAGATCTTCAAAGTAAGGACACACTTATGCGAACTGGAAATTTCTCTTTGTCAGTGACTGATGATTTGATTGTAGAGACTGATTCGTTAGCCGATGATATTTATTCGAATTTGCTATTGACGTCTGACTTGAAAGGTCATGTGGAAGATCCGGCATTTTACTTTATGAAGGATGATTACAAAACAGATTATTATCTGGACTTGCTGATGTTGACGCAAGGATGGCAGCGATTTAATGTTGGCGATGTCATTAATAATAGACTTAAAAAGCCAAAAAGTTTCCTGGAAGTGGGACAAACCCTTTCTGGCACCTATGAAACTGCACTTTTAGGAAAACGGGAAGGGGTACCAATTACAGCTTTGGCTGTTGATCCCTTAATCTCTGTTTCGACAACAGCTGATGAAGCGGGGAACTTTTTATTTAATGAACTGGATTTTCCGGATAGTACGGTCTTTACTATTCAATCTCAAAAATATACTAAAATACGGCAGGAGCCATCGGGATTTATTGAACTTGATAAAGATTCATTTCCCCCATTTTCGAACCAAAACCGGTTGTCTGCGAGAGTCAGTCCACTTTCAGCGAGTTTGCTTCAGAATGCTCAGGAAAGGATATTTTTCGAAGGTGAAGGAAGAATGGTACTGTTGGATGAATTTGTGGTAAAAGGAACTGACAAACGGACGAAGGATATGGTTGAATATGGAATCTCAAGCACTGTGCTTGATGAAGAGGCGTTGGCAAAAAAATATCCGATTGGACAAACGGCTGATTTTATTGTGAAAACGTTACCTGGTGTATCATATTCGAACGACCAGATTTTTATAAGAGGAGGAAGTGCACCTGCCGAAATTTATGTAGACGGAATGATAGCAGAAATGTCTTTTCTTTCTACAATTAGCTCATCCGAGATTGACAAACTTGTTGTTATGAATGGCGCCAATGCTGCTTTGTACAGCCAAGGTGGCGGTGGAATGGGTGGCGTTATTTTGATAAATATTAAAGAGGGTGGAAGTTTCGGTGCTCGTAAGTTGGCAGGAGTGGTTAAGTATATGCCACTTGGTTATCAGAAACCAAGTGAATTTTATGTGCCTAAATATGAGGTCGATTCAATCCGAATTTCTACGGATCCGGACGTGCGGTCGACTGTTTATTGGAATCCAAATGTAAAAATTGATGAATCAGGAACAGCAACCGTTAAGTTCTATGCGGCCGATCCGAAAACGAATTACACTTATGTGCTTGAGGGGCTTACTAACAGGGGTGATATTTGTAGGTATGTTGGTAAGTTAAGGCGGAGATCAGAATTGGATAATTAAGATTGATTTGTGAAATTCGCTTATAGTCGTCTTCCGATGTATAAGAACGTTTGCCTGCTCGCTTCAAGTTAATTTCAGGGATACAAAATTGAACATATTCGTAAAGCAGTTATTTTGTTTCAATAAGAGTGTTTGATTAGTAGATTGGTGACATTCTGATAAACGAGCTGTTTCAAATAAAAAATAGATTCTTGTTTTTTTTGGGCGTAAAGAGTCCGCTCGTGGCTGACTTTATCGTATGGGATTAAAGGTTTTCAACCCGGCCAATCACCACATGTTGAGGCGCCATTTGAAAGCCGTATTTTTGTAGTCGTTGTTTGAATAGCGGGAGTTGATCCTTTTTTGTTTCATACTCCGGACGGCCTTGTAGTTCTTCGAGCAGGCTTTTCATTTGCTCGTATTTTTCATCCAGAATTTGTTCTTCAAACTTGGGCTTCTTCATCTTTAAATGCGTAAACGACTCCCGTATGTCAATTTGGGTTTGTGTGATGATGGCATTGATCTCATCCGGGGTGTAGGTTTCGCGATGGGAGATGCCGTGCAGGCGGTCGACAAATGATTTGAAATGATGCAATAGCTGCTGATTTTTCTGAGACTCATTCAACTCGCCGTCCGAAATTTCACAAATAATGATCCATCCATTCGGCTTGATCACCCGTTTCATTTCGCTCAATGTTGTGGTCGTATCTTGCAAATGGTGCAGGGCGTTGGCCATGCTCACCACATCAAATGCATGATCGTCAAACGCCAGCTTTTCGCCACTCATACACTGAAACCGGATGTTTTCCTGCGGGAAATTGTTGCGGGCTTCCTTGAGCCACTGCTCGCCGGGGTCGACCCCGGTGATATCAGCCTCGCCTTGAAAAGTATCGTTTAGTATTTTTATAAAGTCACCCGAGCCTGTTCCAATGTCCAATACTTGTTTGACAGTGTGTTTGTTAAAAAATTGTTGTAAGCGTTTCATATCGATTGTTGTTATTCTTGTTGAGCCGGCTTTTATTTACGTTTGATTAATTCAAGTTCAAATTAGCAATAAAAAGGCAGAAACTGCCGTAACTCCAATGACTACTGCCCGGTAAGCTTTTTCGGGTATTTGTTTCACCAGTAAAATTCCAAGAAATGCACCCAACGCGATAGCCGGCAGTGTGAGCAAATCAAGTTTTAAACTCTGCCAGCTAATCGTATTCCATACGAATAAATGCAGGGGAAACTTACAGAAATTGATGATCAGAAAAAACCAGGCTTTTGTACCAATAAAGTTGTTTTTGGGCAGATGCATGGCCAGCAAATAAATGGCAAATATTGGACCGGCAACATTGCCAATCATGGTGGCAAATCCACCCAAAACCCCCATGAGTGCAGCGAACCACCAGCTGTCAGGAAAAAAGTTCCCGTTTTTCGTGCGGTCTTTCCAAAGCATCAGGCCAATGCAAATGAAAACCACAATGGCAATAATGTCCTTAAACTGTTCATCGTTTACCACTTCACCAACCCACAGGGCAATGCCTACTCCAACAAAGGCCCATGGCAATATTTTAATCAGGTATTTCCATTCGGCATGACGGCGATAGTAGCCCACACCAAACAAGTCGGCCATCATTAGAATGGGAAGCAAAACACCAGTGGACTGCTTGCCGCCGAATATAAAAGCCAAAATGGGAACCACGATGAGAGAAACCCCCGGTACCCCAACTTTCGACATGCCAATGAGCATGCCACAAACTGCCATGAAAAACCACTGTAAAGCCGTTAAATCGAAAGGGGAAAGTAACTCCATCTTGTGTGTTTAGAAATACAAAAGTAATAAAGATAGATAGACTAGGGCCTGTTGTAAATAAAAAAGGCCGGATGACTCCGGCCTTATAACTCAAAAAAACACGTAATAAACAAGTAAACAAAAACACAACTCAACTACTTAAAAAAGTATCTCTTTTTTTTAATTTTTTCCCACTTACCGGGATTCCATTTCCAACCTTTTGACTGTTTCTGCCAATGCCCCGGTCTCCATTTCTTATTTTCCTTCTTTTCAACCCACCGGGGGCCAACCCAAACGTACATTTTTGATGGCCTATGCCAGATCCAGTGTCCCGGTATCTGTTGGTAGTCTGTTCCGGGTTTTTCGGCTATCGAAAGTTTGTACTCCGGTGGAGTTGGTTTTTGGGCGACAGTTACCTGTGCCGATGCTGTTTCCTGATTCAATAAGAAGGCAACAATCACAATTGCAAGTGTAAGTAGTGTTCGTTTCATGGCTTTGAGACTTTTAATTGCTTGTTGCTTACCAAAAATCAAAAACAATGCCAAGAATAGAATCTTCTGTTTTGAAGGAGGATGGAGTGAGGTGTTGAAAGTACAAAGCAATAACTTTAACAGGTCGGTCTGAGCCTGTTTCAGGGGCTGTTTGTCAAGTAATGTCGATCCTGAAACGACTGTAGGATGACGACCACAGCGATATCGTTTTTAGAAAATCTTAGCGTGGATTTCGTCCAGTTTTTCTTCATCAAAATCATTAAACCACGAACGAAGTTGCGATTTCGCTTTTTCCTGAAGCTCGGTAGTAATGCTGTCGCTGATTTGCGAAAGAGCAAAAATAAGTACGCCCAGATCATCAGAATAACCAACTAGTGGAGCCAAATCGGGGATGGCGTCGGTTGGAAGTATGAAATAGCCCAGAGCGGCGGCAATGATGACTTTGGCCCGGAGGGGAACCGATGGGTCTTTCATCATGTAATACAAAAGCAAGGCTGAGTAAACTACCTGTATTCCGGCTGTTTTAGCAAACTTTTGAAGTTTGTTTTTAAAAGATTGCTCATTGTAAAAATCTTTGTATTCTTCCTTGTTCATTTCAAACTGACGTTTGTATAATCAACCCGTATATCGCCATAGTGTTCAATAATTTCGTCTAGTATTTGCTGAACAGCATCCATTTCCGCAGCTTGTAATAACTTGATACGGAGTGGGCGAAAATCCTGTAAGCCCGGAAAGCTCTTAGCAAAGTGGCGGCGCATCATCAAAATAGTTGGGCGTTCGTGGCCTTTCCAGTCGAGGGTCATTTGCACAAACTCGCGGATACTTTGAATAATTTCGGTAACCGTTGGTGGTGGGAGTAGCTCTCCGGTTTGCAGATAGTGCTTAATTTCATTGAAAATCCATGGGCGACCAATTGCTCCCCGGCCAATCATCAAGCCATCAACACCGCTTTCATCCAGGCATTGCTTGGCTTTCTCTGCACCATTGATGTCACCGTTTCCGATGATTGGAATGTTGATGCGCGGGTTGTTTTTCACCTCGGCAATTTTGCTCCAATCGGCTTCGCCGGAGTACAGTTGCTTGCGCGTGCGACCATGAATGGCTAGCGCCTGAATACCCACATCTTGCAAACGCTCGGCCACTTCTTGTATCGAAATGGAATCCTGATCCCAGCCGATGCGTGTTTTGGCAGTTACGGGCAACGAAACAGCTTTTACGATTTCGGCAGTCATCTTTTGCATCTTGTCCAGATCTTGCAGCATGCCGGCTCCTCCTCCTTTATTGACAATCTTCTTCATTGGGCAACCATAATTGATGTCGATATAGTCGGGCTGAAATTCTTCGGCAGCTTTGGCCGCACTCACCATCGAATCGATGTTGGAGCCATAAACCTGAATTGCCACCGGCCGGTCTTCGGGATACAGTCTCATCTTCTGTTTGGTCTTCTCCACATCACGAATTAGTGCTTCCGACGAGACAAATTCTGTGCATACCACATCCGCGCCATATCTCTTGCAAATATTTCGAAACGACTTGTAAGTAACCTCTTCCATCGGCGATAAAAACAGTGGTGTTTCGCCTAATTCAATTGATCCAATCTTCACTTTGTCAAAATTTCAGGACGTAAAGATATAAAAACGTAGAAGTTTAGCATTTCAAGTTTCGAGTTGTTAATCGGAAGTGTTGGATTTTCACTTAATTGTTTGTCAATTCCTTCAGGAATGAATATTTGCCACATTTGAGGATTTATCTTTTTAAAATCAACTCGTTCGTAGTTATTTAATTACAAACGAGTGTGTTTACCATCATGGCATGCTATCTCCTTTAGATGGAACTTTCTGTATCGATACATCCCTGAACTACTTTGAATAATATGACGGTGAGAAACAGTTTGTCGGGGAAATAGTGAACAAAATTCCATATCAATCGGCATATTAATTCTATAATTTGTATACAGGTAATTATGCTGCTTGTGTTTTAAGTTGAACGTAACATGATATCGTTTTTTATTAAAGGAAATATTAAGTGCCTTGAGAATTACAAAAGATTGAAAGAAATACTAGTAAATAGGGAAAAGGCAATACCAAATATTTCTCCAGAAAATTAAATACTAGTACTCGAACCTTTTACAGGCTTGTCAGGTACTGTTGCGGGATCGAAGTAATTCAAATTGAGTATAGTAAAAATAAAGATGCTTATCATTTAAAATAAATATAAATTGCAATATGAAATTAGTAAGCTTATGTTTAAAGAAATATACAATGTTAGTAATCATTGTATGCTTTTCAAATGGTCTGGTACTAGCTTCTAATAGTCCAACTAATGAGGAGGAACGATACAGAAAAATCATTGATTCAATAGAGGGGTACTTTACAGAAGCTTTAAAATCAACTTATTCTACTGACGTTGCAGAAGAGGCATATATTAGTTTTATGAACTCTTATTTCAACACTTTTGTCAGTTCTGACGGTCTAACCAATTTTCATCTAAATCTAACGGTAGACGACAGGGTGAAAGAAATAACGAAAGAATTGATGACTTTCAATCAAGAAAACGGCTACTGCTTATTCCCTGATTTTAGATATGTTGAATCTGAAGATAAGGTCGAAGAATTAAGAAGTTCCACCCAAAGCCCAAACGTTGTTTATGTTTATTCTCATGCGTATTCATCCGAAGAGGATTATTATGAAAAACTTAATAAAAGACATAGCGTGTCTTTTGCTAGGGAAGTATCCTGTTTCGAAAAACTGGACCCGGTAAATACTCTTACTTCAAAAGTAATTAATGAGCAGATGGATTACACTGGTGAGGTCGGCTTCTTGAATTTGGCTGCATTGTATATTAAAGGCAATGCTAAAGATGAATTGGCAAACCCTGAAGTTCAAAGAATTATCAGCGTAATTTTTTGGAAATTAATCTGTGCTCAGTCGGGAGTAAAGTTTCGGATCTAGCGATATGATAAAAGAATAGCTGTTGGTTCAAAAACTAATGGAGATCTTGGGAAACAAATTTGGCGGTAACGTATGTCCTACTTAACTGTTGGTTGTTGAGTGAGTTCGATTTTTGTTAGCGGAGAGGAGGGCAGCGTGATATTTCCCGGTTTTTTTTTCGCTTAACAGGAACTATCTTTAGGCCTCTAAAAAAAATACAATTATGGCGATTACGGCATTTCGCGGGATGAATCCCTGGTCTCAGTTTATTTTTGCTGCTTTCATTATTCTGGTTTCTTTTCTGCTGGTGTTTGTACTTTCAATTTTAGCTGTTGTTCCGGTTATTGGAGTTTCTGGTATTACGGATGGACTATCCGGCGAGAATCTCTCCGATCCATCAACAATCGCATTGTTAAAGTACTTTCAGGTGGTACAGTCTGTTGGGCTTTTTGTGTTGCCGCCGCTAGTTATCGCTTATTTGTACGACGGAAATATTGTTTCTTATTTGAATTTAAGGCAGAAAATCGATACCCAGAGCATTATTTTGGGATTGCTGGCTGTTTTAGCTGCCGGACCTTTGGTGGGCTTTTTAGGCGAGTTGAATCAGCAAATGACCTTTCCGGAGTCGATGGCTGGATTTGAAAACTGGATGCGCACCATGGAAGATAGCGCAACCGAAATGATTGATCGGTTTATTCAGGTAGAAACTGTTTGGGGATTGCTATTCAACCTTTTTATGATTGCTGTAATTCCTGCCATTGGTGAAGAGTTATTATTTCGTGGAGTGATTCAGAAAATTTTCACTCAAATGACCAAAAACTATCATTGGGGAATCTGGATTTCAGCGTTTGTGTTTAGTGCCTTGCACATGCAGTTTTACGGCTTTTTACCACGCATGCTACTTGGTGGATTATTTGGCTATTTGCTGGTTTACTCGGGCTCTCTCTGGCTGCCAATACTGGCTCATTTTTTTAATAATGCAATTGGAGTGTTAGCTCTGCATAGCGAGCAGGGGAGTGAAACGGTTGAAGCAATTAATCAGTATTCCGATTCGTATGGCAGTTCAGCCGGCTTGGCCATTGTCGGTATAGTCCTGTCTGTTTTGTTGTTGTACCTTTTAAAAAAGAAGCCTTTTGCTAGTTAAAGCTTAGGTTTGTCTGGAGCTTTTCAGCTTCCATTTTTTTTAATTCTGATTGTCTAAAAACATAAACTAGACCATATTCCTGTGCTTTTTCACGCCGTTGTTCTGCAGGGAGATCGGAAAAGTTTTCTTCTATCTGATTCCATAGATCCTGAATGAGGGTATCGGCATCTTCGCGCATTTCTTTCACTTTTAGGGTGGCACGGTCTACATTGTTTTGCAGTATTTTTTGGTGATGAAAAGCATCTTTAAAATTTTCGTAGTGAACTTTTACCAATGCGATAGACGGACTATAAATGGCGCTTCCACCCTGCATGCAACGTTTTTGCTCACCAGCAATAATGCGCTCGCCCCAAGCCAAGATATCTTTTTCAAGATTTAATGGTGGGATTTTAGCTGAATTCGCTTGCATGCCATAAAACTCGCGGACTTCAGGTTTCATTTCTTCACGAAGAATCGCGAAATTCAGCACTTGTACAAAGTGCGAAAGGTAAAGCTTGGCCTTTTTGAAAATGGTGCCATACTCGTTGGATCTGTCAAACTGTATTTGCTTGCTCGCTTGTAGCTGACGAATGGAGTTTGATAGTCGAGGATATAGGGTTTGAATTTTTTCGAGTGTTAAGGCATCAAATGCCAGCTCACTAAATGCAGTACGTTTTCCTTTCTCCAGCGCCATTTCAATGGCTTTCATCCTCGCTTGGTCTGTGTTTGGCAATCTCCGGTATGGCATAAGATATTTTTTTGCTTAGTACGAAGATATGAAATCAGCAAGTGCTGATTGGTGCCTTCGCACTAAAACTAATCAACAGGTAGTTGTTTAAAAGTCAATAGGAGTGGGCTGTTCGGCGATATTTTTCCAATATCAACCTACGATACTTAAAAAATAGTGATGTGGTTGAAAGTTTTGAACAGCTATTTCGACACTTCAAGCATACGGATAATTGGCACTTTTGCTTTTTCGATAACTTCAGGAGAAAGCTGTACTTCGGGCTGTTCGTGTTTCATGCAGATGTAAAGTTTCTGCAAGCTGTTCAGCTTCATGTAGGAGCAATCGCTGCATGCGCAAGTTTCGTCTGTTGAAGGAGCGGGAATGAATAGTTTATCGGGGCAAGCTTTTTGCATTTGGTGGAGGATTCCACTTTCAGTTGCTACAATAAATTTTTTGGAATCGCTTTCCTGAACGAAATTAAGCAACGAGCTGGTTGATCCAATGTGTTTGGCCAGTAACAAAACCGGCTTTTCACATTCGGGGTGTGCAATAAACTCGGCATCCGGATGTTCATCCATCAACTTGATGATCCGTTCAATCGAGAATTTCTCATGAACCATGCAAGCGCCGTCCCAAAGCACCATATCTCGGCCGGTAAGGCTATTGATGTAGTTCCCCAGATTTTTATCCGGTGCAAAAATCAGCTTCGCATCTTTTGGGAAGCTTTCCACGATTTTTTCGGCATTGGATGAAGTACAAACAACATCGGTCATTGTTTTTAAGTCGGCGGTACAATTGATGTATGAAATGACTTTATGATCGGGATATTTGGCTTTAAACTCAGCGAACTTTTCAGCAGGAGCTGATTCTGCCAGTGAGCACCCGGCTTTTAAGTCGGGCAGGATAACTTTTTTAGATGGATTGATAATCTTGGCGGTTTCGGCCATAAAATGAACACCAACAAATACAATGATGTCGGCTTCTGTTGTTGCGGCGGCTTGCGCCAGTTGTAGGCTATCTCCTACGAAGTCGGCAATATCTTGAAGGTCGCCTTCAACATAGAAATGACTTAAAATGACGGCATTTTTTTCCTTCTTCAGTCGATTGATTTCTTCGACCAATTTCAGTTTCGGATCGATTTTTTCATCAATGAAACCATTTTTCTCCAACATCTCCTGTATCAATAGCTTTTCCATCTTCAATACTCCTTTTTTCAGAATCGTGGGCGCAAAATTAAGAATTCCTCTAAAAAAACAGATAACAATCTTTAAATGTTTTGATTTTGAAGATGTCAGACTGTGTTATTAACAATCTGATTAAACTAAGAATCCCCGTCAAAACTACAGTTTTGACGGGGATTATCTAATTAGTAGATCGTTTATATTAATTAATGTCGATGAAGACTTTTTGGTTCTTAATTCGACGACTTTGGAGTGGACAGATAAGCGTCAAATTTCAGTTTCGAACTTTTAACCGGATCAATATTTGTATCGACTGGGCGCATGCGGAACGAGTAACTGTAGCTTTTTTCAGTTAGTCGATATTGCTTGTGAGTCCAAGCTCCCCAGCTGTTATCGCCACCAACACCCATTTGTTTGTAATCAACATTTACCGAAGTGAGGTCGCGTGGTTTGACATCTGTAGTATGCCGATTTACTGCTTTTACACCATCTTGCTGGCGGCCATCGGTTCGCATTGGCGATTCAAAGTCCTCCATGATGTTGTGATGGGCGCTAACCGAAAGTAATGGTTCGCCAACAAAAAGCAATCCTTTGCCACTTTCATTGGTAATTGTTGCCCAACGAACGTCGGTTTTGTTACCGTTTTCCTGTGGCCGCAAGTATGCCCAGTACTGATCGGCAACTGAACCGGAGTATTTGCCAACAAAAGCGCTCGTTTTGCGGTCGGCATATGACTCATGAGGTCCACGTCCGTACCAGCTCATTTGGTCGAACTGGCGTGGCATTTGCAAGTTCATACCCATGCGTACAATTTCGGGAAGTGTATCGCTTGCCATTTTAAATTGGTTGTTTACAAATACGTCGCCGCTTCCCAAAACGGTGTAGGTCGATTGGTAATCGGCAATTTTGTTTCCGTTTTCGTCGGTCAAGTCGAATGAGATATTAACAGTCACTTCTTTGTCTGAAGCCCTTTTCATTTTAATCGCATTTACTTTTCGACGTTCGCCGGCTTTTCTCCAGATTTTACTGCGGATTGGCAGATTGTTTCCGTAGTCGTTGTCAGTTGGTCCGCGCCAGAAATTTGGAATCGGCCCCATTTTAATCATTTCTGTATCGCCCGACTTGAAGCTCTCCAGAGCACCGGATGTTTTGTTGAATGCGAGGCTGAAGCCTTCACCTTTAATAGTAATTGATGAGTCTGTCTCATTGGCATCTAATGCAGGGAAAGATTCAATATTAACTTTTTGCGCTGCTTTTTCAAAAGGCAGTTTAAATTGTTCTTTCGCGAGTTCGTAGCTCGCAGGGATCAGGCCTTCTGCTTCTTTGGTTTTTGCTGAGAAATTAAGGAAATACTCTGTTCTCGGTTCTGGTTGAATGGAATAGCTCAGGCTAACTCTTTTGATTTCCCCGGGGGCTAAATCAAAGTTTTCCAGCTTGCCTTGTTTTATAACTGTTCCGTCGGCTGTAATTGTCCAGCTGATATCAAAGTCGGTAAGCTTGGTGAAAGCGTATTTATTTTCAATTTCGATCGATCCTTTTCTTAGATTTTTTGCTGTGAAGCCAATGTTTTGGTAAACCTTTTTTACCTCAAGTAATGGAGGTTTTATGCCACGGTCAGGGTCAACTAGTCCGTTTAGGCAGAAGTTGCCATCCGATGGAACCGTGTCTGGACCGAAGTCGCCGCCATAAGCCCAAAACTCTTCACCTTCTTCGTTGGTTGTCAGCAAGCCTTGGTCAACCCAATCCCAGATACAACCTCCTTGCAAAGCATCGTACTTTTCAATAGCATCCCAATAGTCTTGTAAGTTACCAACACTATTGCCCATGGCGTGTGCATATTCACACTGGATCATTGGTTTTTCAGGATTCGATTTTGCGTACTTAACCATATGGTCGATGCTGGCATACATCGGACAATTGATATCGGTATTTTCGCCGCCGTGAGCTTGCTCATATTGAACAGGGCGTGTGCTGTCAGCTTCTTTCAGGTATTTGTAGTCGGCCATGAAGTTAATTCCGTTTCCGGCTTCGTTTCCAAGCGACCAGATAATGATCGACGGCTGGTTTTTATCGCGCTCGAACATGTTTTTGGTGCGATCCATATGGGCTTTCCCCCAAGTCGGATTTTTGGCTAATGATTCAGGTCCATAGCCCATTCCATGCGATTCAATGTTAGCCTCGTCAATTAAATAAAGCCCGTATTTGTTACAGAGCTTGTACCATAATTCGGGTTCGGGATAGTGCGATGTCCGAACGGTGTTGATGTTGTGAGTTTTCATCAACTCAATATCTTTCAGCATGGTTTCTTTGTCCTGTACATGACCGGTAACATCATTGTGTTCGTGCAGATTTACTCCTTTTACATAGATTGGTTGGCCATTCACCATCAATTGGGCATTCTTAATTTCTACGGTGCGGAAACCAACATCCTGACGAAGTACTTCAAGAGTTTCTCCTTCAGCATCTTTCAGTGTAAGTAGTAGTAAGTATAAATTTGGCTTTTCAGCCGACCACTTCTTTACTTCGGGAATATTTGTGTTGAAAGATAAAGTTTGGTTCTCTTCTGCCAGTTCTACCTCTTTTTCAAATTTGGCGATGGCTTTGTCGCCCTCCAGCAATTCGGCTTGCAGTGTGACGGTTTTAAAGGTGTCTGTTGTGTTTTCCAGTTCAACTGACAAGTCAAATTTTCCATCGGTGTAATTTTCATCCAGCATAGCAGTTACTCTGAAATCACGAATGGCTTGCTTGTTTCTGGCCATCAGGAAAACGTCGCGTGTCATTCCACTTAAGCGCCAAAAATCCTGATCTTCCAAATAGCTGGCATCGCTCCATCGAAAAACTTCTACAGCAAGCGAATTTTGTCCTTCCTTGAGAAATGGCGTGATATCAAATTCTGCCGGTGTTTTGCTGTCCTCACTGTAACCCACAAATTGCTCATTTACCCATACATTCATGGCAGAACTTACGGCTCCAAAATGAAGAATAATTTCCTTTCCCTCCCAATCAGCAGAGACTTCGAATGTTCTCTTATAAGAACCAACAGGATTGTAATTCTCCTGAATTAGTGGAGGAGTTTTGGCATGAGGGTATTTGACATTGGTGTAAATCGGATAGTCAAATCCTTCCACTTCCCAGTTCGATGGCACTCTTATTTCGTCCCAATCCTTGGTGTTGTAATCGTCTTTGAAAAACCAAAATGGTCGTTCGCTTGGGTTTTGCGCCAAGTGAAACTGCCAGGTTCCATTTAGCGAAACCAGATAGGGAGACTCCCATTTTTCGTCCTGAATGGCTTGTTCAGAAGTGGCATAGGGAGTGTAATGTGCTCTGGGAGCCTCTTTATTAATTTGTACAATTTCTGGGTCTTCCCAGGGTTTTGGATTCGGTTCTTCAAAAGGAACATTCTCATATTTGTTTGAGCACGAGATGCCTAAGCAAATCAGAATGAGAAGTGTAATTGGTTTGTAGCTTTTCATCTTATTAAATTTAGTTTCAGTCCAACTGGTTGGTACTGGTAGGTAGCAAAATTCTTAAAAATATTTTTTAAAAGCAAGGGAAAAAATTCTTTGGAGAATACGAATAATCTTTTTAGAAACATGTAGAAGAGGATTTTGGAAACAAAAAACCTGTGAAGTGAGCTTCACAGGTTTTTATTCATGTAATAATATAAATGCCAACCTGGTTTAGGTCGAACTTATTTTTTGTTTTCTAATCTTAGAAAATATATCTCATTGTAAATTGTGCCTGCCAGAGTGAACTTGATATGCCAGAATCATCCAAATACCAAGGTTCAAATTTATTTGGGCTTGGGCTTTTGTATGAGAATGTTGGTACCGTTTTGTCTCCGGTACTTGGATCAGCGACTAATTTCTCAAATTTGATTAGTCCAATGTTGTTGTTTGAGGTCGTATACATACGTCCCCAGTCTTTGTTTATCAAGTTTCCTACATTGAAAATGTCTAATCCAAACTGAAGGGTTTGTTTTCTGTCTGCTAAATTTACCCAGATGTCCTGTACTACTTTCATGTCAAAAATATTGGTCCATGGAGTTCTGGAAGCGTTTCTTTCTGCATATTCACCTCTGTGTTTGCTAAGGTAATCATCCTGTGCGATGAATTCATCTAAAGCAGCCCATTGTGTTGGATCAACCAGGTTGATATCGTCTTGATTTATTGGAATGTACATTAGTTCTGGTCCTTTGTATGCTTCACTGGTAAAGTCTCCATAGTAATCATCGTAAATGTAGGAGAAACGGCTTCCATCCTGTCCGTTATAAAACAAAGAGACAGTTGTTTTTAGGTGCTTCAACCATTCTTTGTGGTAGGTTAACGAAGCGGTAACTCTTGATCCCATGTCGAAAATTGAATTTCCTACTTGGGCTTCGTTTCTTGGAACTGGACTAGATACCAGGTAGTTCCATTGCGAAGAGTTTTGAGAGCTTGTTCCGTCAAAAACCGATTCTGCTCTTCCATATGAGTAAGAAAGGTTCGCATCTAAACCAATGTCAAAGCGTTTGGTAAGGGTCGCGGTAATGTTATAGGTGTATCCTTCATTTGTGTTGTCTCCCAGCATGATTTGACCGTATTCTGTATCAATACCATTCCTATATGTTTTGTATAACGGGCGGTTGTCTCCAGTTCCGGTTGCTCGTCCCCAGGCTGGCTTCACGTTCACATCTTTCCAAAGTACATTGTTGATGGTTTTGGTGTACATTAGGTCTAAAGTTCCAATAATTCCACCAGGCAACTTTTGGTCAACTGCGATGTTTCCTCTTAACATTTGAGGATATTTAAAATCTTTGGCATATAGGTCAATCTGACTACCTGAAGGTGCATCTGATCCGCCTTTTTCCTGAGTTTTCCAGTCTGGATTAAAAGTAATATTGTCGTATTTTTTGTATTCGCCGATAACCATTCCATTATTGGTGTACGAGCCGGCAGGCCATACAAATGGAATACGTGAAGTGAAGATTCCAACACCACCGCGAAGTTGAGTTGTTTTGTCTCCGTTTACGTCCCAGTTGAAACCAACACGTGGAGACCACATGATATTTCCTGAAGGCATTTTTCCCGCTTGTGCACCTTTCATATCGTAGTATTGTTCCAATTTAGGAATCGTAGTCGAATTAAAGCCAGGTCGTGCGATTGGGTCATTGTTTAAAAAGTATACGTCTGCACGCAATCCGGCGGTAATTTTCAAGTCTTTGTTCACCTGAATTTCATCTTGGATAAACAAGCCTAATTGTATTGCGTTGAAATCGGCAGCAGCAGCTGATCCGTCGCCACGAATATCATCAATTAATGAATAGCCAATATTGTAATAAGATGGAGTTCCGTTTAAAAAGTCATCGGTACTATCAAAGCTATAGTCTCCAAATGCTTTTCTCATAAACATGTTGTAAATAGAATAGAATTCATTATGTGTACCTATAGTCCAAGTATTTTTACCGGAGTACAACTGAACATTGTCGGTAATAGTAAGAATGGACTGTTTGAGTTGGTTTCCACTTGAATAGACTTCCGATCCAGCATGGATTTTACCACTTCCATCACTAATTGTTATGCCCGGGAAATTTTCTCCCATTGGTGCACGATCATCGAATACGTGTGTGTAGCCAATCTTCAGGTTGTTCGACCACTTATCGTTAAATCGGCTGTTAAACTCAAGAGCCGAAGCATTTGTGGTTGATGGGAAAAGAACTCCAGTATTGGCAAAGTAAATATTGTTTGAATTTGAAGAACTTGGTGACGAGCTTTCTCCTTTTGTGTACTGGTGGCGAACCATTAAACTGTGTTTGTCGCTAATGTTCCAGTTCAATTTCACCAAGAATTTTTCACCATCTAGTTTTGATTTTACATCTCCATAAGCACCGGCGTCGTAGCTATAGCCCTGTAATTTGTCGTAAATTTGATCGAGAGTAGCTTTATCAGAATCTCCTCGGTAGTCGCTAAAGTTGAATGGCTTTGGAGTTTCATCACGTTGGATTTCAGCATTCGCAAATATGAAAAGTTTGTTTTTGATGATTGGAGCACCAACAGTAAAACCATATTGTTTTGCTGAGAAATCAGCCAGCTTTTCGCGTTTATCGACATCTCCAGGTGTTTTCCCTGCAAGACTTTCATTTCTTACTTTGTAGTAAACTGATCCTTTTACTTCGTTGGTTCCTCTTTTGGTAACAGCGTTAATACCACCACCGGCAAAACCACTCTGGCGAACATCAAAAGGTGCAATTACAACTTGGAACTGATCAATTGCCTCAACACTGATTGGTGAAACTCCAGCTTGACCACCGTTCATTCCATTTGCAGCTAACCCAAAAACATCGTTATTTACAGTTCCATCAATCATCAGAGAGTTGTAGCGGTTATTACCTCCGGCGATTGACATACCTTCTCCGTTAGCGTTTGCCTGTGGTGTTAAACGTAAGAAGTCGTTCAGATTTCCTGTTAAAGTAGGGAGGTTTTCTAGTTGCTCCCTGTTGATTACGGTTTCAGCTCCTGTTCGGTTACCATCAAATAAGTCATGTTTATCAATACCAGACCCCATAACCATAATTTCAGGTATCTCCAGGTTATCAGGAGTTAGCTTGATATTAATCTTGTAGCTTTGTCCTAGTGCTAGATAAACTCCCTCTTCGGTGAATGAGTGAAATCCAATAAAAGATACTTTAATCGTGTAAGGCCCTCCAACTGTTAAGTTAGGTAATCTAAAAAGTCCTTCTTGATTTGTCACTGTCCCGTTTTGTGTTCCAGTGGGGTTGTGAAGAACTACAACAGAGGCTCCGGGAAGAGCTTCTCCATTTTGATCGCTAACAGAACCGTTTATTTCTGCCGTCGTGAGTCCCTGTGAAAAGACCACTAGCGAACTAAAAGCCAATATGGCCAAAAAGGTAATTTTTAAAAGTTGTGTTTTCATAGAATATAATTTTGGAAAATGAGTCCCGTTAATGTATTAAATTTCAAATACATAATAAATGATATTTAAGAAATAGATATGAACCGGATTTCAACATCTTATTAACCCCCACAGTTGAAAATGTTAATCACTGTTAAATTATTTATACCACTGCAAAGGAAAAGTATAGATTTTAACAGAATGTAAATTCTAAGTTAAGTATAGAACCTTTTTAAATTATGCTTGGAAAGCTTCCTTTTTCAAACCTCAAAAAAGGAAGAGAAATTTCCATTTAGCGGTTCTATTAAAAATTTATTTTGTCATTTTTCCCTGTCGCCTGATAAAATAGATATGAGAATTCCTGTTTTTTTCTGAATTCATCAAAAAAACACAAAATTGTTTTACACCTCTAAGTGTCAATAAGTGAGGTGATAGCATTGCTTTATTGAAAATAGTTCAAAAAAATAAAGTACTTTGTATTGCATAGAACCATTTAATGTTTGTATATTTGTATTACCGAATTCAAGGTAAAGACTAGAAATAGTTTAAGAAGAGTTCTATACAGAGTGTAACGAAAACAAAAAACAATCGTCTTAAAGACAGAAACAGAAAACAATAAGCTCTCAAAGCAAAAGCAGTTAAACAAAAGCATCAGAAAACAGAAAACAGAAACAAAAGCACAGGAGGACAAATCATGAAAACACAAAACAACGAAACAGAAAACAGAAACAATCAAGTTGAAAAAGTATTGTTAAGAAGTGCAGCAGTAATTATTAGTTTTGTATTAATTAGTTTTACAGTCAGTGCACAAGGATTTTGGAAACAGTTATTGACCAACAACAGTTTTGGACAAGTAGCCCTATTGATGGTTGAAGAATCAGCAGCCGATATGAACGCAGGAGAAAGTAACTTGCCGACCGAAGCATCAAGCTCAACTTTTTATTTCGAGCAAGCTGTTGATCCGGAGTTGAACCTAGAAACATGGATGACCGATGACGTTTACTTTGGTTCTTTTATCAACCTGGCAACACCGGAAGCTGAGAAAAGTCTTGAGATTGAAGATTGGATGAAAAATGATAATCACTTCAACAGTGCACTGGCAACAGATCAAGACAAAGAATTGAAATTGGAAGCATGGATGACTAGCGATAGATACTGGAGAATGTAGTTTATTGGACGGGCGGACAGATCCAATTTTAAACAGACATGAAAGGGAAGAATTATGAAGATCGAAAATACAAAAGCACAAATGCGAAAAGGGGTTTTGGAGTACTGCATATTGTTAGTACTAGAAGGGAAACCCCTTTATGCCAGCGATATTATTGACGAATTAAAAAATTCGAAGATGATCGTAGTTGAAGGAACCCTTTACCCCTTGCTCACCCGTTTGAAAAACGCCGGTTTGCTGGCTTACAAATGGGAAGAATCGACCCAGGGACCACCACGCAAGTATTACGAACTTACAGACATTGGAAGCGAGTTTGTTGTAGAGCTGGGAAAATCGTGGAATGAACTGGTTGAAGCTGTTGGTACTATTAAGAAAAGCAAATCGTAACAAACAATACGGAAAACAAAAGCACAAACGCACAAAAACAAACAGAGATGAAAAAGACATTTACAATAAATATTAGCGGCAGCGTTTTTCACATTGACGAAGATGCTTACCAAAAGCTGCAAAAATACTTGCAAATGCTAAATCAGCATTTCGGTTCAGGCGAAGAGGGCCGTGAAATATTGCAGGATATAGAAACCCGAATTGCTGAACTTTTCAACGAGAAGATGGAAAAGGGTGACAAAAATGTGATTCAGGAGTCATGGGTTGATGAAGTGATGGCAAGAATGGGTAAACCTGAAGATTTCATGGAAGGTGAAATTGATGAAGACGAAACAGAAGAATCAAAGCCCAAAGGCGAAGATAAAACCTACACAACGGCCGGAAAAGTCAAACGACGTATGTATCGTGATCCGGACAGTCGGGTTTTTGGAGGTGTTTGCGGTGGAATGGGTGCATACTTTGGGATCGATCCAGTCATACTTCGAATTATCACTTTTATATTAATATTTGTGACAAGTGGGGTCATTATTCCAGTATACTTGTTACTGTGGATTGCAGTACCAAAGGCTTGTACAACGGCTCAAAAGTTGGAAATGAGGGGGCAGGAAGCTACCGTTTCAAACATTGAAAAATCGATCAAAGAAGAAGTAGATGAAGTAAAAGCCAGCTACAAAAAATTTAAAAGCTCTGATTCTTATAATAAAGGAAAAGAGAATGCCGGCCGTTTTGGCGATGTTCTATACAGCGTTCTTCGGGTAAGCTTGAAAGTACTCATCATCATTTTTGGAGTATTGATGATTTTATTCGGTTTTATCTCTCTAATCACTTTTCTGACTTCTATGATTGTCGGTCATTCCTTTATGGATGCTGCTCCATGGATTGCTGGAATAGGACCTGAATTTTATGTTCCCGGAATTGCCAACTACTTTATCAGTTCAGGGTCCTTGACTGTTTTATTAATAGCCGTTGGCTTTTTGGTTGGCATTCCATTGCTTGGAATATTATTTATCGGGACAAAAATGGTGTTCCGTTATAATACAAATAACAAGGTAATCTTTTTGGGAGCGTTGGGAGTTTGGCTGGTTGCTCTGGTTACCGTGATTGTAGTTTCACTGTCACAAGTAAATGATTACAGTAAACAAACAACCGTTGCCGAAAGCAATAAAATAGAATGTGATAGTTGCGAAACCATGTACCTGAAGCTGGCTGACGACAATTACAGTGGACGCAAGAACTACTACATGGATCTTGACCGAATGAAAGTAGTTACAGAAAACGGAGAAACAACGTTGCTTGGCAGACCACGGTTGGATGTGGAACGAAGCAATACCGATGATTTCGTGATTCTGGTGCGTAAAAAGTCGCGCGGAGCAAGCTCCGAAGAAGCAAAAGATAATGTTCAGCAAATCGTTTATCAATATCAGTTGAGCGATTCAACCATCTATTTTGACCCTTATTACCGGTTGGCTGACGGTAGCCGATGGTTGCAACAAGAGGTAGATATTACCGTGAAAGTTCCTGAAAACAAAAGAGTCTTTCTGGGAGATAACCTGGTCAAAATTATTTATGATATCGAAAATACTTCGAATACCTGGGATGGCGATATGGTAGGTAAATACTGGAAAATGACTGAACTTGGATTGAAGGAAGACTCAGCAAACAATGAATAAATTGTGTGTCCTTGTGTTTTTATTTCCAGAGATTGACTTTCGGGGAAATCTCTGGAAAGGACACCTAAAATTATAAAACTATGAAACAATTTAAAATCATATTAGTACTACTTTTTCTAGTGTCGACGGGTGTTGTGCTGGGACAAAGTAAGTCGGACAAAATATTCGACTCATTCAGAAATAAGCCGGGTGTTACCTACTTTGCTTTTACCAAAAGTATGACCGATGCTTTTAATATTGATTTGGATGAAGGCAAAACGATTAAGGGCGATTTGAATGAGATTCGTTTTATGTCATACAATCCGACCAAGGGAAGTTTGAGTGGAACAGAATTTATTAAAAAGGCTTCGAGAATGCTGCCCTCGGCCTACAATCGGGTTGTTGAGGTTGATGACGACAATGACGCTGAAATCTGGATGCTAGGAAATAAACGTAAAGCGAAAGAATTTCACATTTTCATTAAAAATGAAGAAGAGGATGACATGCAATTTCTGATTTCATTTTTTGGAAATTTTGACATTGATGATATCGAAGGAATTCAGGAAATTGGTTTGAATATGACAATTGGTGATTAAAAGAAGAACAAGATGAAAAGATTAACAAAATCATACGATAAAAGAATAGCCGGAGTTTGTGGCGGATTTTCAGAATACATTAATCCGGAGTTGGATCCGGTTATTATCCGAATCGTATTTGCGGTATTGGCATTTATGAATCCTCTTTTGGTGATAGCTTATTTTGTATTGCAATTGCCTTGCCCGACCCGGAAGTAGCTTGATAAACTTATCCATAGGAGACAAAAAAATCCGACCTTTCTCAGAAGAGGCCGGATTTTTTATGGTGTCAATTTTTTAATTCGAAGGCGATTAAATTAATCCACGCTTTTTAAGCAATGGCTTAATGTCTGCATCATGACCACGGAAGTCGCGGAACATTTTTCCAAGGTCTTCAGTATTGCCGCGCGAGAGAATCATATCACGGAAACGTTGACCATTTTCGCGAGTCAGTCCACCATTTTCTTGAAACCAGGCAAAGGCGTCGTTGTCCAGCACTTCGGCCCAGCAGTAAGCGTAGTAGCCGGCAGCATAGCCGCCACCCCAAATGTGATTAAAATAGCTCGAACGATAGCGGGGAGGAACTTGCTCTAAGTACATGCCGGTTTTCTTCAAGGCAGCCAGTTCAAAAGCATCAGCATCTTCCACTTTGTCGCCTGCTTCAAGAGTGTGCCATTGCAAATCGAGCACGGCAGCAGCTAAAAACTCGGTAAACGCATAACCTTGGTTGAAAGTAGCCGACTTCTTGATTTTTTCAACTAATTCTTGTGGCATTGGTTCGCCGGTTTTGTAATGCTTAGCGTAATTGGCAAATACGGTCGGGTACAATGCCCAATGTTCGTTAAACTGCGATGGCATCTCGACAAAGTCGCGCGACACGTTGGTGCCCGACAAGCTTGGATATTGCTGGTTGGCAAATAAACCGTGCAAGGCATGTCCAAATTCGTGGAATAGGGTTGTTACGTCGTCGTAGCTGATTAAGGCAGGTTCGCCTGGTGCCGGTTTTGCAAAGTTACAGACATTATAAATAACCGGTTTGTTGCCCAGCAACTTTGATTGTTCAATCAAGTTGCCCATCCAGGCTCCACCCGATTTGTTGTCGCGTTTATAGTAGTCGGTGTAAAACAAAGCGATTGATGAGCCATCTTCGTTGAAGACTTCAAATACACGCACATCATCCTGATAAACCGGAATGTCGTTGCGTTCTTTAAAAGAAATACCGTACAATTTTTTTGCTGCGTAAAACGCACCGTTTTTTACCACATTATTCAGCTCAAAATAAGGTTTAATCTGACTTTGATCCAGGTCGTATTTTTCTTTTCGGACTTGTTCCGAATAGAAGTTCCAATCCCAGGCTTTTAGTTCAAACCCGCCTTTTTGTTTGTCGATTAGTTTTTGAATATCTGCAGCTTCCTTTTTGGCTTTAGCAGTTGCATCGCTTGTTAGTTTGCCTAGTAGTTCTTCAGCAGCTTCAGGAGTTTTTGCCATTTGGTTTTGCAATTTCCATTCAGCGTAATTTTTGAATCCCATCAGCTGCGCTTTTTCTATGCGGAGTTCGGCTAGTCGCTCAATCAGTTCGCGGGTGTCGTTCTCGTCACCTTTTTCAGCGCGTTTCCAGGATGCTTCGAACAATTTTTGGCGAGTGTCACGGTTTTTTAGCGATTGTAATGCTGGCTGTTGTGTAGTATTCAGGATCGGAATCATGTATTTTCCGATTAGGCCAGCTGCTTCAGCTTTTTGGGCAGCTGCCGTAATTTCGCCTTCCGAAAGTCCGTCTAGCTGGGCTTTGTCGTCAACCACCAGTGCACTCGCTTTGGCTGCCGCAACCATGATGTTGCTGAATTTGGTGCTCAAGCTTGCTTCCTCAGCGTTTAACACTTTCATCTTTTCTTTGGCTTCGTCTGAAAGATTGGCTCCGGCTATTTCAAATCGTTGATAATAATATTCAATCAATTTAACTGACTCTGCATCCAAGTCAAGATTTTCACGTTGCTCGTAGATGGTTTTTACACGTTGAAATAACTTATCGTTCATGAAAATCGCATCGGAGTGAGCAGCCAATTTTGGAGCCTCTTCTTGCTCAATGAGTTGAATGTCAGGATCCGTGTTCGCGCCTGCCAGTAGTCCAAATACGCCGTAAGCGCGACTCAATGTTTGTCCGCTTTTTTCCATGGCAACCAGTGTATTTTCAAAAGTTGGTTGTTCTGGATTATTAGCAATTTGTTCGATTTCTTCTATCTGTTCCTTCATTCCGGCCTCAATGGCTGGTTGAAAATGTTCGGTCTTAATTGCTGCAAAATCAGGTGCTCCATATGGCAAGCTGCTTTTTGATAATAATGGATTGTTTCCCATTGATTCGTTGTTTTGTTTTTGTTGTCCGGTTCCGCACGCCGTTGCTATTAAAACAAGCAGCACTGCCGGAAAATAAATTCGCTTTTTCATTGTAATGTATTAAAGTTGTAAAGTTTCAGTAAATCGATATAAATAGGTTGATTTCAATGCTCTCAGAAGTAACCCCCATTACTTTCCGGAGAGGTGAATATTGAGCCAGATAGTAGGTTTATAGTCAGGTAAAAACAAAGATAGTGTTTATTCTAAAATTACAACAATGAGTATAGTCAGCTAAACTGCAAAATAAAGCAAGTTTCTTTTTGAGGTATGGAGTTTACTTTTAAGCTTCCGCCATGCATGCGCATGATTTGGCGTGAAAGGCTGAGGCCAATGCCTGAACCACTTTCACGTGTGGTAAAAAACGGAACGAAAATTTCGTCGATTAACTCCGGCGAGATCCCCGGGCCATTATCACGAACTAGAATTTCAACTTCACCGTTTTGATTTTCTCTGCCCGACAGTTCGATGACACCCTTTTCTTGTCCTTCAAGAGCCTCCACTGCGTTTTTCACCAGGTTGATTAGTACTTGTGAAATCAATTTTTCATCGGCCAGCAACAACAGCTTATTTTTCTGGGTATTAACGTTAATGCGGATCTTGTTGTCTGTCAAATTTGAGCGACGAAGCAAAGCCGTTTTTTCAAGTAAGTTACCAACCGGAATGAGCTTCTTCTCCGGTTTCGGCAAACGTGTTAGTTTTCGGTATGATTCAACGAATGTGATCAAGCCGTTGCCTTGCTCTTTGATAACCTCCAGGCCGCGGATTGTTGTGTTAATCATTTTCTCATTAATTTGGTCAGGCGAAATTGGCTGACCTTCTTTGGTGAAAAAATTGCTCAAGCTTTCAGACAGAGACGTTACTGGAGCAATCGAATTCATAATTTCATGGGTTAGCACCCGAATCAGTCGCATCCAGGAATCCAACTCTTTTTCATCCAGTTCCTTATTGATGTCTTGCACTGAAAGCAATGTCGTTGGTTTGTTTTTATTTAGAAAGGTAGTCGCTTTTATTGATACGTTGACCTTACCCTGCTTGTTGTTGAACGAAATCAGTCGTTGGCCGTTTTCCTGAATCTGCGGTAATATTTGTGCGAGTTTATTATCAACTTTTTCCAACTGTTTGAGATGGGTAAACTGACCTAGTCCCAGCAATTTTTTCAAAGCACTATTGGCGTGAACCACAAAGCCGTTTTCGTCATACGATAAAATGCCGATTCCTACATGTTCAATCAAGGCCCGGAAATATTGTTCCTGCTGGTAATTCTTCATTTGAATCTGTTGGATTTTTTTATTTACATCGGCCAGATGCGTATTCAGTTCCTGAATAATTTTGTCGTTTTTGTAAGCAGGAAATGCTAAGCTGAAGTCTTCATTTTTAACGGCCTCAAAAAAATAATTGATTCGCTCGTTTATCCGATTCTGGTAGTGAAGTACGTTGAAGAGAAGTATGACCAAAGCTAGCGACAACACAATTCCGACTATTGACTGATTGGCATCAAAAAATGCCCAGCCAATTCCTATGGCTACGGCAATTATTAGCAGTAGCCGACTCAGAACATTAATTAGAAATGACTGTTTCATCCGATGTGGAATTTTTTCATTTTATTATAGAGTGTTTGTCGGGTAATCCCGAGTTGGTCAGCTGCTGCGGTCACATTGCCGGGATTTTTCTCCAGTGCAAGTATGATCATGCGTTTTTCCATTTCTTCGAGCCTAAGCGTGTCGGTTTCGTTTTTTATTCCTGTTACCGGACGAAGGAAAAAGTCGTCAGATTTCAAGATGTTATTTTCGCTTAAAATTACAGCTTTTTCAATGCTATGCTCCAATTCCCGAATGTTTCCGGGCCAATGGTATTTCAATAATTTGTCCTGCGCTTGATTGTTCAGTTTTAATGATGTCTTGTCGTATTTATAAGCGTATTTTTTCAGAAAGAAATCAGCTAAAACCAAAATGTCATTTCCGCGATCTCGCAATGGAGGAACTTCAATCTGGATGGTGTTAATGCGGTAAAGTAGGTCTTCGCGAAAGAGCCCTTTTTCAACCAGTTCAGGGAGGTTTTTATTGGTAGCACAAATTAGCCTGATATCAACCGGTATCGTTTGGTTGGATCCAATACGAGTGATTACCCTATTTTGAATTGCTGCTAATAGTTTGGCCTGCAAATGAAATGAGAGGTTTCCAATTTCATCCAGAAAAAGTGATCCTTTGTTGGCGACCTCAAACTTCCCTGAACGGTTATCGCGAGCATCGGTAAAGGCTCCTTTTACGTGGCCAAACAGTTCGCTTTCAAACAGCGATTCGCTTACAGCCCCCATGTCAACATCAACCAGCATTTCATTTTTCCGGTTCGATAGGCGATGAATTTCCCGGGCAATGAGCTCTTTTCCGGTTCCATTTTCACCGGTAATCAGCACGTTGGTGTCAGTTTTGGCTACTTTTCGCACAATCTTTAAAACATGCATCAGTTCAGGGGACGAACCAATAATGAACTTTTCTTCGCGGTTAATTACCTTTTTCAGTTCTTTTTCCTTTAAGCGAAGGTGTTTCACTTCTTCGCGCGACATGCTCAACTGGATGGCCGAACGGATGGTTGCTAATAGTTTTGTGTTGTCCCAAGGTTTTAAAATAAAGTCGGTGGCGCCGGACTTCAAAGCCTTTACCGCAAGTTCTACGTCGCCATAAGCGGTAATTAGTACCACCGAAATTTCAGGGTGTTTCTCCTTGATCTGATTGAGCCAGAAGATGCCTTCGTTTCCAGTATTTACTCCGGCTTTGAAATTCATATCGAGCAAAACCAAGTGGTACTGATTTTTTCGTAATTCTGTCGTAATCAGATTGGGATTTGATAAACAATTGACCATCTCAAACTCACTGGAAAGTAAAATTTCGAGTGCGCTCAATACACTTTTGTTATCGTCAACTATGAGGATATTTCCCGTGGTCATTTTTATTTCAAAATTAGATGACCCGTAAATAAATAGCAATAGTCTGTCAAATAATTTTACAGATCCATGTCAATAAAATTTACAGTCGAAAAGACTTTTTTGTATTAATGTGTTGCTTATTAAGCGTTTAATGTTTTGGCACTGTAATCGCTATAATTATGGTGTTGAAAATAGAAAATATGAAGTTGATAAGAATATATTTGCTGCTCGCCGGATTGGTTTTCCTGATTGGAAATGTAAATGCTCAGGATAAATGGAGTTTGAATGAGTGCATCAATTATGCGCTGGAGCATAACCTGGATCAGCATCTTTTGTCGTTGAGTGAAAAATCAGCAAAAATTGATGCTTCGCAAGCTAAGTTGAATTTTTTACCGTCAATCTCCGCTTCATCATCAGCCGATTTGAGTTTTGGCCGCTCGGTTGATCCCAATACCAACGACGTAGTAAACACTGAAGTTTTTAGTAATTCGCATAGCTTGAGTTCGAGTTTAACGTTGTTTCGCGGTTTTATTCAGAAAAATCAAATTGCGTATTCACAATTTAAACACAAGGCGGCGCAATGGAGGACGGTTTATCATGAAGACGACCTCGCATTTAGCATTTTAACGGCTTATTATGATGTTGTTTATTTTCGTGGAATGGTTGAGATTGCCCGCGAGCAAATGGATTTATCCGAACAAATCCTGAAGAAAACAGAAACATATATAGAAACCGGGCTGAAAGCCCAGACCGATCTGGCAGAAATGCAGTCGACCTATGAAAAGGAAAAGTTGAATCTCATTCAGTCGGAAAACACAAAAGAAGAAGCAAAATTACGGCTTCGGCAGCAAATGAACTTGCCTGTCGGTGAATTAAACAGCATGCAAATTGGTATAGAAGAGCCTGTTGTTGCATCCGATTTATCGGTGGCAGCAGACTCTCTCTATGCTTCTTTTGTCGAGCTTTCGCCTTATGTGAAAATTGCTGAAGCGGAGTGGCATGCTACTGAAAAAGGGTTGGACATGGTTCGCGGGCAGTTCTTGCCCTCCATTTACTTCAACGCTTCAGTGAACAGTGGATACTATGAAACAAACCGGGATGCTGAAGGAAATACAATTTCCTATGCCGATCAATTTGACAACAATATGAGCCAGTATTTAGGAGCTTCAATTTCAATTCCGATTTTTCAGAAAAATCAAATCAGAAATGAATACCGCCAGGCGAAACTGGCCGAAGAGCAAGCACGAATACAGCTCGATAGTTACCGACAAACAGTATACTACGAGTTGCTGAATAATGCGCGTGACTTAAAAGCTTTGTTTCGCGAATATATCCAAACTGGTAAACAAGTGGAAGCTGACGAACAAGCTTACCATGTGGCGCAGCGCAAATACGAAGAAGGAATTATTGATGTGATTGAGTTGCAGACCGTAAAAAATAGGTTAGCTGAGGCGAAAAGCCAGAACTTGCGAGCTCAATTGCAGTGGCGGATTAAAGTACGTATCGTTGATTTTTATAAAGGAATCCGGTTTTGGGAAGGTTCATTTTAAACTTGAAATTTTAATTTTTTTGATATGTCGATGGACAAAGTTATAGAGAAGAAAAAAGGGTTAAAGAAAAAACACTTTTACATAGCAGGAGGCATTTTTGTATTTATGTTCCTGATCTATCAACTGGCTTTTTCTGATCATCGGTCAGTGTTTCGTGCTGAGCGCGAAAAACTAACGATCAGTAGGGTTGACGACGGACAGTTTAATGATTACATCACCATTATCGGTCAGGTGGAACCAATTACAACCATTTATCTTGATGCTGAAGAAGGCGGAAAAGTAGAAGAGATTTATATTGAAGAAGGCGAGATGGTTAAAAAAGGAGACGTAATTTTAAAACTGCGGAACACCGACTTGAATACCACCATTATGAATAGTGAGTCGCAACTCGCTTACCATGCCAATGAGCTTCGAAATACGCAAATACAGATTGAACAACAACAACTTCAAAATAAACAGCAAAAGCTTGAGATTGACTTGAAAGTGGTACAGGCCAAACGAAAATACAGGCAATACGATCGCTTATTTGAAGAAAATTTGGTAGCAAAAGAAGATTACCTGCAGGCAAAGGAAAATTATGAGTTGGCTTTACGTGAAAAAGACCTGACTTATCAAAAAATGGTTCAGGACTCTATTTTTAGAGCCAACCAGCAAAAAAGTATGAACGAGAGTTTGGAGAATAACCGACTGAGTTTGCAAATGGCTAAAGAGCGGCTGGAAAATCTGAATGTAAAAGCACCCGCTGATGGTCAGCTTGGATTGTTGGATGCCGAAATTGGACAATCGATTTCTCGTGGTCAGTCATTAGGGTTGGTCCATATTCTGACTAATTTTAAAATCAATGCGCAAATTGATGAGCACTACA